>JAJYOI010000147.1 GCA_021796275.1 Bacteroidota bacterium
CTCCTGCGTTTCACCGATGTGGGAATGTCGGGGCCATATGATTCTGTGCTTGGCATGAAGAAGGAACAGGCGCTTGCGCGTTTCATTAAACAAACGCCGCACAAGTACGAAGTTGCATCGCACGATGTGCATCTCTGCGGCGTAGCAATCGAAGTGGAAGTTGAAACCGGGAAAGCGGTGAAGATCGAACAGATTATTTTTCCCAAATTTTAAAACAAGGTGAAACGTGAGATGAGAAAAGAGAAATGGAAAAGATGAACAACAAAACTCTTTTCACATTTTCCTTCTCACATTTATCTTTTTTCTTAGCGTCTTTGCGTGAGATAAAATATGATCATAGACGGCAAACAAATATCTGAAGATATAAAACAGGAAGTTAAGGCAGAAACGGAAAAGCTGAAAGCGGAGCGCGGCATTACGCCGGGACTTGCATTCATTCTTGTCGGAGAAAATCCGGCGTCGCAGTCGTATGTGAAAAGCAAAGGACAGGCGTGCGAGGAAATCGGATTCTATTCCGTAACGGAAAAACTTCCAGCAACTGTGTCCGAACACGATGTGCTGGAGATGATCCGCAGATTTAACAACGATCCGAAGATACACGGCATTCTCACCCAGCTTCCGCTGCCGCCGCATATCAGCGAGCAAAAAGTGATCGAGACGATTCTTCCTGAAAAAGATGTTGACGGATTTCATCCTGTCAACGTCGGCAGAATGCTGATCGGGATGAAAGGATTTCTTCCCTGCACGCCGGCGGGAGTTCAGGAATTATTGAAACGAAGCAGCATCAATCCGGCAGGCAAGCATGTTGTGATTGTGGGGCGCAGTAACATTGTCGGCAAACCGGTTGCGGCGATCCTGATGCAGAAAAAAGAGTGGGCAAACGCGATTGTCACGGTCGCGCATACAGCCGCGCCCGATATTTCCTATTATACGAAGCAGGCGGATATTCTTATTGCCGCCGTCGGAAAGCCGCGCGCGATCACCGCGGAGATGGTAAAGCCGGGAGCCGTGGTGATTGACGTCGGCATTAACAAGATTGCGGATGCTTCGACGAAAACAGGATTCAGAACTGTTGGGGACGTTGATTTCGAGCGGGTGAAAGATGTTGCCAGCGCGATTACGCCGGTGCCGAAAGGCGTGGGACCGATGACGATTGCAATGCTGATGGTGAACACGCTCCGCGCCGCGAGAGGTGACGTGAGGTGATAGAACATACATGAACCACCGGCTATCGGGCGGAAAATATTTTTGGTCAGAGGTTTGAAAGTGATGGTTGATAGCGGCCTTGCGAAGCTAAACGACAACTTACAACGCCTCATTGCCGATGCACACCGGACAACAGGCAGCGTGCAAAGAATAATCGCCGACTGACAGAGCACAATTGCCGACTGACACAACACAATTACCAACTGACAAAGGATATTTGCCGGGCAACACTGCCAAATAACCAACTGACATTACACAATTGTCATTTGACACTGCCTTTTTGTCAACTGACGCAGCATATTTGCTGACTTACAGCGCCCAACTACCGGGTTACACAGCATAATTGCCGACTTACAATGCCCAACCGACAGCTTGCAACACACATTTAACAACTTACACAGCCCGATAGCCGGGTTACAGCGCCCAACTGGCAAGTTACACAACACAATTGCGGACTTACAAAGCTAAATAACTGATTGACGAAGCCCAATAACCGGATTACAACGCCGGACAATTGAGTTACGAAACCCAACAAGCGATTCCCGAAGCGGGACAAATGACTAATGAAACAGGAAAACGGTGAAACGCAGGAGAAATTGCACATGCGGGCTTGATTTTGTGACGAAGAAAAGAGAGATTATGCCATTGATTTGTGAACCTGCCTACCGGCAGGTAAGAGAGAATAGCCCCAGGTTCTCTTAGTATTTTTCCCCCATTGTGCCGAATGGTGTTCGGCTGTGATAGGATGCTGAGAGTGAAGCGGAGTTTCGCGAATGAGCGTTCCAAAATAGGCTAATGATAATAACCAAAAGCTATGAAGTGGATACTTTACAAGTCTTAAAATATTTCACAACAGAACCTGCTTTCGTTTTTTTGACCCTTATTTTTACGGTATTGTTGTTTGTTCTAGCGCTTTACGGCATTCGTCAGGAAAGAAAGAAGCTACTAAATAGGTTTGTTGGCGGCAAATGGTATAAGCCATCTCGCTTAACTTACAGGTTGTTTGAAAAGAACAGACCTGAATCAAAGTATTTTCAACGTAAAGGAATTGAAAAAGAAATTTTAGAAAAAATTGCCGCTGGAAAACACATTGTGTTAACGGGGACTCCTTTGCGAGGCAAAACAAGAACTATGGTTGAATGCCTGCGACAACTGAAAAAAGCTTTTGTGCTTATTCCGTATCCGGTTGAATATACTCATGAGATTAAATTCCCCAGAATATTTAAGAAGTTGCCATTAACAAAAGGAAAGAGAATTATCGCCTTTAATGACTTGCAACGGTTCTTTGAAGAGGGTAAGTCCCCCCATGTGTTTATGGAGAAAGTGACGGAACAGGGATGGCTTATAGTGGCTAATTGCAGAACAATAGAAGAATGGAAAACAGTACAAAGCCAGTGGGGAACTTCATCATTAATGTTAGAACCGATCGAAATCCCAGAGGCGAATAACAATTTGGCCGAATCAGCTGCTGCTTTAAATGGGATTCCTCTTCCTCCTCATTTTGATGGCAAAAATATTGGAACTGTTTTCGTTGATCTTGATGAGATGCGTTTAAGGTATCGGGACAGAATATCTCCTGTTGAAAAACAAATACTCATTACAATTAAAAAACTTCTGTTAAGCGGTATTTATAACACAAAAGGTGAAATTCTGCTTTCTTCGATAAAGAAACTTGCAGATAAACTTCCGTTGGAATTGGTTGATGAGAGATGGCTAGATAATATGCAGAGCATCATTGAAAAAGGTTTTGTGTCTGGCTCACCCTATGCGATTGTTCCTGAGCAAGTGTATTTTGATCGCATTGTCGAACCGGAATTGCAAATAGTAGTTATCGTCAAAGATATTTTAGCCGCGTTTACGGAGAAAGACCTGAAGGTGGATAAAATCATCTTTTCATTAAAAACACCTCAAGATTTAAACGCTGTTGTTCAGGAATTTCAAAATGCTGGTATTAAGCCACGTGTACACCATTATTACAATGTTCTGATGGCAAGACAAGAAAACGTGGAGCAGGGAAAGAAATTAGCGGACGAGATGACGAAGAAGGGAATCCCGCCCGATGTCGTTACCTACACAACGCTGATCAATCTCTGTAAAGATTTCGAGACAGCCGTTGCTCTGAAAGACGAGATGACGAAGAAGGGAAT
>JAJYOI010000148.1 GCA_021796275.1 Bacteroidota bacterium
GCGTGATGACGATGGATCAAGCGGCTAAGGTCGGCGATATTTTTATTACGGCGACCGGAGTGAAAGATATTCTTATTGACCGTCATTTTAAGTCGCTGAAAGACGGCGCAATCATCTGCAACACCGGGCACTACGATTGTGAGATCAATCTTGTTCAACTGAAGAAGGTCACAAAGAATATCCGTGAAATCCGTCCAAACAATGAAGAATATTTCACGAAAGACGGTCGCCGGATTTATGTTCTTGCGCAAGGGCGCCTTGTAAATCTTGCTGCTGCAGAAGGACATCCTTCTGAAGTGATGGATATGTCGTTTGCAAATCAATTCATGTCACAGCTTCGCCTTGCGGAATCATACAAGAAGGGAAAAAAGCTTGACAACAAAGTGCACGACATTTCTGTAGAGCAAGATCAGGAAATTGCAGGCGTGAAGCTCAGCACAATGGATATCAAAATTGATAAGCTGACACCGGAACAGAAAGTCTACATGACTGATTACAGCGCCGGGACGTAATTTCATTTGTATATTTTTGACGAGAACAAGGTTTCGTCACGCCAGCGGCGTGATTGAAACCTTGTTCTGTTTTTGCCGCCTGTGGCTCCATGTTCCATTGGCGGAACTTAATTGCGCACCCGAAAGTTAAATGAATGAGCGCTGAGAGCGCCATGCCGTAAAGCGGCAGAAGAATTCATCAACCGAGGAGAATGCTATGAAAATGTTTGCATTGTTTATTATAGGAATGGTTGTCGGTTCGTCATTTGTTATTGCAAAGGACGATGGAAACGAAAAGAAAAATTCGGAAGCGCAATCCGTTTTCAACTTCACAATGAAGACAATAGACGGGAAGGAAAAGCCCCTTTCAGATTACAAAGGCGACGTGCTGATGATCGTCAACGTGGCGTCGTTTTGCGGCTATACGCCGCAGTACAAAGATTTGGAAGCAGTGTATGAGAAATACAAAGCCAAGGGATTTAAAATTCTTGCTTTCCCTGCAAACAATTTCGGTTCACAAGAACCCGGCACAAATGGCGAGATTAAAGCATTCTGCACGCGCAATTACAATGTTACCTTCGATATGTTTTCGAAAATCAGTGTCAAAGGAGATGATCAGGCACCGCTGTATCATTATCTGACAACTGAGACAGATTTCAAAGGCGATATTGGCTGGAATTTTACAAAATTTTTGGTTGACCGGAACGGTAATGTCGTCGCACGGTTTGCATCCAACGTCGTCCCGAGTTCGAAAGCGATGACAGAAAAAATTGAAGAGCTGCTTGCAACGAAGTAATATTGTTTGTTCGTAATGATAAAAGGGAAACCGATTCAGATTTCCCTTTTTGTTTTTTAGTGCCCGATTTCATTTCGTTGATTCTTCGGCGCAATCTCGGTATATTAACTCCAGAAACAATTCTGGCTTCTATGATACGACAATTCGATCTGCGCTCTTCGTATTCGCTTCCTAAAGATTTTTTGCATGACAGAACTTCATCCACCGACGCTGTGGAACGTGCTGTCCGTGCAATTCTCCGCCGTGTTCAGCGCGATGGCGACGATGCGCTTCGATATTATACAAAGAAATTTGACGGCGTCACGCTTTCTTCTCTCAAAGTACCGGAAAAAGACATTCGTGGTGCTCTGGAACATGCAGACAAAAAATTTGTAAAAGTTCTAAAGAAGGCTGCGGCGAATATCCGTCGTTTTCATTTGCACCAGCGTCATTCATCGTGGAAAATCCGCGAAGAATTCAGCTCCGATCTCCGGCAATTATATTTGCCGATTGAGCGCGTCGGCGTCTATGTTCCCGGCGGGCGTGCCGCATATCCTTCTACCGTTTTAATGAATGTTATTCCGGCACAAGTCGCTGGGGTGGAAGAAATTCATCTCGTTTCTCCGCTCAACACAAATGGAAAAGTAAATTCCGATGTGTTGGTAGCTGCGGGCATTTTAAATATAAAAAATATCTATTGCATCGGCGGTGCACAAGCGATAGCAGCATTAGCTTTTGGTACGAAAACAATTCCGTCTGTTGATAAGATTGTGGGGCCGGGAAATATTTTTGTTGCGACTGCAAAGCGGTTGGTGTTCGGCATTGTCGGCATTGATAGTTTTGCCGGGCCGAGCGAAGTAGTAATTCTTGCCGATGATTCCGCGCGCCCGGAATACATTGCAGCGGACATGCTTGCTCAGGCGGAACATGATGAACACGCATCTTCGATTCTTGTTACAACGAGTTTGCTGCTTGCAAATCAAATTCGGTCAGAACTCAAAAAAATAGTGCGTGTGCTTCCCCGGCAAAGAATTATTGAAACGTCGCTAAAGCAGCGCGGTGCAATTATTCTCGTGCGAACGCTTTCACAGGGAGCGGACATCGTGAATGCTTTTGCGCCGGAACATCTGGAAATTGTGACGAAAAATCAGGAACAAACGCTGAAAATGATTAAACATGCCGGCTCGATTTTTTTGGGGAATTATTCTCCGGTCGCGATCGGTGATTATTTCGCCGGTACGAATCACGTTCTTCCCACAGAACATACGGCGCGATTTTCATCGCCGTTGTCGGTGGACGATTTTGTGAAGAAATCGAGCGTAACGAATTATTCAAAGAAGAAAATGGAATCGGTGAGTGAAGACGTCGCCTTTTTTGCCGAGCGTGAAGGGCTTACAGCACATGCATTTTCTCTCAGGCTTCGAGGAAAGAACAATAACAAATGAGCTTCATCAATTTCATAAAACCAAGCGTTCGTGCGCTGGAAGCCTATGCGGTGAAGGGAAAGCCGCTTCAGCCGGGACTTATCAAGTTAAATCAAAATGAAAACCCGTTTGACATTCCCGAGTCGATCAAAAAGGAAATTCTGGCGGCGTTTGCTTCGTCATCATGGAACCGTTATCCGGAAACGTTCCCGGTCGATTTGCTCGGCGCACTGGCAGGCTTCACAAAACATCACGTTGACGGCATTATTGCCGGCAACGGTTCGAACGAGCTGATGTACACGATTCTCATGGCGACAGTAACAAAGGGGACAAAAGTTCTGATTCCGCAGCCGACTTTTTTCCTTTATGAAAAAGCCGCGCGGGTGTTCGATGGAGAGATTGTTTCAGTTTTCATGAACGGCGATTTTTCTTTCCCGACGCAGAAAATTATTGATGCTGCGCTCCGCGAGAAACCATCAGTCATTGTTCTTGTATCGCCCAATAGTCCGACAGGGCAGTCAATGTCTGTCAGCGATGTTGAAGAGATTCTAAAATTAAACTCTTCATTGGTCATTGTTGACGAAGCAAACGCCGC
>JAJYOI010000015.1 GCA_021796275.1 Bacteroidota bacterium
CTTATTCATCTATTTCACCGGACATGGTGCACCGAACACTGTGAACAGTGAGGCGTATCTCGTTCCTTGGGATGGCGATCCGAATTATGTGAATGATAACAACTCCTACAGCATGAAAAAGTTTTATGTGGATGTCGAATTGCTCAACGCGAGACATAAGACAATTGTTATTGATGCCTGCTTCTCCGGTTACTCCGGAGGCGGCGAAACATTGCTGAAAAGCGCAAGTCCGGCATTATTGAAAATCAACAATCCGCTCGTTGCTGATCCCAATACAATCATTTTTCAGTCTTCGAGCGCAAATCAAGTCTCGAACTGGTATGATGAAAAGCGACACGGAATGTTCACTTACTTTTTCCTGAAAGGCTTACAAGGTGCTGCAGATGTAAACGGAGATGGAAGAATTACCGCGGAGGAGTTGATTAAGTATATCAACGACCAGAACGACGGTATGCCGTATTGGTCTAATCGTTTGTACCAGCGACCGCAGGAGGCGCAGTTGGAAGGGAATGGGCAAACGGTGATTGAGACTCTAAAGAAATAGGAGGTTATATGTGCCGTAGAAGTTTGATAATGATACTGATTCTTCTCGTATATTTTGTACCCGCCTTTGGTCAGGACAACTCACTTCATTCAAAAGCGCGTGATGTTTTTGATGAATTGAGCGAAGGAAAGCTGACGCTTCATTTTTTCAATGCACTCAATGGCGAAGGAATATCCAACGCCGATGTGAACATTGAGCAAGTCGGCGATTTGAAATCAGATGCGGAAGGAAGAGTTCTTTTTACTTCTCCGATTGACAACGGAACACTTAAAGTGAGCTTTCGGGCTAAAGGCTACGTCTCTTCAGAATTCACAATCGAACTAATGGCAGGCACCATCTTCTTCAACAGGTTTTCCGTATCCCCCTCGTTGCTCAGAGGTCAGATTCGGATTGTGTTGGATTGGGATAGAAATCCGCCCGACCTTGATGCGCATCTCGTCAAGCAAGGCGCCTACCATATCTCATATCGTGATATGAGAACGTCTTCTGATGGGCAGGCACAACTTGACCATGATGCGACCACCGGCTATGGTCCCGAAACAATTACAATAAGTTCCATCGATGCGGGTGGAAGTTATGACTTCTTTGTTCACAACTTCACTGACAGGAACGCAGCCAATTCTTTAAATCTGTCCGAATCGAAAGCAGCGGTGAAAGTTTTTAGCAGCCAAGGGCTTATCAAAGTCTATCATATTACACCCGAAATCATTGGACGTTACTGGAAGGTTTTCCGAATCGAGCATGGAGAGGTTGCTGACGTTGGTGAGATAACAAACTGAAGGCATAAACAAATGAGACATTGTTACCTGCTGCAAATTGTTGCTCTGTTGAATTTAACAGTTTTTTCTCTATATGCGCAAACTGAGTCAGCCGCACAGTGGTACAAGGGGGAAGGGAGTGCAACAGGAAAAGATATGGAAAAGATTCGTCGCGAAGCGTTGAAAAATGCGGAAGCCGATGCTTTGAAGAAAGCAGGGATCGAAGTCGCAGCAGGCACACTGTTATTTAAGTCAGAAGAGAACAACAGGCTCATTGATTTTTTCTCCGAGTTTGCAGAATCGAATGCCCGCGGTTTGATTTTGAATGAAAGAAATGTTCGTTTCGATGACCCGGCTCCGTTAGATTCAACCCATACGATATATAAACGTGTCGCCTATACCGAAGTTTTGGTGGGCATGCCTGAGGGGAAGCCGGATCCGGCATTTGAGGTAACAATGTCAACTGAACGGGAGACATACAAAGTGTACGAACCGGTTCTTATTCGTGTAAAGACAACAGAATCCGGCTATCTCACAATTCTTGACATTCATGGTGATTCCATAAATGTTTTATTTCCCAATGCAATAGATCAGAAGAATTTTTTGGTTGCAAATACCGATTTCATTTTTCCGCCGAGCAAAGCATATTCACTTGAATTCGAGACGGAGAAAGGATTGCCAACCTCATCAGACTTGATTATTGCAGTAGTCACGAAAGACAATGTCCCTTTTCCAAACATTGAACGATTGGATTTCAGCGGTTCACAACTTTCAGTTGCAGAAAAAGCGCTTTCAACGTATGCACAATGGCTATACAAAATTCCATTGGACAGGCGATGCATAAACTACAAGCACATTCAAGTGCAAAAAAGTAATTAACCGAGAACATAACCCCTCAGAAACTCAAAATAAAAAGGAGGTACTATGAAGTATCTTTGCTTCATCGTAGCATCATTTTTACTTATTGGTTGTTCTTCGTCCCGACAAGTCTCTCGTGTCTCCACTGACACTGATATAGATTTGAGCGGGAAATGGAACGATACAGATTCCAGATTGGTCGCACAGCAGATGGTATCCAGTCTTACTACGAAGCCGTGGCTTGAGGATTTTGTATCTCGGAATTCAAAAAAACCCACTGTAATTGTCGGAACTGTTCGCAACCTTAGCTCTGAACATATTCAGACAGATGCCTTCATTGATGATATAGAACGTGAATTGGTAAACAGCGGCAAAGTAACATTCGTAGCGGGCAAGAAGGAACGTCAGGAAGTGCGTGAGGAGCGTCTTAACCAACAGAGCAACGCTACTGAAGAGACGGCGAAAAAATTAGCCGCTGAAACCGGTGCCGACTATATGCTTCAAGGGAGCATCAAAGATATCGTTGACAGAGTTGAGGGAAAAGAGGTGAAATTCTATCAGGTTGACATGGTATTAATTGATCTTCAATCTAATGAAAAAGTTTGGATGGACACAAAGAAAATTAAGAAAGTGATTGAGCGTTCAAGCACATCGTGGTAACTGTATAAATGAAAGAGTCTGATCATGCGAAATTGTGAATACTCATTTCATCGAAGACTTAGAAGGAATATCTTTGTTCCTCTGATTATTTCTTTGTTGGCGGTTTTTGCAAGGGGATGCACATCCGTGCAGACTCAAAAGGCACAGTTCGTTGATGTGGACAAACAAGTATCTTCACAGAACTTCAGTGCCGCTATAAATTCGCTCGAAAAATCAAAAACTATAAATTACAGCAAGAAAGACCGGGTGCTTTATTATCTTGACCTCGGGATGTTATGCCACTACAAGGGGGCTTACGTAGGAAGCAATCAAGCATTAACTTTTGCAGAAAATGCAATAGATGAGCTTTATACGAAAAGCATTTCAAAAGGCGCGGCATCACTTTTGCTGAACGATAACGCCCTCGATTACAGCGGCGAAGATTATGAAAATATTTACCTCAATATTTTTAAAGCGCTGAATTATGCAAATGTGAAACAATTTGATGAAGCATTTGTGGAAATCCGTCGTGCTGATAATAAATTGTCACAACTTGAAGACAAATACCGGAAGATTGCAGACAATTTCAACCAATCAGATGACGCAAAAAAGAAGTTGCAGGCTCAGAAAATGCCATTTACAAATTCAGCACTGGCAAGATACATCAGCCTTTTAATGTACAGGTCGGAAGGAAAATATGACGATGCGCAGATAGATGCGCGAAAGATCGACGATGCCTGGGTAGCAGAACCTTCTATATATGATTTCCCTCAGCCGAAGTTGGAGGGCTGTCTGGAAAGATCAACGAAGGCAAGGTTGGATATTATTAGCTTTGTGGGAAAGTCACCAGAACTTTTCGCTAGAGTGCTCACGATTCATACATTTCAAGATGCCGTTGCAATCTACCAATCCGACGGGAAAAATGAAAAGCAGCTCGATATTATTTCGTGGAAAGATATGAAAGATGGTTATCATTTTAAGTTTTCTCTCCCTTACATCGAGAAGAAGGGTACCATTGTTGGCCGAATAGCCGTCGACTTGAACGGTAGCGAAGTGGCATCTCTTCAGTTAATTGAGTGCATCGAAAATGCTGCGTATGAAACCTACAAACTCCACGAAGGAATCACCTATCTCAAGACAATTGCTCGCACTATCGTAAAGGGAATAGCTAACGAGAAGGCAAATGAGGAGCTTGACAAAGAAACGGGGGGCGGTATGTGGGGAAAATTGACACGTGCCGTTACGGGAGCGGTGGTTGATGCAAGTGAAAATGCCGACCTCAGGTTGTCGAGATATTTTCCAGCAAATGCGCTGGTGGGTGAATGCGTAATCAACCCGGGAACATACCATCTAGTAGTGCGATATTATTCAGTAGACGGCAGACTTATTCACTCCGACGACAAAGGTTTGATTCTCGTGGCTGCTAATTCTTTGAATCTGTACGAATCATTTTTTCTTAACTAATCGAAACTGAGGCGGCAATGATTTCATTAATGTACTATTTTTCTTGTTTGGGATTATTGTTTTCTCTGCACACGCAGAATGGCACACCGGAATGGATTAATCATCCGGAAAGGAGTTATCCGAATTCCCAATATTTGACGGCGATTGGAACGGGAGATTCCCGGAAGGAAGCTGAAAATTCTGCAGCGTCAAATCTGGCAAAGATTTTCCAGTCAAAAATCAAATCTGAGGAGACAATCAATGCTCGATACCAGGAGTTGATCAAATCGAATCAGTCATCGCTGGAAAGTCGTACGAATATAGAAAAAAAAATATCTGTTGCTTCTGAGCAGACGCTTTTTAATGTTCGGTATCCGGAAAGTTATACAGACAACCTCGGGAAAGTGTTCGTTCTCGGAATCATAGAGAGGGAGCCTACGGCGGTTCTCTATAGGGATAAGATAAAAGAGAACTATTCAAGGATTGAATCATTCGTTAAGAAATGTGAAAAAGTAAAAGACCCCCTAAAAAAATATTCAAATATTGATGCCGCACTTGTGACTGCCAAAGTCAATGTAGCTCTTGTACAACAACTCAAAATAATTATGATAGGTATGTCCGTTCAACCAGATAGCGCATATTCATTGGGGCGAATAACTGAGATGTGCTCTAACGCTCAAAAGGATGTATCGTTTGCGATAAATATTTCAGGTGCCGAAAAAGATAATGTGGCTGGGTTCATTAATGACATGCTCTCTGAACTTGGCTTCTCTGTGGCTGAAAGAGGCGTTTTGACAATTGGAGGGACGGAAAGTGTAGAGCGAATTGATTTGGCTAGCGATCAGAAGTTTGTCAGGTGGAGCTATCAATTGTTCGTTAACGAAGCGTCGGGAAGAACAATAATTTCTTTCTCGGAAAACGGCAGGGAAGGACACATAACTTATGAAGAAGCGGCCGCGCGCGCATTGAGAACGATGCGGGAGAAAATAAAAACTGATTTAGGGGAAAAGATAAATAGTTATTTTAATAGCTTAGCCATGAAGTGAAAAATTAGTGGCTTTTTAAAAAATGAAACAGATTATTTTCTAAACCTTTAGAAGATAATCCGTAACGTATCGAATATCTTTTCCCAATAGTATCGTCGTTTTTGTCGTACAGCAGTTTCCTCTCCTCCTAGCTTTCGGCAAGCACCGAATCCTGCCGCATCAAGCGGTACCGTGAACGAAACCACAGCATCCAGCACCGTTGGTGTTGCTCCTGTGGCTCACGAAAGAAACGAGAACTCCGGCAGAGTCAGGTTCGCCGGCTTGGTCAGCGAAAGCACGAAAGCCAGCTTCGACGAAGAAGCAAACCGCGCTCTTTTGTCAATTGAACCTTGATCGTCAGGCGGTGTGTAGCTCTTCGGACTCATGCCGATGATGTTCTTTCCATTCCGCTGCCGGAATTTCCGCTCACACTGCCCGGCACTGATTTTGTTAAGTTGAAAACCCTTGCCACTTTTTGGCAGCTTGAAATGGCATTTCTCGAACACAGGCTCAACCGAGAGATAACCGAAACCTAACCGAGAATGAACCGGAGGAATATCTTCCTCTGAAATATATTGTTCATCACCCGAACTATTTTGCCGCCGCGCCCTTTATATCTTTCCGGTTAACAATTATTTTTTAACAGCAAAATTCCTTCCTTGGTGAACATATAAATATAGAGATGAACCGAAAGGGATACGAGAACAAGGCTTGAAAGCGATGCAATGTTATTTTTGGGGCAGAAGATGTACAAAAAGTCAAAAATATGGCGGGACAGACATTTGAGCGCCGTTGGCGCCATGGCGCTTTGCGCCACTTGTCTGACCAAATAATGACAGGCAAAAATGCCTGTCCTGCTCGAAATATTTTTAAACTGAGACACTACCAAGATTTGCAAACAGCACAAATTGTGCTATTTTTTCTGTTATTACCTTGCATTTTTAGCCCGTTTTAGTTACTTTAAACATAGATTAGTGAACGAGGACTGGAACGAAACAGCATAATGCATTGATTTACAGAGCAGCATTTCAGGAAAATCGGAGTTCACTTCTCCGATTTTTCTTTGTACAGGTCTACAGTAAATAACAAGATTGAAATTCAAGCCAAGGCATGATTGAAATAACATTTCCTGACGGAAGTAAAAAAGAATTCGAAAGCGGAATTACCGGTGCGCAAATTGCGCAAAGCATCAGCAACGGGCTTGCAAAAAATGCTTTGTCAATCAGTGTGAATGGAGAAGTGTGGGATCTCGCTCGTCCTCTTTCTCAGAACGCTGCAATCAAGATCAATACATGGAACGATCCGGAAGGCAAATCAACATACTGGCACAGCTCTGCGCACTTAATGGCAGAAGCGGTTGAATCAATATTTCCCGGAACAAAATTCGGAATCGGTCCCGCAATCGAAAACGGATTTTATTATGATCTCGATCTTGGCGGTCATTCGTTAAGCGCTGATGATCTTGCCGCGATAGAGAATAAGATGGTAGAACTCGCGAAGAAGAATTCGCCATACGAGCGTCGCGAAGTTGATTGGAATGAAGCAATTGACTATTTCACAAAGAAAAATGATCCGTACAAAGTTGAATTGCTGAACGAGTTTAAGGGCGAACAGATCAGTATGTATCACCAGGGAAATTTCACTGATCTTTGTTATGGTCCCCATATTCCTTCGACCGGAAAAATTAAATATATCAAATTGCTGAATGTTGCCGGCGCGTACTGGCGCGGGAATGAAAAGAATAAAATGCTCCAGCGCATTTACGGAATCACATTTCCGACTAAGCAAGAGCTTGACGATTATCTTTTCCGTTTGGAAGAAGCAAAGCGGCGCGATCACAGAAAACTCGGCGCTGAGCTGGAAATATTTTTGCTGACTCCGAAAGTCGGCTCGGGCCTTCCGCTGTGGCTTCCCAACGGCACAATAATCCGGGAAACACTGGAGCAATTTCTCCGTGAAGAGCAGCGCAAGCGCGGCTATCTTCCGGTGATTACGCCGCACATTGCAAATCTTGAATTGTATAAAACTTCGGGACATTATCCGTATTACAAAGACTCGCAATTTCCGCCTATCACAATGCCGGAAGGCGAACAGTTTTTGCTCAAGCCGATGAATTGCCCGCATCATCATCAGATTTATTTGGCAAAGCCGCGGTCGTACAGAGACTTGCCGCTGCGTCTTGCTGAATTCGGTACCGTGTATCGCTATGAACAATCCGGCGAAATGAACGGACTGACACGCGTGCGAGGCTTCACGCAGGATGACGCTCACATTTATTGCGCGCATGATCAACTTAAAGATGAAATCCGCAACACGGTAGAATTGACACAGCTTGTGTTTAAGACATTCGGAATGGATGTAAGCACACGGTTGTCGTTCCGCGATGATGTTCATGTAGAAAAATATGGCGGTGATGCTGCGTTCTGGACTCAGGCGCAGGACGAAATTAAACAAGTTGCCGATGAGATGAAGCTTGATTATTTTATAGGCATCGGCGAAGCGTCGTTCTACGGACCGAAGATTGATTTCATGGTGAAGGATGCGATTGGGCGAACGTGGCAGTTAGGAACAGTGCAGGTTGATTATGTGATGCCGGAGCGCTTTCAACTTGAATATACCGGCTCGGATGGAGGAAAACACCGGCCTGTGATTATCCATCGTGCACCATTTGGCTCGATGGAGCGTTTCATCGGAATTCTCATCGAACATTACGCAGGCGCATTTCCGACATGGCTTGCACCGGTTCAAGCTGCAGTTCTGCCGATTACATCGGCGCAAGAAGAATATGGAAAATCGCTCGCGGCGAAATTATTGGCGGGCGGCATCCGAGTTGAAGTTGATGAACGAAATGAAAAAATCGGGTACAAGATCCGTGAATGGGAAGTGAAAAAAGCTCCATACATGCTCGTGATCGGCGAGAAGGAAAAGAACTCAGGAAACGTGGCGGTTCGTCAGCATAAGAAGGGCGACCTTGGCTCAATGCCCTTCGAACAGTTTGTTGAAAAAATAAAACACGAAATCGAAACCAAATCTATCACTGCATAGGAGATACACATATTAAAAGCAAAGGACCTCGTATTAACGAAGAAATCCGCGCAGCTCAAATTCGCGTGATTGACGATAACGGCCAGCAGCTTGGCGTGATGACGCCGCGAGAGGCGATGGTAATTGCGCAAAGTAAAAGCCGAGATTTGATAGAGGTTGTTCCCAATGCAAATCCACCCGTATGTAAGGTGATGGATTTCGGGAAGTACAAATACGAATTGCAAAAGAAAGAGAAGATTCAGAAAAAGCACCAACACGTTACTCTTGTGAAGGAGCTTCGTTTCCATCCTAACACGGATGTGCACGATTTTGAATTCAAAGCGAAACATGCGCTTCAATTTCTTGCCGATGGGCACAAAGTGAAGGCAACGGTGATCTTCAAAGGAAGAGAAATCACGTACAAGGAAAAAGGGGAAGAAGTTATCAATAGGTTAATTGAGCGGCTTGCGTCAGTTGCAAAAATCGATCAGCCGGCGCACATGGAAGGTAGAGCATTAATCATTTTCTTTGCACCGGACAAAACCGCAAAAACAAAATTAGAGTCATCGCCAACAGATAAATCAACGCAAACTCAAAAGGTAGATCATGCCAAAGATGAAAACGCATCGCGGAGCCCGCAAAACGTTCAAAACGACGGCGTCCGGAAAAATTAAACGGCATAAAATGTCGAAGAGCCATATTCTTACCAGCAAATCACGCAGAAGAAAGCGACACCTGCGCCGAGCAACCCTTGTTGCAGCTGTCGACACGAAGAATATAAAGCGGTTATTGGTCGGCTAAATTTAATTCACTGTTTTATTAATCCTCATTTAGGAGATAAGAGCAACTATGCCACGTTCGCAGAATAAAGTTGCCTCCCATCGCCGTCGCAAGCGGATTCTCAGCGAAGCGAAAGGTTATTGGGGCGCGAGAAGCAAAGTACTCACCGTCGCGAAACACAGCATCGACAAAGGTGATCAATATGCGTACCGCGATCGACGCGCGAAGAAACGCACATTTCGTCAACTCTGGATTACCCGCATTAACGCGGCCGCGCGCCTGCACGGAATGACGTATTCAGAATTGATTGACGGATTGAATAAGAAGCATGTTGAGATCAACCGAAAGGTCCTTGCTGAACTTGCAGTCAGCAACCCTGACGCGTTTGTCGAAATTATAAAATTCGTCAAAGCGTAATCATCATTTATTCCCACCGTGCTGCATGATGTGCAGCAGGGTGGGATATTTTATTTTATTGATTCCGATTACTGTGCTATGACTATTGTACAAAATACGCTGGCAGATGAAATCGTTGCGTTGAGGCGAGCTGCGGAAAAGCGTTTTTCAGAGTTGCGGTCCGTTGATGATCTGGAAAAATTCCGGGTCGAATTCCTGGCACGCAAAGGAAGCATCGGGGAACTGTTTGATAAGCTGAAAACGGTTCCTAACGAACAAAAGCCGGGGCTGGGAAAACAGCTGAATGAACTGCGTTCATTTGTTGAGTCCCTGTTTGAATCACTGCAGCAAAAACTCAATCCGGGGAAAAAAGGCGAAGAAGCTGCGATAGATTTGACCTTACCGGGAAGGACTGTTCCTAAAGGTACGCTTCACCCTATCACTCAAACGTTGAATGATATTGTTGCGATTTTTACTTCGATGGGATTCGCAATTGCTACCGGGCCAGAGATCGAAAATGATTATCACAATTTTGAGGTTTTGAATTTCCCGCCCGACCATCCGGCGCGCGATATGCAGGATACTTTTTTCATTTCAGAAAAGATTCTTTTGCGTACCCATACGTCTCCGGTGCAAATACGCGTCATGGAACATCAACAACCTCCGATTCGCGTTATTATGCCGGGCAGAGTTTACAGGAATGAGGCGATTAGCGCACGAAGCCTAAGCCAGTTTCATCAAGTCGAAGGCTTGTACGTTGACCGTAACGTGACATTCAGCGAACTAAAAGGTACGCTGGTTACTTTTGCTAGAGAATTTTACGGCAAGGATATCAAATATAAGTTTCGTCCGAGCTTCTTTCCGTTTACAGAACCGAGCCTTGAAATGGATATCACATGCTTTATATGCTCCGGAAAAGGATGCCCAATGTGTAAAAGAACAGGGTGGCTTGAAGTGCTCGGAGCCGGAATGGTTCATCCAAATGTTTTTCGCAACGTAGGTTATAATCCTGAAGAAGTCACTGGTTTCGCTTTTGGGATGGGGATTGACCGAACGACAGCTCTTCGGCACGGCATTCCTGATTTACGAATGCTGCTGGAGAACGATGTGAAGTTCTTGGAACAATTTTAAATCAAAGCTCTATGCGCATATCGTTTAATTGGTTACGCCGTTATATTTCATTCGATTCTACGCCTGAAGATGCCGCACAAATTTTAACATCGCTCGGTTTGGAAGTTGAAAAGATTGAACATCTTGGCAAACATCTGGATGGCTTTGTTGTTGGTGAAATATTCTCTGTCGAAAAACATCCCAATGCTGACAAACTAACGGTGTGTCAAGTACGTGTGGAGGAAGATTCTGCATCGCTGACTCAAATTGTTTGTGGTGCTCCGAATGTTAGAACAGGACAGAAGGTAGCGGTTGGACTTGTTGGTGCTACAGTGCCGAGAAACCAGCATGACGCCAGCGGAAGACCTTTTGTGCTGACAAAAGTAAAACTCCGCGGTGTCGAATCAAACGGCATGATTTGCTCTGAGTATGAACTGGGAGTTGGAGATGATGCTCAAGGCATTATGGTGCTTGAAAGTAATGCTGTCGTTGGTAAAACTCTCGCTCAGCATTTAGGGCTTGACGATGTTGTGCTCGAAATTGGTGTTACGCCAAACCGCCCCGATTGTTTGAACCATCTTGGTGTTGCTCGGGAGCTTTCTGCAGCGATAAACGGCAAACTTGTTTTTCCAGATATCACAGCAGGAAAAGAATCTTCAGAAAAGATCTCTCAATTCCTCAATGTAGAAATCGTGAATACGGCAGACTGCCCGCGCTATTCTGCTAAGACAATTTTTGATGTCCATGTCGCACCATCGCCGGAATGGATGCAGAATCTTTTGAAGGCGGTCGGCGTTCGTCCGATCAACAATGTTGTTGATGCGACAAACTTTGTGATGTACGAATTGGGGCAGCCGTTACACGCATTCGATTATCAACACATATCCGGAAAAAAAATTGTTGTTCGTACTGCTGCGAACGGAGAACGCTTTACGACTCTCGACGGGAAAGAGCAAAAGCTTTCCCCGAACATGTTGATGATCTGTGATTCGGAAAAAGCAATTGCAATTGCCGGCGTCATGGGCGGATTGAATTCGGAGATTTCTGAAAAGACAACTTCTGTTGTTTTAGAGAGCGCATATTTTTCTCCGTTGAGCATTCGCCGTACATCGAAGCAGCTTGGATTGAGCACTGATGCGTCTCAGCGGTTTGAACGCGGCATCGACCCTAATGGAACAATACATGCACTAAACCGTGCCTCGGCTTTGATTGCAGAACTTTCAGGCGGGAAACCTTTGGAAGAAGTGATTGATAATTATCCGAACAAAATTTCTTCACGGGAAATCTTACTGCGTGTTTCACGTGTGAATCAAATTTTAGGAACACATCTGAGCGCCGAAGATATTCAAAAGCACCTTTCATCAATTGATATTCATGCTGAAGATATCCGTACGGCAAATTCTTCTTCGAAAACATTCAGGTGCACCATCCCCACATTTCGCCCTGATCTGGAACAGGAAATTGATCTTGTTGAAGAAGTTGCCCGTCTTTACGGTTATAACAATATTGAAGATAAGATGGTGAGTGCAATTGATTTCAAAAGCTTGCATGTTTCTGATGCAACTGCAAGTGATATTGCCCGTTCCTGGCTTGAAGCGAACGGCTTTCATGAAACCATTTCAAACAGTATGATTGACAGTTCGTCTGCTGAATTATTTTCGCAGCATCTTGTTAAGATTTTGAATCCGCTCAGCAAAGAAATGTCCGTAATGCGTCCAAGTCTTTTGCCATCAATGCTGCAGAATGTTTATTTCAATCAGAACCATGGTACAAAAGATGCGCATCTATTTGAAATCGGCCGAGTGTATCAGCACAAGTCTGCGGAAAACAGCAGCGATGTAGTGCATGGATTTCAGGAGGAAGAGCGGCTCGGAATTTGCCTGACAGGAAGAAAATATGCCCGGACATGGTTCAACGGTGACCGCTTAGCGGATATTTTCGATATTAAAGGCATTGTTGAGTCGGTTCTTTTCAAAATTCCGCTTGACAAAATTCGTTTTATTTACTATGATAGCAGTAGTCCTTTAACTGTGCAAACGATAGGTATTGAAATAAATGGAACTTACAGTGGTTATTTGGGCAAAGTAAGTTCTACGTTATTGCAAAGATTCCAAATTGAGAATGATGTTTATGTTGCAGAGATTAACCTATCGAACGTCAAGAAGGAAGAGAGGTCTTTTAGACAATTCTCACCGCGATCAAAGTTTCCATCTGTGTTGAGAGATTTAGCCTTCATTATTCCGAAGGAAGCATTTGTACAGGAGCTGCAGTCTGAGATTTATAAAAGCAGTGGAAATTTGTTGAAACAAGTGACGCTTTTTGATGTGTACGAAGGAAAGAATCTTCCCGAAAATGTAAAGAGCGTTGCGTTCTCACTTCAATTCGTGCCCGATGAAAAAACTCTTACCGATTCTGAGATTGATGCGGCAATAAAAAAAATAGTAGATGCCCTCAACAGGAAATTCGGCGCAGAGTTGCGGCGGGTGTAAGCAAGGAGTATGATCAATCAACGAGAATTCTTTGCAAGAACAAATTGAACAACACGAAATTGCCGTGAACGAAGTAAGCCCTTTGGAAAAAGTGCTTCAGCAATTATGGGAGCGGGCTCATTCTGCCGCGGAGATAATTGCTTCGTTGCGCTCAGAGAAAAATAGTTTGGAAGAGAAAGTGAGAGAATTGGAAATCACTATCGCTCAAGCGCAAAGCGACGTTCTTTCAAAAAATGTCGAAGTGGAGCAACTTCGCGCTAAAATCGAAACCCTTGATGAAAAAGAATCGTCGAATGGGATGATGAACAGTGATGAGCGGACAGAAGTACGTGAAAAGATTCGAATCCTTATTGAGAAGATTAATGCGTATCTGTAATTGTTGTTATTTCATTGACTAAGCAAATCGTTAGAACAAGCAACAATTTGGCGAGGGACGGTGCAATTACAAATGGATAAGAAGAGTGTTAAAGTTAAAATTTTCGGATCGGAATATCCGTTGCGGGGCGAAAGTGAAGAGTTTACAAAGAAAGTTGCAACATATGTAGATTCTATGATTAACACTATTCACGATAAAATTCCTGAGCAGCCGCCATTGACGATTTCAGTTCTTGCCGCATTGAATATTACAGAAGAACTTTTAAAAGAGCGCGACAAGAGCGAATCAATGCTCCAGCATCTCGAGAACGAAATCACGAAGATCAGCAACTATCTTGATACGACTCTCCAGAGTCAATCGTAACCCGTTAACAAAACGTGCCAGTCATTCTCCATTTGAAAATATCCGCACCGTCAGCCATAGTCAGTACTATTAAAGAACCTGACAATTTCTTTAAAATGGGAGTTCGACTCATAGTCGTCATATTACAGGCCTCGCTTGCTGGATAACAGCAAGATTTGCAATTCGCCCTCGGGCGTTCCCCAAGCTTGGGGTTGCAGACAGTGGAAGTAAGAAACGAGTAGGCGAACACCCACCGTGTATGAGGACTGAGGTTCTTTCAATACACCTGTCTAAGGTTGCAGTGCGGATTTTTATTTTTCGAGAATGTGAAGGCAGTGACTAATAAGGAAACGCCATGGACATTGTGATACTTATACTTATGGTTGTTGTTGTTTGTGCCACCGCATTTTACGCCGGCTGGTATTTAAATGGCCGTGCCGGACAGAACAAGATTATCAGTGCGGAAGAACGTGCAAAAAAGATCATTGTGGATGCTGAACGAGATGCCAACGCAATGACAAGAGAGAAGCTTCTTGAAGTTAAGGACGAATGGTACAAAAAGAAGCAGGAATTTGATGCCGACTCTAACCAACGAAGAAACAAACTTCAGCAATATGAAAAGCAACTTGAGAACCGCGAAGAGAATATTGATCGAAAGGTTGAGCTCCTTAACAAAAAAGAGCGGGAGATACATCAGTTACAGCGTGATCTTGATGAAAAATCTAAGAGCGTTGAACTAAAACAAACCGACTTGCAAAAACTCATAGACGAAGAAAATGTCCGCTTAGAAAGGGCTTCCGGAATGTCGCGTGATGAAGCCAAGCGGACGCTGATGGAAAACCTTGTCAACTCAGCCAAAACCGAGGCTGCTCAAATGCTTAAAGATGTACGCGATCAGGCACGTGAAGAAGCAAAGAAGGAAGCACAAAAAGTCATCATACAGGCGATTCAACGCTCCGGCGCGGATCATGCTGTGGAATCAACTGTGAGCGTTCTGAATATTCAGAGCGATGAAATGAAAGGGAGAATTATTGGGCGTGAAGGACGTAATATACGAGCATTTGAAGCAGCAACAGGCGTAGATGTTATTGTAGATGATACACCCGAAGCTGTTATTCTGTCAGGTTTTGATGCATTTCGTAGAGAAGTTGCTCGAGTATCATTGGAACGCCTCATAGCCGATGGGCGTATTCATCCTGCACGTATTGAAGAAGTTGTTGAAAAAGTTCGAAAAGAGCTTGAGGAGGAAATCATTCGCACCGGCGAAAACGCTTTGCTTGAAGTTGGATTGCCCGGCGCTCACCAAGAAATAATTAAACATATCGGCCGGATGAAATATCGTTCCAGCTATGGCCAGAACTTGTTACAGCATAGCATTGAAGTTGCATTTCTCTGCGGAATTATGTCATCAGAACTTGGGATTGATCCTATGCTTGCGAAACGCTCGGGGCTGCTGCACGACATCGGGAAAACGGTCGATCGCAGTGTAGAAGGTCCCCATGCGCTTCTTGGATATGAGCTTGCCAAAAAATACAACGAACATCCGATTGTTGTAAACGCAATCGGTTCACATCATGAAGATATCCCGATGGAACATCCGATTGCAGCTCTGGTGCAGGCGGCTGATGCAATCAGCGGGGCGCGCCCAGGAGCACGGCGTGAATCGGTAGAAGGCTATGTAAAGCGGCTTGAAAAATTGGAATCGCTTGCTCAATCATTCCAAGGTGTTGCAAAAACGTATGCTATTCAAGCGGGAAGAGAAATACGCGTTATCGTTGAACATGATAGGATTGACGACGCAATGGCAGATCAGCTTGCACACGATATTGCACAAAAAATTCAGCAGGAGATGGAATATCCGGGGCAAATTAAGGTGGTTGTCATTCGCGAAGTCAGAGCAATTTCTTTTGCAAAATGATTGTTGACAATATCGGTAATGTTGACGCGGATCGGAATAACCGGCGGAATTGGCAGCGGTAAATCGTTGGTGGCAGAGATGCTGAGAAGTAGCGGTGCCGTTGTTTTTTCCGCGGATGAAATTGCAAGCGACCTCACTGAAAACGACGAAAACATCAAACGGAAAATTGTGAAGGTGTTTGGCGCACAATCGTATCACAGCTCGACAAATCTTTTAGAACGGTCGTACATTTCGGACATAGTCTTTTCGGACCCCCAAAAACTGCACGCGCTCAATTCTATCGTTCATCCTGCGGTCATTCAGGCTATCGAACAGCAATGTGCACAAGCCGATAATCCCGCCGCGCCGTATGTTGGAATTGAAGCGGCCATCATGTTTGAATCCGGTTTGTATAAAAAACTTGATTATGTTCTTGGTGTTGTTTCCGACGATGAAAAACGAATCGACCGTGTGAAGAAGCGGGATGGCTTCACTGAAAAAGAAATTATGCGAAGAATGAATTCACAGTTACCCGCAGACCAGCTTGTTGAAAAGTCCGACTTCATTGTGTACAATAACGAAACAAAAGATGCTTTATCTGCAAACGTCGCTTTTTTCCATTCACTTTTTCTCACACTACCCCCCAAAAGAAAACAATGAACACCTACGAAAAAGAACAGCAATTATTTTTCCATACCTACAAGCGCCTTTCGCTCGAAGTTGATCATGGCGAAGGATGCTATCTGTTCACCAAGGACGGCAAAAAATATCTTGATATGTTTGCTGGCTTAGCGGTGAACGCATTGGGCTATAATCATCCTGCGATTATCCGGGCCATAGAAACACAAATTAGAAAATACAATCACCTTTCAAACTATTTCATCCAGGAACCGCAGGTATTGCTGGCAGAGCAGCTGCTAAAGCTTTCAGGGTATGAAAAGATTTTTTTCACCAACAGCGGAACTGAGGCAATCGAAGGTGCGCTGAAACTTGTGCGAAAATGGGGAAGCACAAAAGAGAAGAGCAATGTCTTCGGAATGACAAATGGTTTCAGCGGACGCACGATGGGTGCTTTGTCGCTGATGGACAAAGATAAGTACCGAGCCGGCTATGGTCCGTTTCTTGAGCACTGCAGCCATATTGAATTTAATAATGTTGAAAGCCTTCAGAAATCAGTTGACAAAAAAACTGCAGCAGTTTTTTTAGAGTTTGTGCAAGGCGAGGGCGGAATTGTTCCAGTGACGTTTGAATTTGTTCAAGCGCTACAACGTTTACGCGAAAAATTCGATTTTCTCATTGTTGCCGATGAAATTCAATCGGGAATTTTGCGCAGCGGAAAATTTTTTGCGTACCAACATTTTACTATCGAGCCGGATATTGTGACTGTCGCAAAACCGATTGGCGGCGGTTTGCCTTTAGGCGCAATTTTAGGCTCACATAAAGTCGCCGAAGTATGGACGTACGGCGTTCATGGTACAACCTTTGGCGGGAATCCTGTAGCGTGTGCGGCGGGGAGAGCTGTTCTGAACGCCCTCACAACTCAAGAAATGCAGGCACACATCAATGCAATGTCGGAATATCTTTTTACAAAGTTACGCAGTCTTCAGGAAAAATTCCCGGTGATTAAAGAGGTACGCGGTATGGGACTGATGATTGGCATTGAGTTAAAACGGGAAAGTGCGCCGGTTGTTGATGCTATGTTAGCCAAAGGTGTGCTGGCAAACTCAACGGCGACAACTGTTGTGCGAATTCTTCCGCCGTTGATTCTTTCTAGAAAAGAAGCCGATGAGTTTTTGACCATCTTTCAAGAAGTTCTTAACGAACCATGAAACACAGAGTGTAAAGTTTACACATTGTAGAACATAGGTAGTGGTGCGTTTTGAATTTTTGATGGCGGGCGAGATTCCATCTCGCCCGCCGAATTGAAATTCGGCTTACAAAGAATTTCAAAATGCGCCATCACTAAAACATAACTTTGCTTGACATTGGAATTGGCTCATCCTATATTTGTGTAGTTGTAAGAGAGCATTACTATAGTTAACAGCACCATTACTAACATGAGGAGATTGTTTATGAAAAAGGTATTGGCAGTAGTCATTGCAGGTTTGCTAATGAGCAGCATCGCTTTTGCACAGGATGTCACGCCGGCAGCAAAAGCAGGTTCAAAATCATTGAACTTTACTTTTAACGGGCTTGGCACGTTTGGGCTTAATGGTACCGGACCAACCGCCGGAGCCCCAACCGCGGGAATTGGAGTTTCATATTTTCTGAATGATGACGCTGCAGTCCGGGTTGGTTTTCAGATCGGTTCACAAAGTTCAACTATTCCGGCAAATCCTCCGGCAGGTGTGAGCGGAACTGACGGAAGTACTTCTGCATTTGCACTGGGCGTTACAGGTGATTATCTTATGTATATGAATGCAGGACGTGTTCGCCCCTATTTCGGTGGCGGCTTAATGTTCACCCTTTCTACAAACGATACCAAAAATCCTGTGATCGGAGGCGGAACACAACCGGAAGTTAAAAATGCACCTCCGGCAGGAACATCATTTGGTCTGATTGGAATTGCTGGTGCAGAATTTTTCCTTTACCCTGAATTGAGTTTATCTGCCGAATATAATTTGAATATCTTTAATGTTCTTTCGAACTCTGATCGGGAAGACATTAATGGCAGCACAACAACAACGACAAAAATGGGAAGCACAACAACCATTCTTGGTTTTGGCGCTGCCGGTGCAACGTTACATATTTATTTTTAATGAAGTGAAATAATTAATCCAGGAGGCGTCTTGAATTTCATTCAAGACGCCTTTTTTATTTAGCGCATTTTTTTCGTATCTTCCATTATGCAAATGAAAACTGATTTTCTTGTCATTGGCAGCGGCATTGCCGGATTGTATTTCGCAATTAAAGCGGCGGAGATGGGGACTGTTGCGATTATCACCAAAAAAGAACGGGCGGAATCTAACACAAATTATGCCCAAGGTGGAATTGCTACAGTGATGGCATCGGATGATTCCTTTGACTCGCACGTCGCAGATACATTGAATGCCGGAGCCGGCTTATGCCACAAAGATGCGGTAGAGGTTATTGTCCACGAAGGTCCAAGCCGCATTAAAGAGCTGCTCGCTTTGGGTGTTGACTTCACAATGAAGAACCAGCAATTGGATTTAGGAAGGGAGGGTGGTCATTCGAAACATCGTATCGTTCATGCTGCCGATCTCACCGGCCGAGAAGTTGAACGAGCACTGCTTGCAAAAATCAACGAACATCCTAATATCCGGGTTTTTGAAAATCATGTAGCGATTGATTTGATCACCGAACATCATCTTGTGAAAACCGGCAAGGAAGCGCAAAGTCAAAACACACACTGCTGGGGTGCATACGTTTTGGATGCAAAATCGAATACTGTGAACACATTTTTATCATCAGTGACAATGCTTTCTACGGGAGGTGCAGGCCAGGTTTATTTGCATACCACAAACCCGCTCATTGCGACAGGAGACGGTGTAGCGATGGCATACCGGGCGGGTGCAAAAATCGGCAACATGGAATTTATTCAATTTCATCCGACAACGTTATATAATTCAGGAGCACCATCGTTTCTTATTTCAGAAGCTGTTCGTGGATTCGGCGGAATTCTTCGCACAAAAGATGGCACAGATTTCATGAAGAAATACGACTCACGTGGTTCGCTTGCACCGCGCGATATTGTTGCCCGCGCCATTGATTCCGAGTTGAAGCGAAGCGGGGATGAAAGCGTTCACCTAGATTTGACACATCTTCAAGCGAGTGAAATAAGATCTCATTTCCCAAATATTTACGGCCGTTGTCTTCAGTTTAATATTGATATCACAAAGAATTGGATTCCGGTTGTACCGGCGGCACACTATTCGTGTGGAGGTATCGTTACGGATCTTTACGGTTCTACATCAATTCTTGGTCTGTTCGCATGCGGTGAAGTTAGTATGACTGGCGTGCATGGTGCAAACCGGCTTGCAAGCAATTCGCTTCTGGAAGCACTTGTTTATTCTACACGCGCGGCGGAATATATCAGAGAGAAAAAGGTGCGCACATCAATGATCCCGGAAATTCCGGAATGGGATGAAAGCGGAACCGTTAATGCCGACGAATGGGTTTTAATAGCACACGATAGAAAAGAAATTCAGCAAATCATGTGGGATTACGTTGGAATTGTGCGCTCCACTCATAGACTTGAGCGTGCAAATCGCCGGATTCAACTTATCCTCGATGAAGTGCTGGATTTTTATCGACGCACTGTTGTCAGCGAAGAATTGATTGAGTTGAGAAATCTTGCACGCGTTGCGGAATTGATTATTCGGTCAGCGTTGATTCGAAAAGAAAGTCGCGGGCTGCATTATACGACAGACTATCCGAAAATAAACGATATAGAATGGTTAAAAGATACAATTATAAGTTCTTGCTAAATAATGAATAAAATAAGCTTGTCTAATGATAAACCACGATGTGCATGTGGAATCTTTGGAATTTTTGGCCACCCTCAGGCATCGTTATTCACATATTACGGGCTTCACGCTCTTCAACACAGAGGGCAAGAGGCGAGTGGAATTGTTGCGTGTGAACTTGATAAGGAAAAGAAGAAATATCATTTCCATGCAATTAAAGGTTTGGGGTTAGTGACTGATGTTTTCCGCGATTACCAGACTGTTCAGGAACAGCTAAAGGGTTTTTCAGCTATCGGGCACAATCGCTACTCTACTGCAGGTTCTACGAATAATCGCGCTAATATTCAACCATTTATGGTGAACTATCGAAACGGAAATCTCGCCCTCGCTCACAATGGCAATCTTACGAATTTTCGCAAGCTGAGAACAGAACTTCAAAACGAGGGAACGATTTTTCAGACAACCTCTGACAGTGAAATTGTTTTGCATCTCGTTGCGAGAAGTAAAGAAAAAAATCAGATCGACCAAATTAAAGAGGCGCTTGAAAGACTTGAGGGAGCATTTTCATTAGTTGTCCTGACGGATACCGCTCTCATTGCCGCGCGTGATCCATACGGTTTCCGTCCGCTTGCTTTAGGAATGAAAGATGACCGTTATGTTGTTGCTTCCGAAACTTGCGCGTTTGATATGATCAATGCAACCTACCTCCGTGATGTTGAACCGGGAGAGATTCTCGTAATCAATGAAGAGACAACAAAAACCAAGTCGCCCATATCGTACAAGCTGACTAAAGAGGCACAGCGACATCATTGTATTTTCGAATATATCTATTTCTCACGCCCGGATAGTCAGATATTTGGCGAAAGTGTAGACAAGGTCCGCCGTAAGCTTGGCAAAGCTCTTGCTCAGGAAGCTCCGGTCCCTCAAAGTGATGATGGCAAGCCGGTGATCGTTATCAGCGTTCCTGATTCGAGCAACACTGCCACATTGGGTTATGTTTCAGAGTGCAACAAGCTGGGGTACAACGCTAAGCTTGAGATCGGATTGATTCGCAATCACTATGTTGGCAGAACCTTTATTCAGCCAGAACAAGGGCAAAGGGAAATGAAGGTAAAGACGAAGTACAACACAGTGAAGGGGGTTTTGAAAGGACGTAAAGTTGTTGTCATTGATGATTCGATTGTTCGAGGAACAACTTCTAAACAACTGGTTAAGTTATTGAAAGAAGCGAGTCCGAAAGAAATACATTTTAGAATTACTTCACCTCCAATCGTAAATCCATGTCACTGGGGAATGGATTTTCCAAGCAAAAATGAATTGATTGCAGTTCAATGTAATGAAGACGTGGAAAAAATTCGTCAGGAACTGGATGTTGACAGCATTCACTACCTTTCGATGAAAAAAATGCTTGAGGCTGTGCCATCAAGTGAAAACCGGCATTACTGTACGGCGTGCTTCGGCGGTCCTTTTCCGACAACAGTTGAGATGACGCAAAGCAAAAATGAACTTGAAGTATAATACAATCGGCGGTAAATTCTGGACGGTTTCAAATGTGTTGAGCCTTAGCAGAATTGCGCTTATGGCACCGATCGTAGTTTTGCTCATCAGCGCAATTCCATTTCACCGCGAGTATGCTGTTGCATTCATGCTCCTTGCCTTGATAACGGACGCATTAGACGGATATTTTGCCCGCCGGTTCAACCAAGTGAGTGAATTGGGAAAAGTCATTGATCCGCTCGCAGACAAAACTGCCATAGGGATTGTCATCGTTCTACTGACAGTATATCATGATATAGCTTTTTGGTATACCGGCATGGTCGTGACCCGGGACTTGCTGATATTCACCGGCGGAATTTACATTACGAAACGCACCGGTAAAGTGCTTGCATCAAATTATCTTGGAAAAATTACGGTGGTGCTCATTGCGGTGACGATAATTTTTGCGCTTTTGCGCAACCCGATGTTTCACGATGTGTTGGCAATCGCTGAGTGGTCAAGTGTGGTGATGATGCTGCTTTCATTTGCGAGTTATACGTGGCGGTTTTTCGCCATCATAATTTCTCATCCAAAACTCGAACAAATTTCTTGATGAAGCTTTTTGATTCTCTGACTTTCTCTCGACTGAAAGAGGGGCTTGCGAAGACGCGTGATTCACTTGTCACAAGAGTCAATCGTCTGATTTCTGCGAGCGGGAAAGTGGACAAAAGTTTTCTTGATGAGCTTGAAGAAATTCTTATTAGCGCTGATGTTGGCGTTGCTATGACTTCACAAATCATTGTCAATATTCAACAGCGCGTTAAGGATGAGCGTTATCAAAACCAAGATGAGTTGAGAGCAATTGTTAATAAGGAAATCTCTCAAGTTTTTGTGAACGGCTCAGGTGGAAACATTAAAGATCCGTTTTTTATTCCAGCGGACGCCAAGCCGTATGTCATCATGGTAGTCGGCGTGAATGGCGTTGGCAAAACGACGACAATTGGAAAATTAGCGTTCAATTATAAAAATGCAGGTAAAGATGTTATCATCGGCGCTGCGGACACATTTCGTGCGGCGGCGAATGAGCAGCTTGAGATTTGGGCGGAACGTGCGGGTGTGAAGATTATTCAACAATTGCAAGGTTCTGATCCTGCCGCGGTTGCATTTGACACAATCAAATCTGCGCAATCGCGGAATGCCGGCGTGGTCATCATCGACACTGCAGGGCGGCTTCACACGAAAAGTAATCTTATGGAAGAATTAAAAAAAATCAAGCGCGTCATCGGTAAAAGCCTTCCGGGTGCCCCGCATGAAATTTTGCTCGTCATTGATGCTTCGACAGGACAGAATGCAATTCAGCAGGCGCGGCAATTCCATACGACTGTCGGAATTACCGGTATTGTCGTCACGAAATTGGATGGTACGGCAAAAGGCGGAATTGTTCTTAGCATCAGCAAACTGTTAGGTGTTCCTGTGTGCTTTGTCGGTGTGGGAGAACAGATAAATGATTTGCAGCCGTTCGATGCAGAAGCGTTCACTGCTGCGTTATTCGAAAGGTAAAACGAAGTGAAGCTTTCATGGAAACAATACGATTTGCATCTGCGGCACGCATTCAGAATTTCACGCGGAGTCGAAGTTGTCGATCCTGTCATGATTGTTTCGTTGGAACATGACGGCATTGTCGGTTATGGAGAAGCCTCGCCAAGCCCGAGATACAACGAAACGATTCAAACCATTGATGCATTTTTGAAGCGTGTTGACCTCTCACACTTTGCCGATCCGTTTCGTGCTGAAAGTATTATTCTCTATGTGAACACGCTGGCATCCGGTAACACATGTGCGAAGTGCGCTATCGACATTGCAATTCACGATTGGATAGGGAAAAAACTTGGCATTCCGCTGTACAAATTTTTCGGACTCGACAAATCGAAAGCTGCGCTCAGCTCATTTACAATTGGAATTGATTCGCCGCAAATGCTCGCTCAAAAAGTCCATGAGGCTGAAGAATATCCTGTGCTGAAAGTTAAGGTCGGAATGGAGAATGATAGAGAAATTATCGGCGCGATTCGTCATGTAACGGATAAGGTGTTACGGGTTGATGCGAACGAAGGATGGACCAAGAAGGAAGTCGCGCTGGAACGCATCAAATGGCTTCAGGATGAAAATGTTGAATTTGTCGAACAGCCGATGCCGGCTTCGCAATTAGATGACATTAAATGGCTTCGCGATAAAGTGGAAATGCCGCTCATTGCCGACGAAAGTGTCATTGGCTTAACGGACATTCCAAAACTTGCTGATGCATTTGATGGCATCAATATCAAGTTGATGAAATGCACAGGCATTCGCGAAGCAACACGCATGATTCATACAGCCCGCGCAATGCACATGAAAATCATGATGGGGTGCATGATTGAAACCGCCGTCGCAATTTCCGCTGCTGCGCATCTTGCCCCTTTATTAGATTATGCCGATTTAGACGGAAACGTTTTGATTACCGACGACCCGTTTGATGGAGCGAGAAACGTTAAAGGCAAATTAGAGTTGAACGACAGCCCGGGATTAGGTGTTGTTCTAAGACAGTAAGCCAGAAAGACGCACACATGGCGGCGACAATCAACATATTGCCGGAACACCTTGCAAATAAGATTGCAGCAGGTGAAGTCGTTCAACGCCCTGAATCCGTTGTCAAAGAATTGCTTGAGAATTGTATTGATGCGCATGCTTCATCCATTCGCATCATCATCAAAGACGGCGGGAAAACCTCGATCCAAATAATAGATGACGGCATAGGGATGAGTGAGGAAGATGCATCACGCGCATTTTTACGTCATGCTACCAGCAAAATTTCTTCCTATGAAGATCTAGAACATGTTCAGACGCTTGGTTTTCGAGGCGAGGCGCTTGCGTCTATTGCGGCAGTCGCACAAGTCGAATTGAAAACCAGCAGCGCCGCAGATGAGGTAGGAACACTTCTGCGAATTGACGGCGGAGGAGTGAAAGAAAGAGGGAAGGCAGGCATTCCGCGCGGGACAACAATTACGGTGAAGAATTTATTTTTTAACACACCCGCCCGCCGGCACTTCATGAAATCTAACAATACGGAGTTTAAACATATTTACGATGTCGTTCAGCGCATAGCATTATCACATCCTGAAGTTGCAATACAGTTCGTGAGCGACGATGAAAATCTTCTCGACGTGAAACCTTCAACAATTGATGAACGGGTGAAAGACCTGTACGGCGAACGGTTTTTTGAAACTCTCGTTCCGGTCCGTGAACATACCGAGATGCTTTCCATAACTGGATACATTGGTAAACCGGATTTTGCCAGGAAATCAAAAGTCGATCAGTTTTTCTTTTTAAATAAACGGTACATCGTCAGCCGCTCGTTGAACCACGCTGTGTTTTCAGGATATGAACATCTTGTTGAAAAAGGGAATTTTCCATTTTACATGCTGTTCATTGAACTTGATCCTGAAAAGGTTGATGTGAACGTCCATCCTTCGAAAATGGAAGTGAAGTTTGCCGATGAACAGAACGTGTACCGAATCGTCATGGCTGTTGTTCGAAAAGCTCTGGGCATGGGCGACCTGATTCCTTCATTGAATGTAAGCCAAAGCGGCACTGACTCCCGCACCGCAACGCTGCAGCATACAGCGTTCCCGCGTTTCCTTTCTCCACAGCCTAATTCCGCTGTCGGTATCTCAAAACAATTTTTAACCACTGAACTGCCGTTACAGCCTCTGCCGACAGCCAATGCTCATTCATTTGATCTTGAAAAATTATTTGCAGCTCAGCCGCCGTTAGTTGATACGAATACACTTGCACCTGAAACAAAAAACCAGCTTTTCGCCCACGGCACGCGTGAAGGTGAGATCATCGAAGGAAAAGCGATCTGGCAGCTTCACAATAAATATATTCTTTCGCAGATTCGCACCGGACTGATGATCGTTGATCAACATGTCGCGCATGAACGTGTTTTGTATGAACGCGCGTTAGCAAGTTTCGCGAATGCAGTGCCGGCATCGCAGCAATTACTGTTTCCGCACACAATTCAGCTTTCTTCCGGAGATTATGCCCTGATAAAGGACATACTTTCGCCGCTTCAATCGCTTGGCTTTGGATTGAAATTATTTGGCAAGAACACCGTTGTTTTGGAAGGCGTGCCTCCGGACGTGAAAGCAGGAAGTGAAGCATCAATACTGCAGGATATTCTTGACGAATTCAAAAACAACCAGCACCGCGTAAAACTTGAAGCACGTGATAATGTTGCAAAATCTTTCGCATGCAAAGCGGCAATCAAAGCGGGGGATTCTTTGACTGAAGTTGAAATGCGGGTGCTTATTGATCAGCTTTTTGCAACAGCAATGCCATACGTATGCCCGCACGGCAGGCCGGTTTTGGTGAAGATTTCTCTTCCTGAATTGGACCGCCGCTTTATGCGGACATCTTAACAAAATTGAGGAGAGCAACCGTGAACGATACCAATGCGATTAAACGCGAAAAAGAAAAATGGCAGAACCGCGCTCAGCAATCAGAAAATATGCGCAGTGTAAAATTCACCACAGTCAGTGGTACGCCAATTGAAATGTTATACACACCAGATGACGTGGAGAACATCAATTTCTTGACTGATATTGGATTCCCCGGCGAATATCCGTACACACGGGGAATTCACAGCACATTGTACCGGGGAAAATTATGGACAATGCGCCAGTTCGCCGGCTTTGGGACGCCTGAAGACACCAATGAGCGATTTAAATATTTACTTGACCATGGACAAACGGGTCTTTCCACAGCATTTGATTTACCGACGCTGATGGGGCGGGATGCCGATGATCCGTTTTCAGAAGGTGAAGTGGGAATCTGCGGCGTTTCTGTCAGCTCATTGGCTGATATGGAAATTCTTTTTCATGGAATTCCGTTGGATAAAGTTTCGACGTCAATGACAATTAATGCTCCGGCAGCAATGCTGCTTGCCTATTACATTGCAGTCGCAGAACAGCAAGGAGTTCAGCCGCACCAGCTTCGGGGAACAATTCAGAATGATATTCTTAAAGAATATATTGCTCAGAAGGAGTGGATCTATCCACCAACGCCATCAATGCGAATAATCACAGATATGTTTTCGTATTGCACGAAAGAACTTCCGCAATTTAATCCTATCTCTATAAGCGGATATCACATACGTGAAGCCGGCTCAACAGCAGTACAGGAACTTGCATTCACGCTTGCAGACGGCTTGGCGTACGTCGAAGCGGGAATTGCAGCAGGACTTGATATCGATGACTTTGTTCCACGGTTTTCTTTTTTCTTTAACTCGCATCTGGATTTTTTTGAAGAGATCGCGAAATTCAGAGCTGCCCGGCGGATCTGGGCGAAGAAAATGCGGTACAAATATGGCGCAAAAAATCCGAAGTCATGGATGCTCCGTTTTCATACGCAAACCGCTGGTTGTTCGTTGACTGCACAGCAACCGGAAAACAATATCATTCGCACCGCGTATGAAGCGCTTGCCGGAGTGCTGGGAGGAACACAATCGCTTCATACAAATTCTATGGATGAAACACTTGCCCTTCCGTCAGAAAAAGCGGTCAAGATTGCTTTGCGCACACAGCAAATTATCGCGCATGAAATTGGAGTAGCGAACACAATTGACCCGCTGGCGGGCAGTTACTTCATCGAATCGTTGACAAATCAAATGGAAGAAGGCGTCGAACAATATTTTGATAAAATTGATGCACTCGGCGGTGTGGTCGCGGCAATTGAACAGGGTTTCTTTCAAAGAGAAATAGCTGAAGCGGCGTATCGCTATCAGCATGAAGTTGATGAAAAAGAAAAGATCATTGTGGGTGTTAATGACTTTGTTGAAGACGGCGAGCAGATCGAAATACCCCTTCTTACAATTTCCCCTGATGTTGAAGTAAAGCAGCGGCAACGCCTTGCCGACCTTCGGCAGAGCCGAAATCAGGAACGTGTTGAACAAGCGCTCTTGGCGCTTCATCAGGCGGCTGCCGATGGTTCGAATCTCATGCCGCACTTGCTGGAAGCCGCTCGCGCTTATGTTACACTCGGTGAAATGTGCAACGCATTGGTTGAACAATTTGGAGTATACGAAGAACCAGCAGTTTTCTGAGACTCATGCCGGACACGAATTCCTACATTCGGTTGTTGCGCCCATCTCAATGGATCAAAAACTTTTTCGTTTTTGCCCCTCTGGTTTTCTCCCGGAATTTATTTCAACCAAAGCCGTTTCTTCAAGCCCTGCAAGGCTTTGCCGCCTTTTGCCTCATCTCAAGCAGCGTGTATGTTCTTAACGATATTTTTGACCGTGACGCAGATCGTGCTCATCCGATAAAACGCAACCGGCCGATCGCTTCAGGAAAGGTTACAATTTCCGCAGGAATTATTTGGAGTACAATTCTTTTTGTCACCGCGGTCGCCATTGCATTTTTTTTGCCGACAAATTTCCTGTCTATTGTTGTTTTATACTTCGTGATACAATTTCTCTATTCTTTGATTTTGAAAGAGATTGTCATTCTTGATTTATTTATTATTGCCGCCGGCTTTATGCTCCGGGTAATCGGCGGCGCCGAGGTCATTAACGTTCAGGTTTCAAGCTGGATTATTTTGTGTACAATGTTTCTTTCATTATTTCTTGCGGTCGCCAAGCGCAGAGGAGAGCTTGTACTGTCGAAAGAAATCAGCGGAACGGTCATGCGCAAAGTTTTAAGAGAATATAGCGTTGAATTTATCAATCATGTGATGATGATAACTGCGACCGGAATGGCTATCTCATATGCATTGTACACGGTTGCGGGCCGAACTGTAATTGTATTTGGTACGGAAAAATTAATTTTCACTACAATCTTTGTTTTGTTCGGCATCTTTCGTTATCTCTATCTTGTCCTGCATAAAAACATGGGAGAAAATCCTGTTACTATTCTCGCAAAAGATTTGCCTACTCTTATTAATCTCAGTTTGTGGTTCCTTACCTGCCTTGTCATCATTTATCGTTAACTTGCTTAATCGGAGGGGCTTCCGTTACGCGAGATGGCTTTTTGCAGAACGAATCCGCAGGTTTGTCATTCCCGCGAAGGCTGGAATCCACGCCTTTGATTTAGATTCTGTAAATGGATGCCGACAAAAACAATCGGGCATGACGACCGTGAGTAATTTTGAGGGAACGAATGGTAAAACGAATTCGTTGAACGAGATAAGTTTCTCCAGTCCCATCAAAAAAACAGGCTAAATCTATGTTGATCAAAAAGCCGGACGATGTTGCATCTTCAGAAATAACGGATGAGAAAACGTATTTCAACCGCCGCTCCTTTATGAAAACTGCCGCTGTAGCCGCAGCCGGTGTGACCGCATATTCTTTATTTTCAAAAAAAACTTCGCTTACTTTTGCTCAAGATGATAACTCGTGGAAACCTGCAAACCCGAGCAAGTTCAACACAACTGAAGCTTTGACGCCGTACAAAGATGTAACAACCTACAACAATTTTTATGAATTCGGTACTGACAAAAGCGATCCGGCGGAAAATGCCTGGCGGTTAAAGACGAACCCGTGGACTATCGAGGTGAACGGCTATGTCAAGAAGCCCGCGACATACCACCTTGAAGATTTTGTGAAGCCATACAAACTTGAAGACCGCATCTATCGGATGCGTTGTGTCGAAGGGTGGTCAATGGTGATTCCGTGGCTTGGATTTCCGTTGTCAGAAATTATTAAACGAGTTCAACCGACATCGAAAGCAAAGTTTGTTGCTTTTCAAACTTTATACCGGCCGGATGAAATGATTGGACAACGGCGTGATGTTCTGCAGTGGCCATACGTGGAAGGATTGCGTCTGGACGAGGCGATGAATCCGTTAGCTATTCTCGCAGTTGGTTTATATGGAAAAACTTTACCAAACCAAAATGGTGCGCCCCTGAGGCTTGTTGTTCCGTGGAAATATGGTTTTAAAGGAATTAAATCAATCGTGCAAATAAGGTTTGTAGAAAATCAGCCGCCGACAACGTGGAATCTTTCCGCACCGAACGAATATGGTTTTTATTCAAATGTTAATCCAACGGTTGATCATCCGCGCTGGAGTCAGGCGCGTGAGCGGCGCATCGGAGAGTTTTTTAAACGGCCTACGTTAATGTTCAACGGCTATGGTGATCAGGTAGCATCAATGTATTCCGGTATGGATCTGAGAAAATATTTTTGAAAAAGAATTTTGTCATAGCACGGATTATCAAACCCCTTCTCTTTGTATCGTGCCTTGTTCCGCTCGCGTTATTAACGTGGAATGGATTCACCGGACACCTCAGCGCAAACCCAATCTCCGATATCACACATGAAACAGGGATCTGGACGCTTCGCCTTATTGTTGTTACGCTTGCCATAACGCCGCTGAGACAAATTACTAAAATTCATGCGCTGATAAGATTCAGAAGAATGACGGGCTTGTTTGCTTTTTTCTACGGCTCGCTGCACTTCATGACATATGTGTGGCTTGATCAATTTTTCGATTGGCAGTCAATTCTTCACGATATTCCAAAACGTCCGTTCATTACAGTCGGATTTGCGAGTTTCGTTATGTTGATTCTGTTAGCTGTTACTTCGACAAAAAAAATGATCCGTCGTTTAGGCGGAAAGAAGTGGAACATGGTGCACCGCCTGATTTATTTCACAGGTATTGGCGGTGTGATTCATTATTTATGGCTTGTGAAAGCGGACACGCAGCGCCCACTGATATACGGAATTATTGTGTTGGCATTGCTTGCGTTTCGTGTTTGGAACTATTGTTCAGCACGTTTTTCCGCTCATGTAGTGCTCTCAAGCCGCGAGGCTGAATCAGTGTAACGATATTCTCATGTAAGTTCTTGCCTTCGCTACGGCAGTTTCCTATATTATTTCATTCCTACATAAGCAACAGTTTCACAAAACAACCCTCGCAATACTTTGGAGTTTGATCAGCCATTGTTACAATGTAAGATTTTGAGTCTTTCATTGTTGCTTATGAGATCAAATTCTCAATTCCGCATTTTCGTTTATATTTTCCTGAATATGCTTGTGGGAGCATCGTCAATTCTGTTTGCTCAGGTTGTAAATCCCATTGGGGAAGGCACCATCGAGCGTTTCAAGCTTTCCTCTGACAACAGAGACTCTACTTTTTTTCTGGCGCATGCGCTTGTTATTTCAAACTCAGAATCCGTCTATCTTGATTCTGCAAAGCTGACTTCAGGAAAAGAATACGCTATGACGTTGTCACCGGCGCGACTCGTTCTCCACAGAAAAGAGCTGAATAAATTAGCTGCTAAAGATTCCATTATCTATATTTGTTACAGTTACTTCCCGTTTACATTTCAGAGCGTTTATCGGCACCGCGAATTGTTAATACTGAAAGATTCGTTGACCGGCAAAGAGCGATTTGCAACCCGCCAGTCGCAGCCGCTTACTCTGTCAAATATTTTTGGCAGCAATCTCCAAAAAAGCGGAAGCATTTTTCGTGGCTTTACAATAGGCACAAATCAGGATTTACAGTTGAATTCCGGTTTTCGTCTCCAATTATCAGGGAAACTTGCCAATGATATCAATATTGTCGCCGCACTTACAGATGAGAACATGCCTATTCAGCCGGAAGGAAACACACAAACGCTTCAGGAAATTGATCAGGTGTATGTCGAATTAAAAAGCTCGAATTACGGAGCAACGCTCGGCGATTTCTATTTTGATATGAATGGAGGGGAGTTTGCCAGCATTAATCGCAAGCTTCAGGGAGCAAAAGGCGCAGGCACATTTTCAGGAGGGAAAATTTCGAACTCAACGATGATCGCCGGCGCGAGTTCCAAAGGGAAATATTTCTCCAATACGTTTATGGGAATTGATGGTGTCCAGGGACCCTACCGTCTTTCCGGAAAAAATAATGAACGGAATATTATCATCATCGCTGGAACAGAAAAAGTTTATGTTGATGGAAATCTCATGACGCGGGGCGAAGTAAATGATTATTCCATAGACTATTCCACCGCTGAAGTAACGTTTTCTTCAAAGCGTTTAATAACCAGTGCATCAAGGATTGTAATTGACTTTGAATACAGCGACCGCTTCTACGCAAGAAATTTTTTCGCAGTTCAATCAAAGACAGAATACTCCGGCGATGTAAGTCTTATGGCAAGTTATATTCGGGAAGGCGATGATCCTTCCACACCGATAGACATTTCCTTGTCCGATAGCGATAAAGCATTACTCGCTCAAAGCGGAGCACAGCCTGCAACCCGTTCCGGCGTTGTGTATGTCGGAATTGATTCGACAACGGGAATTGGACGCGGTCAATATGCTCAAATTGATACCGTGATTGGAGATTCTGTTTACAAAATTTATGAGTTCGCTACCGGTACTGTCCAGGCACAATACAATGTTGCGTTCAGTTTTGTTGGAAACGGCTTCGGTGATTATCATCGTCAGGCATTGGGTGAATATAGTTTTGCCGGAAAACGGCAAGGGGAATATTTGCCGATCACTATTCTGCCCGCGCCTCAGTTGCAACAAGTAGTTGATCTTAATTCAGGGATTCGCATAACCAATGCTTTAACAGTGAATGGAGAATACGCTTTCAGCAGCTTCAACAGTAATCGTTTTTCTGCACTAAGCAATTCTCAGAACTCAGGGAATGCAATGAAGTTATCATTGGCATTTCAACCAACAGATCTGAAATTGGGAACTGTCAATGCCGGCTCGCTGCGTTTTTCTGCAATGGAACGTTTTCTGGACCAGAGCTTTTCTCCGATCGACCGCATAGACAACGTAGAATTTTCCCGGACATGGAGTATTGACAGTACCGTGAATCTTCAACCATCGTCTGAAGAGATACGAGAAGGCAATCTTTCCTATTCTCCCATACCAACATTAACTGTCGGCGGATTCTTAGGAACAATTTCACGCGGAGCACAATTCTCGTCACAGCGGCGGGGCGGTTCATTTACTTTTGGTGCGGATTCGCTTCCGTCTGCCGATTATTCATTCACAGAAATTACAAGTAAAGACAACGCGTTGCGAACAAATAATGACTGGATTCAGCAAAGCGGCGGTGCAAGTTATGCTATTGGCTCGTTTACGCCGTCTATCCGGTTTCAGGCTGAAAACAGGAAAGTTGCAACAGCAACTCTTGATTCGCTGAACGATGCAAGTTTCTCGTATGCTTCAATCGCTCCTAAACTCGACGCACGCAATTTATGGGGAATGGACGCCTCTGCCGGTTTTGAAATGCGAAATGATAATGCGGCACTTAACGGCGCATTGCATCCGCAAGCACATTCGTTTACTCAGAGTTATTCATGGCTGCTCCATGAAATTCAGAATTTTTCTTCGAACGTGAATGTGACGATCCATGACAAAGTATTTCAAAGGGAATATGGCGCCGCCAGCGACAAACAATCCGCCCAGTCAACTCCAAATATACATACTCTGCTTGTTCGCTCGCAAGCGCGCTATTCACCGCTGCGCCGTTCAATAGATGCCGATGTCCTTTATGAAGTATCACGCGAGCGTTCTGCAAAATTGCAAAGAGTATTCTACAAAGTGCCAAAGGGAGAAGGGCAGTACATCTGGGTTGACGGTAACCACAACGGCATTGTGGATTATGCCGATGAGAATGATTTTCAGCTCAGCCGGTATGATGGAGAATATAACGTCGTTACCATACCGACCGAGCAGCTATTTCCAATCGTTGATTTGAAATCATCGGCACGCCTGCAATTTTCGCCGTCGCGGTTATTTCCACAGCAGAATTCTTCTTTTGAAAAAGCAATCGCCGAGGTTTCAACAGAGACCTTGTTTCGTATTGAAGAAAAAAGCTCCGATTCCGATACGAGGCAGATTTATCTGCTGAACCTGAAGCATTTTCTTAACGATGCAACAACCATTCTCGGTGCACAGACATTTCAACAGGACATCAATCTTTTTCAAAACCGGCAGGATTTTTCTATGAGAGTCAGGTTTTTGGAACGCCGCGGTTTAGGACAATATAACTCAGGTTCGGAGCGCAGCTACAACAGAGAACGTTCAACACGGATTCGTTTCAAATTATCCAGCGACATATCCGACCAGGTCGAATACTTCAATCGTCAGGACAATGTTGCAGCAACTGCACTCAGCGGACGGGCACGGGAGATAGCTTCCAATCTGTTGACATCCGATTTGTCATATCGCCCGCAGCAAAATATTGAAGTCGGGTTTACGCTGCAAACCTCACGTTCGGATGATTATTTTCCTTCGCCAACGATTGGCGCTAATTTCAACAGTCAGGCAGTCAGAACCGTTTTTTCTTTTGAAGGAGCGGGGCAGGCGCGATTGGATTTTTCGAGAGAAGAAATTACGCTTGAAAACTCGCAGCCCGTTTTAGCTATTCCGTACGAGTTGACCGGCGGACGAGATGTTGGAAAAACTTTTTTATGGGGAGCGTCATTCGATTACCGGTTAAGCGGCAATATTCAGTCGTCACTGCAATACACGGGGAGAACAACAAAGGGCGGCGCAATTGTACACACAGGAAGAGCGGAAGTGCGGGCGTTTTTCTAACAGGCTGTTGAAAAACAATTTTTGAAGGTAGGACAGGCATTCTTGCCTGTCCTACTTGGAACAAAAAAAATGATTCTGTCAGACAAGTTCCAAAGGAATGCCTTCGGCAAATGTCTGACCTACCGTTTGTACCGACTTTTTCAACGACCTGCTAAGTCAGTTTCTCATATCATGAGAAAGATAGAAAAACGCAGCGTCCGTTTCAGCGTGTTCTTACAGGAAGTACTTGATTTCGTGCCCCTTCATGTCCTTTTCAGACTTGGTCTGATCAGCCTTTGGCTGAGTGAAGAAAAAAACGTCGTTTTACAATAATTCGTTCATTGCATCTCCCAAATATTTTCTTTATGTTTTCGCATCTCAACACAGCAAAAAGGGCGATAGCTGCGCAGCGGAAAAGAATACGTTCATACCTTACAACCCGCACACGACCAATCGAAATTTCATGACTACGATGAATAATCCGAAGAGACAGCCGAGCGAACCATGAAAGCACAAATGAGCGACGAAGAATTCAAAGCGACAATGGAAGAGTTGACCCGCTTTTACGAAGCGGCAATGGCAGCCAATGCACGCTCAAAAGCATTTATTGCTGAGGCGACCAAAGTGTTAGGGTCTGCGGTCGTAAAACATTTTCCCGAAGTATATCACCTTGAGCCGGAACAATACAAGATGCTCGGAAATATTCTCTGGAAACACGCCAACAATTTAGATACCGATTTGGATAATCTTGTGAACGGCCACACGGAAAATATTGTGGGTGCGGGTTGAACGGAAATAAAAATGCTTCCGTTAAAGATCAGCGACAAACCTGATGAAGACGTAGTTTCACTACAGAGTGATCCTTTTTTGTTGTAAGAGACCTCTTAAAAATTCAAATAATTAGTGTAACAGGCGCCGCAGTTCAGCCATAGGGCTGATCAGCCTCTGGCTGAATGACATCCACGCTTTACGTGGCACGTACAGTGTGCCCGTAGAGCGGGACATTTCTGTCTGCCATTATGCAGTCATGTCTGTTAGTTGGCAGCCCGGTCTATTGGCAGGCTTACCAAAAAGCTCCGAAGGAGCGGCATAGTTATAGAAACAATGCAGGTAAATACCGGCAAAACCCCGTAGGGGTGACATAGTGAAAATTCTCTTGGAGAACTTTTCCTGCAATAGGGTAGAGCGGGACATTTCTGTCTGTCGCTTTCTTCTTTCACATTCCCAATAACCCATTGGCATTGCATCTCCCACATTTTTTCTTTATGTTTTCCCATCTCAACACAGGGTTTTCTTAGTGCAGAGAATTCTATTCACAACAATATCTCATGAAGCTCACCGACAACGAAATACGCGACATCAACAAATACCTTGAAGCTGGCAAACCTCTCCCCGACCATTACCGGTTTTTATTGTTCGGCGAAAAGCGCGAAGTGGAATTGGTGTGGAACGGCAAGACAAATGAAGTAACAAACATTGTTCTGCCGTTCCAGATCGTGGAACAGATTGATGAGCCGCGGGCTGAAACTGACGTGAAACAACAAACGGATTTATTTTCTTTGGATAACCGCGGACGGCAGTTAAAGGGCTGGACGAATAAACTGATTTGGGGCGACAACAAACTTATTTTAAGCAGTTTAAAAAACGGACCGTTGCGCAAAGAGATTGAAGAGCAGGGAGGCATTAAACTTATCTACATTGACCCGCCGTTCGATGTTGGCGCAGATTTCTCGATGAATATAGAAATTGGGGACGAACAATTCACCAAAGAGCCGGGTGTGTTAGAAGAGCTTGCGTACCGCGATACGTGGGGCAAAGGCGCCGATAGTTTTATCTCCATGATTTATGAACGGCTTTCTCTTATGCGAGACTTGCTTGCTGACAATGGAAGTATTTATGTGCATTGTGATTGGAGAGTTGTAGATTTTGTTCGTTTGGTGCTTGATGAACTATTTGGATCAAATCATTTTAGGAATGAGATTGTTTGGCAAAGAGATGCTGTAGGTAAAGGCGCAAAAAAAGTTTCAAAACAATGGTCAAGAGAAATTGAGTCTATTTTATGGTTTTCAAAAAATGAAAATTATTTTTTCAATCAACTATTTAAAAGCAGTGAAGATTTAACCCATACTCAATTGAAAGAATTCAGATATAGTGATAACGACGGTAGAAAATTTAAAATTGTTACACTTGGTGATTACTCTGAGAAATCTATTGAAGAATTTAGGAAACAAAACTTAATATATACTACATCAAATAAAACGGAGTACAAAAAATATTATCTTGATGAATTCCAGTTAGCAATAGGTTCTCTTTGGAATGATATTCCCAATATTTCTCATGGGAAAAATCCAGAGGTAGTAGATTATCCAACACAGAAACCAGAAGCACTCCTTGAGAGAATAATTCAATCTTCTTCAAATGATGGTGATATAGTTGCAGATTTTTTTTGTGGTTCGGGCACAACACTTGCAGTTGCAGAGAAAATAAATCGTAAATGGCTTGGTTCAGACCTTGGTAAATTTGCAATACACACCACGCGCAAACGGTTAATCGGCGTGCAGAGAGAATTGAAAAAAGAAAACAAATCGTACCGCGCGTTTGAGATATTGAATCTCGGCAAGTACGAGCGCCAGCATTACATCGGCGTCAACGCCAATCTGCGCGACGAAGAGAAACAAAAACAAATAGCACAGCGAGAAAAAGAATTTCTTGATCTTATCTTACGCGCCTACCGCGCCGAAGCAATAGATGGCTTTACAACATTTCACGGCAAAAAGAACAACCGCATGGTCAGCGTGGGACCAATCAACCTTCCCGTAACGCGCTTGTTTGTGGAAGAAGTCATAAACGAGTGCCGCCAGAAGTACATTACCAAAGTTGATATTCTTGCATTCGAGTTTGAAATGGGGCTCAGTCCCAACACGCAGGACGAAGCGAAGAACAAAGGCATTGACCTTGCGCTGAAATATATCCCCCGTGAAGTGTTCGATAAGCGCGCCGTCGAAAAAAATCAGGTCGTCTTTCACGATGTCAGCTACATTGAAGTCAAACCATTGTACAAAGAGAAAAAAGGACATCACACATCAGTTGCAGTGCAACTGACCGATTTTTCCGTCTATTACAATCAGGACACAATTGCTCACGCTGAAGAATCGCTAAAGAACGGCGGGAGCAAAATTGTAGTGGAGAACGGGCAAATTATTAAAGTAAGCAAAGACAAAAACGGAATTACAAAACGGGAAAAACTAACGAAGAAATGGACAGACTGGATAGATTACTGGTCTGTGGATTTTGATTATGAGAGCAAGAAAGAAATTATCCGCGTGCGGAAAACAAAAACGGAGACCGTGCCGGAGAATGTAAAGTCCGGCGAAACGCTGCCGCTTGATGAATCAGCCGGTGTTATTGAATACGAAGAAGTCTGGACAGGCGACTACATTTTTGAAAACGAATGGCAAAGTTTTAGAACAAAGAAAGACCGCTCGTTGGAATTAACAAGTGTTTATCATGAATATTCAAAGAAGGGCCGTTACAAAATTGCCGTGAAGGTTGTTGATATATTTGGGAATGATACGATGAAGGTGATGGAGGTGGGAGTATGAAAATCTCTTTCAGAAAGGGTATATTGTACTAATGACATACACTGACGAGCTTATTAAAACGCTAATTGAGTGCCCGAAAATAATTACGAAAGCACCGTCAAAGAATTTTAGAACAGAGCGTGGCTATTTGCGAAATGATTTTGAGGTTCAATCTGAAGATAAACAGTACAATTTTGAATGTTTCATTCGTGTCAACGAAAAATTCATGGAAAATTTTTCTATTGGAATGAATTTCATCCCGACAGATGAACGAGGGAGCGTTCCTCTTCTTCGTTGCAACGGAGCACATGGACCGCACAAAGTGTATGATCATCATAATTTCAGTCATATCCATCGTGCAACAGCGGAAACCATTGCTAAAGGATTAAAACCGGATTCAAATATTGAAGTGACAATCGAATATACATCGTATCAGGAAGCAATCACATATTTTTTGAAACTTGCAAGGATAAAAGAAGGGAACCAATATTTTCCTGATAACCAATTGGAATTATTCAAGAAATGACTCTTACAAAAGAAATATTATTAGAGAGACTTCGGGAACAATTTCACCACCGTATAGAAATTATTGAAAAACGGAGCGGAATATATCAACTTATCGTTCCGTTTTATCACGAAGATGGGGATATGATTGAACTGTACATTGATTCGGAAAAGAGCGGGAACGGGACAATTCGCTTGACCGATTTTGGAATGAGTACAATGCGCCTTTCGTACTCGTATGATATTGATACTGAGAATAAAGAAAAAATTTTCCACAAAATGCTGAGTGAGAACGGGCTTCAGGAAGAAAGCGGAACAATAGTTCTCAATGCTCCGAATGAATTGCTGTATCCTTCAATACTACAGTTTGTTCAAGGGATTGCAAAAATATGCAGCATGCGCTATTTCAAGAGAGAAGTCATAGAAAGTTTGTTCTATGAAATGTTGGATGAATTTGTCGTTGAAAAACTTGTGAAATATAAACCGCAGAAGTCCGTTTTGCCAATTGAAAAGCGGGATGATCTGGAAGTTGATTATCAGTTTCAGCCCAACGGGAAGCCATTGTATTTATTTGCTGTGAAAGACTCAGCAAAAGCAAGAATAGCTACAATAAGTTGTTTGGAATTTCAGCGGGCAGATCTGAATTTTGAAAGCATAGTGGTCCACGAAGATTTTGAAAAACTTCCTCGTAAGGACCGCGTACGTCTTACTAACGCTTCGGACAAACAGTTTACTTCGCTCGACGATTTTAAACAAAATGCCGTACAATACCTTGAGCGTGTTGCTCGGTAACTAAGCGATACTCCGCTACAGTATGCCACACGAAAAACTTCCAATCAATAAAGATGTACTGATTTGGGCTCGCACATCAATTGGTTTATCCGTTGACGATGTTGCACATAAATTCTACAACAAAACTTCCAAAGATATCCAGGAATGGGAGAAAGGGATTACGTCGCCGACATACAGCCAGTTGGAGCGTCTTGCGCATGAAATTTATAAGCGTCCGTTAGCAGTCTTTTTCTTTCCCGAAGTTCCGTCAGAAGGATCGCCGAAAACAGAATTCCGTACTTTACCCGATGCAGTTCTGAATGAATTGCCGCCTGATCTAATAAAACTGTACAGGAGAGGAAAACTCTTTCAGTTGTATTTAGAGGAATTGTACGAAGGTCAAAAGCCTGTTCAGCCATCGTTGATTGATTCTTTTGAGTTGAATGAAAGGCTGGATTTTGCTTCCATCCGTCGTGAATTAGGAATAACTATTGAAGAACAGGCAGGATGGCATTCAACCGAAACGGCATTCAAACAGTGGCGTGATGCGTTTGAGGCAAAAGGTGTTTTTGTTTTTAAGGATGCGTTCAAGAACGATGAGTATTCCGGTTTTTGTCTATACGATGAAAAGTATCCGGTTATTATTGTCAATAACAGCATGCCCGATTCGCGCCAGGTTTTCACACTCTTTCACGAATTGGCGCATTTGCTGTTCCGTTCAGGCGGCGTGGATTTCCGCAGCCGCGGCGTTGTACGATCGTTTGAGGGATATTATCTCAATACTGAAATTGCGTGCAACAGGTTTGCAAACCTGTTTTTGGTCCCGCAGGACACTTTCGACTCATTCAGGTTTGAAAGAACAGAATCGTACTTTGAACGGCTTGCTGATTACTTTTCTGTCAGCAGGGAAGTGATTCTGCGCAACTGTTTTGATCGTGGCTTTGTAAACGAACAATATTACAGCGAGATGTCTGCAAAATGGATAGAGCAGGCAAAAGAACACAAAGAGGAAGGTTCCGGCGGAAATTACTATTACAGCCAGCGAGCGTATCTCGGCGACAAATATATCGGTCTTGTGTATGGCAAGTATTATCAAAACAAAATTACTATAGATACTGTAGCAGAATATTTGAATGTTAAAGTAAAAAATCTCCCTGCATTTGAATACATGGTCATGGAGGGAGGAAAGCCGAGATGATCTATGTCTTTGATAGCAACTCTCTTTCAAATATTCTCAATCATTACTATCAGGACCGCTTTCCGACCTTCTGGGAAAAATTTGATGCAATGGTCCAACAGGGCAATATTATATCAGTCCGTGAAGCACGTTTTGAACTAACGTTAAAATTCAATGATGAGACAATAGATCGCTTAGCGAAACAAAACAAAAATTTCTTTCCGCCGCCCACGGTGGAAGAATTAGGTTTCATAACTCAGATTTATTCGGTGGCACACTTCAGGCAAAACTTAGACAAGAAGAAACTTTTAGGCGGCGGTTATTTTGCTGATCCGTTGGTGATAGCAAAGGCATGGAAAGATAGGGGGACAGTGATCACTGAAGAAGAATTCAAAGAGCATGGAGCCAAGATTCCGAATATTTGCAGACACTTCGACATAGCGTGTGATAATTTGGAAGGATTCATGACAAAAGAAAGCTGGAAATTCTGAACAGACAATTATGGCACTCCATCCCGATCTCCCGAAATCCCCCTATGTAATACTGGAACCTGAACTTCGCTGGTTCCCCGCCGATGAAGCATTGAGGGAACAAGGATATGAAAAACTTCTCCCTCCGCTGGTAACTACACTGAGAAAGAAAGTAAAAGAATGGCGGGATTCTAATTATCACGGCGCGAGCGGAACAAGTCTTGCATTGCTGCGCTGGTGGTTTATTAAAGAACATCCTACACAGGCGTCAGACGGAACCGTTTTTGATTTTCAATATTACTTTGCCCAGCGTGAAGCGGTAGAAACAATAATTTATCTGCATGAGATAGCAAATGTAAAAGATAAATATGACTTACTGCGGTTCGATAGTTCCGGTGCTGTTTCAGCAGGAATGTTTCACGAATCGTGGAGACGGTTTGTCGTTAAAATGGCAACCGGAAGCGGCAAGACCAAAGTATTGAGTTTGGTTTTGGCATGGAGTTATTTCCACAAACTCTATGAAACAGATTCGACGCTTGCCCGGAACTTCCTTGTCATCACTCCGAACATTATTGTTCTTGACCGCATTAGAGCGGATTTTGACGGCTTAAAAATCTTCTTCGATGATCCGATTTTGCCCGATGACGGATATGAAGATCAAAATTGGAAAAGTGATTTTCAAATGACGCTGCACATTCAGGATCAAATCGGTGTGATCCGAAAGACTGGAAATATCTTTCTCACAAACATTCATCGCGTCTATGACACGAATAATACTGAAGCGTCTGTGCACGATGATGACCTTTCTGCTTATTTTCTCGGAAGCAAGCCGGTTGGCGCAACAACCGACTCTAAGGTCGACCTCGGGGATATTGTAAGGGATATTGATGAGCTTGCGATTCTGAATGACGAAGCGCATCACATTCACGATGAAAAACTTGCATGGTTCAAATCTATAGAAGACATCCACAATCGCCTGAAGATGAAGGGGAGCGGGCTTACAATCCAGATTGACGTAACGGCAACGCCGAAACACAACAACGGCGCAATCTTTGTCCAAACAATTTCAGATTATCCGTTGGTCGAGGCAATACATCAGGACGTTGTAAAGCATCCTGTTCTGCCGGATCAGGCAAGCCGAACAAAACTTCATGAGAGAAAAAGTTCAAAATACACCGAAAAATATCAGGACTATATTCATCTTGGCTATCTTGAATGGAAGAAAGTGTATGATGAAAATATCAAGGTCGGAAAGAAATCTGTCCTGTTCGTAATGACAGATGACACCAAGAATTGTGATGAAGTCGCTGCATACCTTGAAAGAACTTATTCCGTATTAAAAGACGCTGTTCTTGTGATTCACACGAAAAATAATGGAGAAATTTCTGAAAGTGTTTCAGGTAAAAGCAAAGAGGAATTGGATAAATTAAGAGAAGCCGCAAATCATGTAGACCGTCTGGAAAATCCTTACAAAGCAATTGTTTCAGTTCTCATGTTAAAAGAAGGGTGGGACGTCCGAAACGTAACAACAATTGTCGGCTTGCGTCCGTACAATTCAAAAAGTAATATCTTGCCCGAACAAACGCTCGGGCGCGGGTTGCGGAGAATGTTCCGCAATGGAGAATTGGAGCAAGAGCGTGTTAGCGTTGTCGGCACGGACGCGTTTATGGAATTTGTAGAGTCGATAAAAAGCGAGGGTGTAGAGCTTGAGCACAGAGCGATGGGCGAAAGCACAAGGCCGAACGCGCCCATTGTTGTTGAAATTGATGCTGAGAACAAGAAAAAGAATATTGGGGAAATGGATATTGAGCTACCCGTTCTCTCTCCAAGAGTATATCGTGAGTATAAAAATCTGTCGGAATTGGATGTCTCGAAATTTGGTAATCAAATATTTCCATTGATGCAGTTTTCGGAAGAGCAAAAGAGAGAGATTGTATTTAAGGACATTACAACAAATGAAGTAACACACACGACAGTTTTGGATTCTGATAATGTTGCAAACTATCAAAGTGTCATTGGGTATTTTACCCAATCCATAATGAAAGATTTGCGGCTTGTCAGCGGGTATGATGTTCTCTACGGCAAAGTGAAAGAATTTGTAACGAACTATCTTTTTGACAAGCCCGTAAATCTGGAAGACTTAAATACATTGAGAAATCTCTCTGAATTAGAGGTGAACAAAACAATTCAGGAAACCTTTAAGAAAAAGATCAATGAGCTGACAGTGTTAGATAAAGGCGAAGCGGAAATTCGTGATTACATTAAAATCAGTAAGTGCCGCCCGTTCGTTGCAAAAGATCAGCAATATCTGGTGCCGAAGAAGAGCATATTCAACAAAATAATCGGCGACAGCGGTTTTGAGTTAGTGTTTGCAAGTTTTCTGGATAACTGCGATGATATTGTTTCCTATGTAAAAAATTATTTTGCAGTAAGCTTTCGCTTGGACTATCGAACAAAAGAAGGCGACATTTCCAATTTCTATCCTGACTTCATCGTGAAGAAATCTGAAAAAGAAATCTGGATTGTTGAGACCAAAGGAAGGGAAGACTTGGACGATCCATTAAAGATAGACCGATTAAAACAATGGTGCGAAGATATAAACAAGAAAACCGATTCTGTAGAATTCAATTATTTATACGTGAAGCAGGAATCCTACGAGAAATATACGGCAAAAGATTTCAGCGCATTGATTAAATTATTCAAATAATCTCTTTTTCCTTCATTCTCAACGTCCGCGTTGATCTCGTTCCTACGTGGAATACCCCCTTAGTGGCTCCTGTTCCAAAGGAATACCTTTGGGACGTGGGAACGCTTCCCTTAACGCTCAGTGTCGGGAAAATATCTTTTGCACCTCACTCCCAAGCCATCTGCTCATAACCCCGCTCTTAAGAGCGGGGTTATAGATGCATCCAGCCACTTGGACTTTAGTCCAAGAGCATTTTGTGGCTAAAGCCCGGAACAGCGGAAAGGTTTTAGTACCCGACATCAATGTCGGGGTTAAGAAAATATCTCGTTCCTGCGTGGGACACCCTATTGGGGTTCTGCGCGAGAACACAGTCACAGAACGATACAGCGCAAAATCTGACTTTCCGTGTCTCGGAGTTTATCCCGCCATACGCGGAATGGGGGACGATTAACGTGATCCTGACAAATCGGGGTCGAAAATCACAGTTGAAGTTAACATGCACATTTCTTACTTTAAAAACGGAGACGCTTGCTAATCATCAATAAGAAAATCAAATGAAAAGGAACCTGAAGACAAACACAGTGCAATATACGGTGGCATTATCAGGCCTTCACACGCCCAAAGGAACGATCACTTTTAGTGTGCTTAAATGTATTATTGACATCCTTTCCGAAGGTTCAGAGCGGGCGCTTCGCCTGGCATTGGAAGGAGAAAGCGTAAAACGTGGAATCGCACCGTCGTGGTTATTGGCATCGGCAGATTTTGTGCTTAAAGATATTAAAAAAGGTTCTACCGTGCTGGTTTTTGAAGCCCCCACGTTAGGCTCCGTTGCAGAAGAACAAATTCAACAGCAAGACTTGTGGAACGTCGTACCGTCGCCGGAAGAAACCGCAATAACCGTGTTGTCAAAAACCATTACAGACGCCGAAAAAGAAAATCTCGACAGCGATACTCTTGACCGCGGGGTGCTCGAAACATTGATGGAATTCAAAAAATTGCTGAACGGTACTGAAGTGAAGATTGAACTTACCTCAGAAAAGAGAAAGGAGGATAAATTCCATCTCGACAATAGTTCCTATCAGCAGATCAACAGAATAAGAAATGAAACGCCGGAACCGCAGGCAGTGTTGTTGACGGGTTTTTTAAATATGATCCAGCACAGTCAACGCCGCTTTGAGCTGACAATGGAAAACGGGCAGACAGTTCGTGGAAAAATGAATGAGAATTCAATTAATGTTGAACAAATGCGGAATTTGTGGAGCAAAAAAGTAACTGTGAAAGGAGTGTTATATTATGCTCCTTCAAAGAAACCGAGATTTTTAGAAGCAGAGGTTATTACATCGAAACACACCGGAGATGATATTTTTAGCACAATGCCTATTCCATTTAATGTAGCGGAGCCGTTTGTGCTGGCGCAGAAAAGCATTTCTGCTGAAGGGATCGTTTCAGAAATTTGGGGCAAGTGGCCCGGAGATGAAAATATCGAAGAACTTTTGGAAGAGTTGTCAGCCAAAGGCTGATCAGCCATAGGCGGAAAGGAAACAAGCGCTGAAAAATAATGGCACGCTACTTCCTCGATACCGGAGTTATCCTTGGATATTTACGTTCAGCCCTGTATGCCGAAGTTATTGAAAAAACTTACTCGCCCTTTTCTCCGCCGAATATTGCAGCCATGTCCGTTGTTTCACGAGGCGAACTTGTGTCGTTAGCCTATCGCCACAAATGGGGAATGCCGAAACGAACCGCGCTGGAAGAATTGCTGAAAAAGATACCGCAGGTTGATATCAACAACGATGCTATTATTCAGATGTACGGCGAAGTAGAGGCTTTCAGTCAGGGTTATCATCCTGTCAAATCATTGCCAATGTCTGCTCGCAATATGGGGAAAAATGATATTTGGATTGCTGCTACGGCGGTAGTTTCAAACGCAACACTAATTACTACTGACAAAGATTTCAACCATCTTGACAAGACATTTCTTCAGGTAATTTATATTGATTCCGCATTGAAACTATAAGATGACGGGCGCTCATTTTCCTCTCGCTCCCAACATTCGCGTTACAGATTCTAAATTATCTTGTTCCTGCGTGGGGCACTCCTTGAAGCTCCTCAGGTTGTGTAAAAACCAACTCTTGAGTAAAGTCATTCTGATCCGCCGAAAGCGGAGAAGAATCCAGAAATTATTTTTTAACCAATTGTTGCAAATCGCCTAACCCCGGTACGCCTTGCGTACTGGGGTATCAATACGCACACTACCCATCGGACTTTAGTCCAAAGCATTTTGTGGTGAGATTCACTTCACCTCGTTCCTGCGTGGACACTCCATTGAAGCTCCTCAGGTTGTATAAAAACCAACTCTCGAGTAAAGTCATTCTGATCCGCCGAAGGCGGAGAAGAATCCAGAAATTATTTTTTAACCAATTGTTGCAAATCGCCTAACCCCGGTACGCCTTGCGTACCGGGGAATCAATACGCACACTACCCATCGGACTTTAGTCCAAAGCATTTTGTGGCTAAAGCCTGGAACAGATGGAAGGTTTCGGTACCCCGACATCAATGTCGGGGTTAAGTGAATAATTAGTTCTCGCTGAAAAAAGCGTAGCGCGAGATTCCATCTCGCGCGCGATTTGGAAAATCGCTCTACATTTTACAGCGACAACCATTTATCAGGACAAAAAGTGCTGAATTTTTTTTTGAACGAGAGCGAAATAGATGGAAGAGCGTCATTCCCGTCCCGATAAAGTCGGGAGGAATCCAAGTATGGATGGTACGCTAAAGCGTACCATGAAATAGTTCTCGCAGAAAAAAGTGTAGCGCGAGATTCCATCTCGCGCGCGATTTGGAAAATCGCTCTACATTTTACAGCGATAACCATTTATCAGGACAAAAAGTGCTGAATTTTTTTTTGAACGAGAGCGAAATAGATGGAAGAGCGTCATTCCCGTCCCGATAAAGTCGGGAGGAACTCAAGTATGGATGGTACGCTAAAGCGTACCATGACGAA
>JAJYOI010000088.1 GCA_021796275.1 Bacteroidota bacterium
TTATCGGAATGGCGCAAAACGAACACGGGTTGTCGCAGCCTTCAGAAATTTTCAGATAGGCATAGTGGTGCGGCGTAGAAAGCGTGCGCTCGCCGAGAAGATCGTGTTTGTAATTTCCGCCAAGCGCGGTAACGATTTTCGGCTGTTCGTTCGAGCCAAAAAAGCTGCTGACTTCAGGAATTTCTCTTTGAAGATCGGCGTGGTACCGTTCTGAAAGGCAGCCCATCACATACACGTGCTCGAGTTTTCCTTGATTCTTCCGTTTCACAGCTTCAAGAATTGTTTCGATGGATTGTTTCTTCGCATCTTCGACGAATCCGCACGTATTGATAACGGCAACGGATGCGTCGTCAATATTCTCCGTCACTTCAAAATCATTTCCGTGAAGCTGGCTTTGCAGCGCCTCAGAATCAACCTGATTCTTTGCGCAGCCAAGTGTGATGATGTGAATTTTTTTTGATGAGGTGGACAATTGCGTTTAGATTAATTGTTTTAATTTCGCTATCGCTTTGTTCATTGCCGTGGAATAATCCGGCAAGAGTTTATAAATTTCTTCTGCGTAATCAATATCGTATGCGTGAACGAGAAGGTTACGCGTGTCAATCATTTCAAGATACACTCTATCATTGTCGATAGCTCCAAGCTGAAACGCAATTCGCACGCTGTCTTTCGGAGAATTCACAATCAGACCTTTCCCGCGGGTGAACTCACGCAATATTTTCCAAAAAAAGTTCAAAGCACAATTCAAAACGAAGAACAGCAGAATCTCTCACAAATGGATTTTTCTCTTCTTGCAAAGCAATTGACAGCTGCTCTGAAACACTGTGAAAACTTTGCAAAAGCTCTGTAAGTCTTACGTTCTCGTCCATTGTCAATTTTTAAAAAGGACTTTTGTATGTTGCGCGGCGACTGCTTTAAAACGCTCCGGCACATTCGAAAAGTCCACAACATCAATTTTTTGAAGAACAGGTATCTCTTCCAGTTCGTCTTTTAATGCAAAAAATTTCCCAATGTCAAGTTTTGATGGCGCAATAATCCCGAAATCGTAGTCTGATGTGGGGTTGTACTTTCCTGAAGCACGTGAGCCGAAAAGGAAGAATTCTACACCGCGCACATCTGCAAGATACTTTTGCGCAATTGCTGAAGCTCGTTGCAGCACCTCATCGGTATGTAATGGTTTCCTGTAAATCATACGTTACCTGCGCAGCCAAGTGTGATGATGTGAATTTTTTTCGATTTTTCTACCATTTCATTACTTTCTACGACAACACGACAAAATCAATATAAAGATACAAAATCGGTGCAACAAATAACAAACTATCAAATCGGTCGAAAACGCCCCCGTGTCCCGGAATGAGATTCGATGAATCTTTCACGCCAGCGTCGCGCTTGAACAGCGATTCGACTAAATCGCCCAACTGCCCTGCCGCGCCGATAATAATGCCGATGATGATTGCCTGATGAAGCTTCAAATAGGGAAGAAAAAAATTCTGCGCCAAAGACATTGTTACGACCGCGGCGGCAAATCCCCACACGGCACCTTCCCACGTTTTTCCCGGACTGACACGAACGAACAGTTTATGTTTTCCCATTGCCGTTCCTCCGAAATATGCCGCTGTGTCACACATCCAGATTGTAGCGAAAATTGCAATCACCGTCATTCCTCCCCACGCGTACGTCGTTGCATGTACAAATTCGTCCGAATATCCTGCGCTGAGATCAAGATGCTGCTGCATCAGCCAGTACGGAAATTCCATGCCGAACAATTCACGCAGTCCGAGAAGCGAACCGGCGAACAATCCTATGTAAAAAATGCCGAGAAGAGTATAACCGACATTCACGAAAACCGAGCCTTTGTTTCGAAAAAGCTCCGTCAGCAAAACAATCAACACAGAAAGAAGAAGAACTGTGAAAAGCATTTGCCACTTCGTCATCAGCGAGAGTCCGATCCCGTGATCAACAAAATACGGGAGGATGAAAAACTGCAATTGTTCATGGAAAAAAGCCACGTTGATGAAGAAAGCGGCTGCCATTCCTATTTCCTTTTGCGGCGACGCGCCTTTTCGCAACGCGAGATCATAGAACTCGTGCAACGACAACAATGAAATGCCCGTGACAAAAGTAAAGAACCAAATGCCGCCGTAATAACATGCCAGTACAATTGCCGGAATGGCGACAACGGCGACAAGAACGCGCGAACGAAGATTCGATGTGCTCATAGGTGTTGAATGGTTTCGAGGTGAATGAAATCTTCGAGCCCTAATTCTGTAAGAATTGTAATTGCACGTGCGCGGTCGTCTTTTACGACGAACACCCGTACGGCAGAATCGGCTTTCTCGCTTTTGAAATCAAAAAATCCCTTGGGTGAATACACTAACGGCAGAATACCGTTCGCTTTCAGGTTGCTGACAATGATGTCAGCTTCGAACTCCGAATCCGATACACCGAGCAGCGCATGATGATCCAAAAATACAGCATGAGTACTGTCGTTGCAGAATAATTTTTTCTCTTTTGTCACAGCGCAATCGCCGCAGACTGGCATTCCGCAGACAACGCAAGCGCCCACCGCAGCAGCACCGGAATGATTGCCGCACTCAATCTCGGCGATTGTGGAAACCGCTGCGCCGCAATTCAGGCAAAAATGCATTTCTTCTTTTGTCGGACAAGAACAATTCGGACAGATCATACTATCGCCTCAGGGTCTTCCACTGGCTGCAGTGACGACGTTACATGAAGATAGACGTACAACGATAGAAAAAATATCAGCGCGGAGCCGAGCATCATCGTGACAACGACGGAGAGGCCGACATCTTCAGAACCGAGCAGAAAATTGAGTTCGGGCGACGACGCAACGTTCGCCTGCACGTGTTCGCCAATCACTGAAACAAAGTTATTGGTAAAATGGGCAATCATCGGAATCACAATTGTTTCAGAACGGGAACGAAGAAAGCCTAAGTAGATGCCGAGCGCAACGAGCGGCACCAGCAAAAACGGATTGAGATGATACAGGGCAAAAATGATTCCTGTCCACACAAGTCCTTTTGTTTTTGTCGAAGCAAGCGTTAGGTTCTTCTGTATGAGCCCGCGGAACAGTATTTCTTCGCACACAGCCGGGGTGAGCGCGACGACAAGAAAGACAACGAGCAATTCCGGTGTTGAATTCGCATGGACCAGCAGGCGGAATGTTTCTTCAATCACTCTCTCCACATAATCAACGATCGGTTGAAGCGATGTCGGCAGCGGAATTTTATCCTGAAGAATCAAGTAACCTTCAAAAAACTGTTCAAGTGAAAAAACTCCGACAATGGTAAGAAGGATTTCCGCCATTTTAGGTCTTCGTGTTCCAAGGACGGAAGCGATACTGCCGTTCTGCCATCGCATCAAAAACCATGTCGGAAGCAGAAGGAAAAGTATTTGCGCGGCAAACGTTGACCACCGCATTACCGCAGCGTTATCCTGCGTTACCGATGAACCAAAAAGAACGACCGTCAGCGCGCCGCCGATGATCTGATAGAGGACAAAAATTCCGATAAGCGCGAAGACCGCAAAGCTCAACGGCTGCATTCGCGGGTAACGCCCCGTAACCGGCACTGCGGCTGAATTATTTTCGTCTACGGGTAGTTCGGGCATGAGAATGCATTTCTAATTTAATCATTGCCGCAAGAAGCGGAATCATTATTTCGTGATGTCCGGCAAAATCGTAGCCGGTGCCTTTGTTCCCTGCCTTGCCGGCAGGCAGGTGCGTCGGGCGTGTTACCACATTCATCATCGGACGGTAATGGCGAAGCATATCAAAATTTGCCGTCGTAAATCCCTGAACATGATGGCCGAGATTGCGCGCAACTGTCAGCGCTTTCAAAAACACTTCCGGCATAATCACGGCTGAACCGATATTCAACACGACGCCGCCGTTGATCAAATCTTTCACAGAGTTTGCAAAAGTTTTGAAATCGCGGAAGCTCAATTCTCCCGTCGCCGCACCGTCCATTGTCGGCTGCTGATGAATGATATCGGTCCCAATCGCTGCATGAATTGTCACCGGCACATTGTGCTCGTAACAATTTGTGAGAATCGAGACGGAAGCATTCGGCGCTTTTGCTTCGATAAGAGTCTTGGCAAGCGTTTCGCCGTAACCGCAATCGCTCGTATAGAAGTTGAGCGACAGCGCTGTATTGATGAAATCGCCTGTTTCCTTCGACATCCCGAAACGTCCGTCGAGAATATTTTCCGCAACGTCTTCCGAAGTTTTTCCCCACATCGCAGTTTCAACATCGTGAATTGATGCAGCGCTGTTCATGGCAATTGCCGTGACGATATTTCTGCGGACAAGATCAATGAGAATCGGCGCCAAGCCGACTTTGATCACATGCGCACCCATCATCACGATCACCGGTTTGTTCCTCGCACGTGCGCGAACGATATCGCGGACAAGCGCGCGGAGATTCTGTGCGGCAAGGATATCCGGCATGCTCTCAATGAATCCGGTAAAATCCTGCGCCAACGGCTCGAATACTTTTCCGAAATCCTTCGGCGTCACTTTGCTTTTTCTTCCTTTAATAGAGATCGTTTTGATCTTCGACAAATCTACTTGTTTGAAGCGTGACATTTATTTGATCCTTGCTGTAAGTGGGCCGCTTAATCCGTTATATTCCCGAAGTTCGGCATCAATCGAGCCGATGAGTACTTGTGTGCTGACTTTCACCGGAATTTTCCTTTCATCATCCGACAACCAGATCAATATTCTTCCATCGCTTTTGAAGAGGCCGCCTTCCTTCACCATCGGTTCGACAATGATACATTTGAATGTTCCTGCTTTCACTTCAACGGTTTGCCTGCCGATATATTTGACATCAAGCGCATAGGTTGAATCTTTATAAAAATTATGAAGATGAATGCGTTCGCCGGGGCGTGAATGCGAAAAATCTGCTGTACGAACATAATAAAAAGCGGAGACAATATCATGAACGTGCGGCGGAATGGGAAATTGTCCTTTGCTCGTATAGGCGACATGACTGTGCTGGTCAAAATTCGCATCAAAATCTCTCCGGAAGCTTCCTTCTTTCACATGCTGCTCAAACCGCCACGGAAAAATTCCCTTCACATCAAGAAACGTTTCATACCGGTCACGCACTTCATAAATCCACGAAAATGACGGCGTCGAGTTCACTTCAAACTGTACTTTGTAGCAGAGATTGCCGGCAATCGTATCGTACTCGGGAATAGACATTACCGCTTCGCCGGCAGTGACAAACGCATAACCGACATCGAACACCAGTCGTTCTCCAACCGAAAATGCTTTTTGCCCATTCGTCTCTTGCGCGTGAAGCGCCGGCATGCACGCAAACACAACGAAAAAAATAATGATCTGGCAGCTATTGTTCAATGTTCGCATTCGGGTTCACAAGTTCGGTGATCGCGTCAAAAACATCACGCACTGCAATTTGCTCCATACACACATTTGATTGACATGCGCCGCCGCGGCACAGCGGACATGTTTTGTTATCCGCCGTAAAAACTTTTTTCGCCGCCGTGTACGGTCCCCAGCGCGTTGGACTGCATTGGATGATCGGCGGATAGAATGCAACGACCGGCGTTCCGACAATTGATGCGATATGCAACGGCCCTGTTGAATTTGAAACAAACACCGCTGCGCGCTTGCATAACGCGCCAAGTGCTTGCAACGAAAGTTTTCCTGCCATGTTCACGGCATGTGTTTTCATTCCGTCGGAAACTTTTTCTACAAGAGCACGTTCGTTTTTACTTCCTGTTACTATAACAGAAAAATGTAATTGTTCGTGAAGCATATCGCCAAGCGCTGAAAACTTTTCCGCACTCCATTCACGCGCAGAACCGCCGCTCCCCGGATGTATAATGGCGAACTTTCCGGCAATGCTATGTTCTGCAAGAATCGCCTCGACAGCCCGCTCTGCTTCCTTCGGAATGTTGAATTCAAACTCCGGCGGCTGAGAGATATCCACGCCAATTGCTTTAAGCAGATTGAGATTATATTCCACCTCATGCCGTTTCGCGTCTTTCCGGTGTTCAAAAACACGCCGGTTAAAGAAGAACGAATACCAGCGGTACCCTGTCCCGACACGAATTGGAATTCCGGCAAGAAACATCAGCGTAGTGATGCGGAGGCGCGGATACGGAATGATAACGAGGTCGAAATGCCGCGAGCGGATTTGCCGCAGTGTGTTCCACAACGAAGCAATTCTGTCTTCATGCTCATAGATCAGAATTTCATCCACGCATGAATGCCCTTCGACCAATTCACGCGTGTATCGCCTGACAAGCACGGAAATTTTTGCTTCGGGGAAATTGCGTTTTAACACCGGTAACAACGGCAATGAAAGAACTAGATCGCCGATGCGGTCGGTGCGGACGAGAAGAATGTTTCGGATGTTGGAGTTCACTTCACGCTGCAATTCGACGGCTCGCTTCCTGTGAAATTTTATACGATGCAAAAAATGTGTGGCGCGCAAGAAGAGTTAACAGTTGATACGCTTCTCCGCAGCAGCGGATTACTTCAGCGGCTCATCCATAATGGGATATTTCTGCCATCCTTCAAAATCGAAGTGCCACCATTCCGTTGAAAGCGGAATAAAACCGTGCCGCTTCATCACATCTTCCAACAGCGCACGGTCTTCGATTGCTTTTTCCGGTAATTGCATATAATCGCGGTGAGCTTTTTCTGTAAAGTCATCAAATGGTGTCGGCATTTCAAGTTGATTCCCGAGCGAATCAACAATTGTCAGATCAACTGCGGCGCCACGGTTGTGGCGCGAGCCGTTTGCCGGATTTGCGACGTACCGATCGTCCGGAACAAGCGCCCACATTTTTTTCTGAACCGAAAGCGGGCGATAACCGTCAAACACCTTCAATCCTAATTTCTGTTTTTGCAGCTCTTGTTGAACTACATGCAAACTTTCCGCTGCCGCATGGCGCAGCATGCAGATTGCCGCCGGATATAATACTTCGTGTGTGAAATTATTCGCCGTCGCGTACCGAATATCGAGAACAATGGTGGAATCAACGGAACGGATATTCACAAGGTCGCTGTCGTTTTGAGCAAGAAGCTGCGTGCCGCATAACCACAACAACGCAACGGCACAAAAAGTCAGAACATTCGGATGAATGGATAAACGGCTTATTGGATTGATGATCTTGAATTTCCCATTCATCCAATAATCCGGTAATCCATCAACCCTTTTTTGTGTCTTGGTGACTTTGTGGCTCATCATTTTATGAAACAAATACCTTCGCAACATCCAACAGCATTGAGGGCTGATTCCACAGTGCTGTGCGGAATATTCCGCCGAGCGTACGTTTGTGTTCGGGCAGTTTCAGCGCGCTGGTACAAATTGAATTCAGCCTGTCGTCGGAAAAACCGGCAATGGCTTCTTTAATATTATAGAAAACTTCGTGGCGCCAGCCGAGCCGTTTCTGCCAGCGTTTTTCATACTGAACTAAAAGTGAAAGATCATTTTTCTGAATTGCTTCTGCGGCAACTTCGCCCGCGATCATCCCGCCGATCATCCCGGAAATAATTCCGCCGCCGGAAACCGGATTCACCTGATGCCCGGCATCGCCGACAAGCATCACGCGGTTTTTCACCAGCGTGTCGCACGTCTTCGCGCAGGGAACGCCGCCGGCAATGTGCGTCAGCACAGCGGCATTCGGGAATTTCTTTTCAATAAATTCCTGAAGAAATTTTATCGCCGATTTTTTCTTCGCTTCTTCAACGCTCAAGCCGAGGCCGACGTTCGCGGTATGTTTTCCTTTCGGAAAGACCCACAAGTATCCGCCGGGAGAGACTTCATCGCCGAAATAAAAATCAAGCGTTTCATCATCAACATCAATGCCCGAGATCGTCATCTGCGCACAGCTTTCCATGTCGCGGATGTGGCATGTTGTATCAATACCCGCCCATTTACCGACGCGCGATTCTACTCCGTCAGCACCGATAACAACCTTGCACGAAATTTCAACTTTCACGTCTTTGATCAGCGCTTTCACACCGGCAGCTTCGCCATTGCTGTCTTTCAGCAAATCATAAACGTATGCTTTCGTAATAACTTCTGCGCCTTCGTTAGCGGCAAGCTTTGCAAGTTCATAATCGAAAATGCGGCGTTCAAGCACATAGCCAACGCCGTCCAGCTGCGGAATGACACTGCTGCCGTTCGGCGCAACAAGGCGGAATTTTGTCACGGTCGAAGCAATCCATTTCGGATCCGGCTGAATGAATTGAATCACACCTTCATGGCTTACCGCTTCGCCGCAGCGCACCGGATAACCGACATCGCGGTCCTTTTCCAACATCAATACACTTGCGCCGTTCGCGGCTGCATAACGAGCCGCGGTTGAACCCGCTGGTCCTGCTCCAACAACTATAACGTCGTATTGTTTTTTCACAAACTTTTATTTCAATGAATTAGCAAACTGAAAATCATCCACTGCAACAATATCCTTCGGCAAATCCTGAATTCCTTCACGATGAAATTCCAGCACTTCCCACGGACACGCCCAGACGCACTTGCGGCAATTCGTACATCGGTCTTCGATGATGGAAAGCTTTGCTTCCATCAATTCAATGGCATCTTCCGGGCACACGCCGACGCAGCAGCCGCAAAAATCGCATTTGCCGGGGCGAACGTAAATCATCAGAAATGGTTTTGCCATTGTAAAAAATTCCTTATTTCCCGCCGCGGCGGGTTTTTCAACAAAGATAGAAAGTCACACCGCGAAAATCAAACACGGCTTCTTTCCCTATTTTCCTGCCTTTACAGAGAGCAATTCCACCTCAAAAATCAGTGTTGAATTCGGCGGAATGACACCGGGAACACCGCGGCTTCCGTAAGCAAGCTCCGATGGAATTGTGAATTTTGTTGTACCGCCGACTTTCATTGTGGCAACGCCGTCATCCCATCCTTGAATGACCTCCCCGACGCCCAGCCGGAATGTAAAGGGTTGATTGTGATCTTTCGAGCTGTCGAATTTTTTCCCGTCTTCAAGCCAGCCCGTGTAATTTACCGTAACGGAATCTCCGCGTTTCGGCGCGGTGCCTGTGCCTTCTTTAATAATCGTATAACGAACTCCGGTTGATGTCACACGTTCACCTTTCTTCGCGCAGCCGCTGAACGCGATCAACGCGGCTAATGTGGAAAAGAAGAACATCCTTTTCGCTGTTGTTCTTTTGTTCATAGAAGTTTTGTCAAAGCAATTTCGTTCAACAAAAAAAAATGCGTGTTCTCCGAACAACCTGCATTCAGAAAACACGCACTATACTGTGCGAAAACAGGATTACATTCCGCTGGTTAAAATTGCGTCTTTTGCAGCTTTCGCAACGCGGAACTTCACAACTTTTTTAGCGGGAATCTGAATGATCTCGCCCGTGGCGGGATTACGACCCTGACGCGCCTTACGATCTACCAACACAAGCTTTCCGATTCCGGGAATCGTAAACTGGTTTTTGGCTTCCGCGTAGGCAAGGTTCGCCAACTCTTCAAAAATCTGCGCAACCACTTTTTTCTTGAAACCAAACTTCTTTGCGAAGTGGTCTGCAACCTGCGATTTTGTCATGGCTTTTGCCATTGTGTGCTCCTTTGTTTTGTGAGTTGATTGGTTGTGATAGCAGCGTGAATTATTTTTGTTTTTACGAACGAATCTTTGACTGTTGGAAATATACAAAAAACATAATAAAATGCTACTATTTTTTTTATTTGCGGAACTTTTCTTAAAACCTGCTATGTTATACCGGCAGTGGTTCAACGATTCTTCTATAGATGTTCACAAAACAAATGAAGGAAGTCCTTATGAAAAAGAACACCTGGTATCGCACAGTTGCAGTGCTTGTTTTTGCGTGTTTTTCGCTATTTGCTCAGGAAAAAAGCGAAAAAATGCATTCCGAGACCATTAAAGGTTATTTGATGGACGGGATGTGCGCTACAATGGCGGTAAGCAAAGGGCCTGAAATTGCTATGGCAAAAGCTGCAAAACATTCAAAATCCTGTGCACTTGAAGATGACTGCGTAGCGAGCGGGTACGGTGTTATGTCGGACGGAAAATTCATAAAGTTTGATAAAAACGGAGACAAGAAAGCACTTACCTTTGTGAAGAAAACTGACAAACAAAATCACATTATGATCGAAGTGACCGGCACGAAAGAAAAAGATAATTTCAAAGTTTCCTCGATCAAAGAGATTGCCGACAATGCCGGCGCAACAGACAATACTAAAAAATCAGACATGCACGAACATCACAAAATGAATTGACGGTGATGTTCGCAGTAACAGAAAGCCTCCCTGCTCCAGACAGAGAGGCTTTTTTATTGTACGGAAATTGTACTGGAGCCGAGGTCGGCTACACTTACTTGATTACCGTATAACAAGATCGTACCTCTGTTCTTTCAGAAGCTTTCCAAAACTTGTGGATTCTTTTTCTTCTGTCAGCTTGAATCCCGCCCGCAAATACAAATGTGCGGCGGCAGTTAATTCATGCGTGGTCCACAAAAATGATTTCTTGTAGCCGCAGTGATGAAAAAATTCCATGTAGAGTGCAATGAGTTTTGAACCTAAGCCGATTCCTCTGTATTCCGGACACAAAAGAAAATATCGCAGTTGCGCCGCCTCTCTGTCGCCCTTGACGCCGTTTTCAACTTTGTTCACTAAAAACAAACAACCGATAATACGGTTCTCGTGCTCGCAAATCCAGACGCGTTCCTTCTTCGGATTGTAATTCTTGTAGAACTTGCACAATCCCGCAGCGACATAGGTTTCAAACTCAATACCATAATTGTATTCCTCTTTGTACAGCTTCCCGTGAAGATAAATAATGTATCCGATGTCGCCCGGCTTTAATTCGGTACGAATCGTAATATCATCAAGAGAAATTTTTCCCTTTTGTTTCATCAAACGAACATACTGCAATTCCCTGACTCTGTCAAATAAAATTTCATCCGCCACTTGACGTTTGCTTCTCAAATTTTTACATTGCCCGCAGTTTGAAGAGGCAGTGAAAATGGAAAAGCAGCACATCCTTACAAGAGAGTTTGCAGAAAACAAAGTCCGCGACGAATACTCGAATGTAGCATGGTTCTACAACTTTTGGAGTTGGCTGACGGAATCAAAGTCCGCCAAAAAAGTGCTGGAGCTTGCCCAAATACAAAGCGGCGAACGAATTCTTGAAGTCGCAGTCGGAACAGGCGTGATGTTCGCTGAGATCGTTCGGCGAAATGAAAACGGTGTCACAGAAGGCATTGACGTTTCACCAAGCATGATGGCGAAAGCTGACGAACGAATGAAAAAATTTCCGAAGGGACGATACCGCCTGCAGATCGGCAGCGCTTACAAGCTTCCGTTCGATTCCAACACGTTCGATCTTCTTGTCAACAACTTCATGATCGATTTATTACCCGAAAAAGATTTCCCTCTCATCCTTTCGGAATTTAATAGAGTCTTAAAGCCCAGCGGACGTATCGTCATCTCCACTATGTCGTTCGGCAAAAGATGGTACCACAAAATGTGGTTTTGGATATCGAAACATTTCCCTAAGCTCATGACCGGATGCCGCCCCATATCAATCAAAAACTATCTGACACAAGCGAAGTTCGATTCAGTAGAATCAATATTCATAAGTCAAAATACATTCCCGTCGGAAGTTCTCAGAGCAAAAAAGCATTAAGCTAATCCGCAAACACACAAACACTCTAAAAGAACTTCAGCGATCATTATTCTCTGTTCAATATTCGGAATTCCCGATGTCCCTTCTCAACGAATACGAAAAGCCAACCGGACAGCATTACAGAATTCTCTTCATGAGCTGGGCGGGATGGGTGTTCGATTTCTACGACCTCATTCTCTTCTCGTTCCTTCTCATTCCCATCGGACATGAACTTCATCTTTCGAATGTAGGATTGTCGTATGTGCTCGGCGCGTCGCTTGCCGCGACTGCTGTTGGCGGCGTTGTGTTCGGAATCCTTTCCGACCGGTTCGGAAGGAAAAGTGTTCTTCAATGGACAATTCTCACCTACAGCATCGGCACATTTCTGTGCGGGATTGCGTCGTCGCTTGAAGTCTTACTCTTCTTCAGAATCATCACCGGCTTTGGCGTTGGGGGCGAGTGGGCAACAGGTCAAACGTACGTCGGCGAATCTTTTCCGCCAAAAATGCGCGGCAGGTACGGCGCAATAATGCAAACCGGCGCGCCGTTCGGTATTGTGCTTGCATCAATCATCGGAGGATTTGTCGCACCGGAAATCGGCTGGAGAATTTGTTTCTTTCTTTCTGTTCTTCCCGCTCTTCTCGTCGTCTTCATCCGGAAAAGACTGCCTGAATCCGACGTGTGGCTTGAGAGAAAATCCGCCGGTGTTCCGCAGCCTCACGAAAGCAAGTTCTTTCAATTATTCTCTCCTGTGCACAGAAAATTGTTTTCCAAATCACTCGTTCTGGCGATCTTCGACATGTCGGCATATTGGTTCACCTATAGCTGGCTGCCCGGCTATCTTCATCAGGAGCGGCAGTTCACATTAACAAAATCCGCCGCGTGGATGCTCGTAACACAGGCAGGCGGCTTGATCGGTTATCTCACGTTCGGCATGATGGCAGATAAAATCGGCAGAAGACCCGCGTATTCGATTTATTCATTCGTGATGGCAATCGGACTTGTGATGATCACAATCATGTGGAACGAAGTTGTGGTTTTTCCCACTCTTGCGCTCGCATTTATGTTCCTCGTTGGATTCGGCACAGGAATGTTCAGCGGCTACGGCCCGTTGTTCGCCGAACTTTTTCCCACGTCCATCAGAAACACGGCGATGGGTTCGGCATTCAATCTTGCGCGCGGAATTCAGTTCTTCACACCGGTGATCATTGCGGTGATCGCAGAACAATACGGACTCGGCGGCGGAATTTCTCTCGCGGCATTGTTCGCGCTCCTCACCGGAATCTGGATTTGGACTTTCCCCGAAACCAAGGGAAAAATACTGGATACATGAAGATTCCTGAGCACCCGTTCACAATTACATTTCTGAAATAAAAAAACCGGCAGGTGCACCTGCCGGCCTTTCCCCGGAAAAAATAACGCAGCTTATTGGAACGTCACAAATCTATCGCGCGGCGTCATCGAAATTCCGCAGCGCGCAGGCGCCGTTCCTTCGTACGTGTTACCGCATGTCGTGCAAACCTCATATTGCGACGGCATGGATTTCTCTTTTTTCTCTTCTAACATCTTCAGCGCGTTGGTGTACATCACCTTATGCTTTTGCTCTGTTTGGTACGCGTAATTGAACGAGATCAACGCGATGCTCACGTTCGCCTCGTTGGCATCCTTGATAAAGCCGGGATACATTGTCGTTACTTCGTACGTTTCTCCTTTTACAGCATCTTCAAGGTTTTCCTTCGTTGATTTCACTTCAAACTTCGGCGTTACTTCTCCCGCCTTCTCGCCAAGCTGCTCCAGCGCGGCTTTATGGTTTCCGGCATGAATGGACTCGGATTTTGAAGCCGCCTCGAAAAGCAATGCGATTTTCGGGTACCCTTCCGCCTTCGCTTTCTTCGCATAGGCGGCATACTTTGCGCTCGCCGTGGTTTCGCCGGTAAACGCCGCTTTAATATCTTCAATGACTTTTGTACGCGCCGCATTATCAGATGCCATGACCTTCGCCGATGCAAGAAGCACGAGCAGCGCAACAGACAGCATGAAATACTTTTTCATTGGTGTATCCTTTCGTACATATTTAATGAATAGTGAGTTGGTGAAAATTTCACTCACAAGATACGCCGGC
>JAJYOI010000016.1 GCA_021796275.1 Bacteroidota bacterium
AGAAAGAGCAAACGTTTGAGCTCGTCGTTCGTCATGCCGGGGAAAACGCCGCCGAACGTCGGGTCAGGGAAATTGAAAGACGCGTAATCCTGTCCCTGCCAATGCCACAGAATATCGCCGTGCGCGGAGGTATCAACGGTGTATGTTGGCAGCCACTGTGCTTTCGGATTTGTCGGGGGATTGTCGAAAAATTTCCCAAGGCTGACAGAGATTGTATAATTGTTTCCATCGCTGTCTGCGTTCTTCGCTTCGAATGAAAATGTGCCGGTGAAGGCGTTTTCAATTTTTGTCAGGTATACAAGCACGGTGTCGAGATCAGCCTGAGCGATGCCATTATCGTTGCCTCTGCGAATCTTGATAATGTGATCATTCTGCGAGCCGGTTTGGCTCTCCAGAAAATTGATGCCGCTGCGGATTTTTGCCAGCATGGTCAGAAGAGCATTTTTTGTATTGGCAGCGTGTGTTTTACCGTCTGAAGCGAGAACGAAAAACGTCGTGTTGCTTTGCTGGATTGCCGCGACAACATCATGAGTTTGGTAGGTCGGAAGGTCGAAGCTGAAGATCAAAAATTCTTCCAGCGTCGCTTTAATGCCTTGCAGCATGGCATCCATGACATAAATTTCGGTCAACGTCATATACACCGGAGAGAGGTTTGTATTTCCCTGCATCTTTCCGCTGATTCTGAATTGAAATGCCGTATCGCCTTCAACAACTGCTAATCGCTGAAGTGCATAATCAACGCGGGGAAGAAATTTATCCCTCAGCACTTGCTGCATCTTGCTGATCGTCGGCGGATCGGTGGTCGCCTTTCGAAGAATCTTCATCAGATTGTTTCCGAGCACCGATACGGGCACGGCCATGTCGTTCGTGCCGGAAGGAATATCGAAGTGAAACATTTCCGATTTGATTGATCCGTTTGGTGAAGTCGTCGAAGCATCTTCCCATTGCTGAATGACGCTTTTGATGTCCGGATCAGCGTACGCCGTTAAAATTTCCGTAAGTCCCGCGCCAAGATTCGCCTCATAATTGTTGGCGTTCAATTGCAATGCATCTTTATATAATGCATTGGCGTTGGTAAAATCTACCTTGTCAAAATCGCGCGTAGAATTGAACGATGTTTGTGAAGCAATATAAAACTGATTTTCCATTTCGCTGTACGCCTGAGCTGCTTTTGAAGCCGCACCGGTTGAATCAACCGTTTTGGTGTTATCGGCTGCTGTTGGAGATTGGTTGCAGGCTGAAAAAGCTATGAGCACAACCGCAGTTGCGAAACAGAATGGTAACAACGATTGCTGTTTCATACGTGTGTCCCTAAGTAAGAATGATAAGTGAGGTTCATGTTGAATTGCATTTGAATTAAAGGTTTTTTGATATGAATGTCAATAAGACAATCTTAAATTCGTGATATACAACAACTTTGCGCAGAATGCGGAAAATAGAAAAAAATGTTCATTGTCTTCCTGCAAAAGCTCGGCATTGAAAGCTGGGCTTGATTTTGAGTTGAAGATGAGACAAATTTCTTCTGCATTGATTTATGTTTCGATAATAAGAGGTAATTCTATGAAATCATTTTATAATTTCCCTCCTAAAATGCTCATTGTCATATTTGTTTTCATTTTTTCGCAGGTTACGGATGCCGGAACACGTTACAGAGATATCGTTTTCCCCTCCGCCGTAAGCACAAAAAATATTTTTTTCGGCAGCAGTATGAATATTGATGGAACGAATGATTCATTATTTCTGGACTTCTATGAACCGGCAAATGATACTCTGCAATTGAGGCCACTGGTTGTTTGCATACACGGCGGAAGCCTTGTTGTTGGCAACAGAATTGAAATGAGTTCGTTCTGTGCCGATTTTGCAGAGCGCGGTTACGTTGCTGCGACAATAGATTATCGTCTTGGTATTGAATCTCCGAAAGGCGTCACAACGATACTGGAAGCATTGTTGCGCGGAGTTCAGGATGCGAAAGCAGCCGTTCGTTTCTTCCGTTCGAAAGCGGCTGAATATGGAATTGATACTTCACAGATTTATCTCGAAGGCTCATCAGCAGGATCAATGGTTGCGGTACACTATGCCTACTGGAATGAAGATGAAATTCCGGCGGACGTCAATCAAACGAAGTGGGGCAACATTGAAGGAACAAGCGGCAATCCGGGATATTCAACTGCAATTAAAGGTATCATAAATTACTGCGGAGGAATTGTAAACTCGGCATGGATCAATGCAGGAGAAGTACCAGTTGCGAGCATTGATGGTTTGCTCGACACGGTAATACCACCTGATAGCGGCGTGTCTAGTGATTTTGGAATAGAATTATTTGGCGGCATAGCGATCTCCCGAATTGCAACGCGACTTGGAATATATAATCAAGAGGCTTTCTTTCCTGACCAGGGTCATGGCGGCGGTGTAGACAATCTTCCAGCGTTCAGCTCAAATTTCCTTTACTCATTAATGGTTCTTTCTTCTACTCCACAGCAAGATTTTACTTCTATGGAGTTGTCTACAAAATCGTTAACGATCTTTCGTTATGACAACTATACTTTTGAAACCACAGCACTTGATACATCAGGCAACAAAATTATTTTGCCTTCATCGTGGGTACAATATTCGTGCGACAGCAGAATCGGTACAATACAACCGTGGGGCGTATTCACACCGGGAGACCATCCGGACAGCGGATATGTTTATGCAAAGTTTAATAACACAACAGACTCCTGCTTTGTAAAGACTTACGGCATCCAATATATCCGCATGACGCCGAAATTTACAGTAGCCGACACATTACGAACTCTTCAATTAAGCGTTGAAACGTACGATGCTGATTCGGTACAGCATAACCTACCGATAACGATGTTTACATTGACTTCAACGAATCCATCGGTAGGAACCATTGATTCGAACGGGGTATTTACCGGAAAGATGAACGGTACCACTACTATCATTGCTACACTCAACAACTACAGCGATACAAGTGTCATAAGAGTCGAGAGTGCGAGCGGTATCATCAGCTTCGATCCGCTCGAAAGCTTAAGCGGATGGACATTCACTTATGACAATCTGGACTCGCTTTCCGTTTCGCTTGTAACAAATCAAAAGTCTCAAGGCAATGCATCTTTTAAGATAGATTATAAGTTGACGTATGATCAGCTCAAGTCTTCTTATTACTATATTTATCTCAACAAAGACCTGCTTGTTTACGGAATTCCAGATTCTATCTATCTTGATGTTAAGTCCGATGGGCGCAACCATAAGCTCTACTACCGTTATTCAGATGCTAACTCAGAATTTTTCCGCGGTTTTGGTAAGAAGTATCTCAACGACAGTGTTACTTTTGATATGGTAAATTCACCAATGACGGGTTTGTCACCGTTGACAGGCGCTTCCGGATTAACGTATCCTTTAACTCTCAAGAGAATAGAAATCCAGATTGCTCCCGACAAAGTACAAGGCCAGGTGACATCGGGAACACTTTATTTAGATAACCTGAGATTGAAATACCCCGGCAATACTACTGAAGTTGAAAAAACTCCGCTTTCACCCGCTCTGTTCAGCCTTGAACAGAACTATCCTAATCCTTTCAATCCATCTACTGTTATAAACTTCAATCTTACGAAGAAGGAAAAAGTGAGTCTTGCTGTTTACGATATAGTTGGAAGAGAAGTAGCCACACTGATAGATAAAGATTTTACTGCCGGGTTTCATTCTGTTAGGTTTAACGCATCAAACCTATCAAGCGGGATATATTTTTATAGATTGCAAACCGAAGAGCATTCCGTTGTTAAGAAGATGGTATTGCTAAAATAGGCTGTACATTTTAACAAGGCAGAAAGAAGTATAAATAGTTAATGTAGGATTTTGGGCTAGCTGAGAACTCCCATTTTGAGGGATAGACTATACTGAAAGCATCTCTTACCTTCTGATGTAAAGTTCCTTTCGTTTTGTAATGTGTTCTCACGATGCCCTGTATCCTTGCAAGTGAACTGCCACATTTGCCTTACCAACCGTAGCACGCGCGATGTGCTATTTTCGCTTACAATTTTCTTTGCTTTTCTAAGCAAATTCGGTTATATTTTTCATTCAAAATGAGTGCTTGCGGCGCAACAATGGTGTTCAGCCAGAGGCACGCTTTACGTGCCATGTACAGCGCCACAAAGAAAAACGTTTTTTTCAGGCAGTGAAGGAGTTCTTGTTCGTATGGCTATCATGAACAAAATGCGCGACAACATGCCGCTTATTCTCATCGGTTTGGTGATTACGTTTCTTATTACCATTGTCTTTGAGTGGGGCATGGACTATCTCGGAATCAAGGGCGGAGGCCGCCACGATTATGTCGGTATTATTGACGGGAAGAAAATTTCCTATCAGGAATTTTCCGATTTGGTGAAACGTGCGTCCGACAATCAAAAACAGCAAACAGGGCAAGACCCGGACGACGATATGCTGCGGCAAATCCGCGATCAGGTTTGGAACAGCTTGATTACGCAAGTGCTGGTGGAACAAGCCGCGAAGAATGCAGGCATTACGGTTACAGGCCAGGAAATTGTGGATTGGGTGCGCGGCGATAACCCGCCGGCGTTTCTCGTTCAACAGTTCAAAGATTCTACCGGACGATTCAACCGCGAGGCATACGAAAGCGCTATCAACGATCCGCGCAACAAAGACATCTGGGTTCAGGTTGAACAAGCGCTCCGGCAGCAGCGTCTTGTCGATAAGGTACAGAGTCTTGTGATGTCGTCGGTGCGTGCAACACCGGGAGAAATCCGCGATCGTTTCATTGACCAGAATATAAAAATTGATGCACAGTACGCATTGTTCGATCCGAACCGCTACGTTCCTGACAGTACCGTGACAGCGACCGATGACGATCTGAGAAAGTTTTACACCGATCATCAGTATGAATTTAAAACGAAGGCGACACGAAGACTCAAGTACGTACTCTTCAGCGACCAGCCGTCGGCGCGCGATTCACAGGATGTGATTTCGGAATTAAACAGTGTTCTCCAACAGATCAAATCCGGCGCAGATTTTGCCGATCTTCAAAAGACCTATTCCGAAGGCAAGCCGGTCGAAGCGTATTTCAAGCACGGTGAGATGAGCCAGCAGAAAGAAGACAAAGTATTTTCGGCGAAAGTCGGCGATGTTGTCGGGCCGTACAGCGATTATGACGGTTATCATCTGACAAAGGTTTTGGATGAGCGGCACGGCCAGGAAACATTTGTGAAGGCACGGCACATACTTCTCACGGTATCCGGCGGGAAAGATGAAGCCGCAGTGATGAAAGAAGCCCGCGAATTAATTGCACGCGCACGTAAAGGAGAAGATTTCACGGCGCTTGCAAAACAGTATTCACAGGAACCGGGCGCGGCATCAACCGGCGGAGAGCTCGGCTGGTTCGGCAAAGGGCGCATGGTGAAACCGTTTGAAGACGCCGCGATGAAAGGAAAGCCGGGAGAAATTGTCGGGCCGGTAAAAACGCAGTTCGGCATTCACATCATCAAGATTGAAGGAAAAGACAACCGCGAAGTGAAATTGTCCGACATTGTGATCTCCGTGAAAGCAAGCTCACAAACGAAAGACGATGCATTCCAGCGTGCACAGGATTTTGCGTACGTTGCAAAAGACGGCAAGTTTGAAAAAGATGCGGAGAGTTTCGGCTTGCCGGTGCGTGAAACTCCGCCGTTCCAAAAAGAAGGAATGGTTCCGGGTATCGGGTTCAATGATGTTGTGACGAAGTTCGCTTTCTCGAAAGATCTCAACGACATCAGCGATGCGACACAAATCAATGCCGGCTATGCGGTGTTCAAAATTTCCGAAGTGAAGGACGAAGGCGTTCGTCCGTTTGATGAAGTGAAAGAATCACTGAAGCCGCGCGTGCTTCGGGAAAAGAAAATGAGCGTGTTGAAAGGTATCGTGGAAAAAGACCGCGCATCAATCGGCGATACGACCGACTTAGCGGCTCTTCAAACCAACGATCCGAACGTGTCGGTACAGACCACGGGACAATTTTCACCGAACGGCGGCATTCCGACAATCGGGCGGGAGCCGGCGTTCGTCGGAATTGCATTGACCGACCCGGTAAGGAAAATTTCTCAGCCTGTTGAAGGAGTGCGGGGATATTATCTTCTGAAGGTATTGAGCCGCACGCCGTTCGATTCGACAAGTTTCAACATGCAGAAAAGCGTTCTTGAAACACAAGTTCTTCAGGAAAAGAAACAGCGTGTCGTGACCGATTGGCTTGCCTCGCTCAAAGAAAAAGCGACGATCGAAGACGACCGCGATCAATTTTATCGGTAAACCGGCGTCCGATTGTTTTTCACCAAAGAGAAACACAGCGGGCGCGAAGAGATGATGCGATGCGTGTGTGGTTGCGAGGACAAAAATCTATCCGTCTCAGCCTGTTTTCAACAGCCGTTTTTCTCTGCATCGCGGCGGAATGTGTGCCGGCGCAGACAATGTCACCTTCTGCGCCATTTTCAATTTCTGTAGTCGTGAAAGGAAGCTACACAACGAGCGCCCGATTTCTTTATAACGTGGACCGCCCCGACCAATATTTAAACACCAAGTATTTTTCCTCCATCTTTGGATTTGGCGGCAGCATTCGGGCAAATTTCGGCGGCGGAGATATTGCCATCGCCGTCTCAACGGAAAAGCTTAAGTTTGCAGAATCATCTCTTGTGCAATACATCATCGGCGGCAGCGAGGTATTTGTGCCGGTGGATGAAGGATTTGTTCTTTATCCTGTCGAAGTGAGCGGCTATTTTTTTCTTCCTTTCAGCACCGATAATTTCCGAGTTTATTTGGGCGGCGGTTTCGGTGCTTATTTTGGTGAACGGTATTATTCCATTGGAATGGAAAGCACGCACGTAGAAAATTCGCCGTCAGGATACGGCATACACGTTCTGACCGGCGTCGAGGTTGAGGTCTTCTCAAAAGTGATGCTGCAGGGCGAGTTGAAATTCCGCGATCCGCAATTTGATTCAGTGAATAAATTTCAGCACTCTTCAACACTCATCAATGGCAGTGTTATTCCGCTGACAACGGCGCCGGTGACGACGCGCGTGAACGTCAACGGCATTACGTACACTTTCGGTGTTGCATATACACTGTAACAAATTGACTGACGCCGTGTACTCATTGCGCAATGCTCCCGTCCATTCCGGCGGGAGTTCTTTTTGACTATACCGTCATGCAGCATAATCGAATCGTATATCTTTCCTTGTTCCTGTTGATGGCGGTCATTTGGGGCGTGACGTGGCCGATGTACGTCGTTGCGCTTCGGAGTTTTTCTCCCATGCTGGTCGCCGGTCTCCGGAATGTTCTCGGGGCAGCTGCATTGTTCGGAATGCTGAAAGTGCAAGGCGTTCCTTTGCCGAAAGAATTTCGTGAATGGAAATTCCTTTTTTATCTGGGAATGTTATGGATCGCAATTCCGTATGCCATGGTTTTTTGGGGCGTGCAGTACACTTCGTCGGGTATGGCGTCGGTGCTGAACGGTACCAATCCGTTGTTCGTCGCACTCTTCTCATATTTCTTATTGAAGAATGAAAAGATGACCGGAGCGAAAATTCTCGGTTTGATCGTCAGTTTCATCGGCGTTGTCATAATTTTTTCCCAGAAGATGACGGCCGGCAGCGAGCGCTCGCTTCTTGCCGACGTACTGATGTTCGTTGCGGCGGTGTTCACGGGACTGGCGATGGTTCTTGCAAAGCGGTTCGGAGCTTCGTATCATTCGGCGGTATTGATTGCTGTGATGATGCTGTTCGGCGGCGGGACATTGATCGTCTCAAGCGCCGTATTCGATCAGCCGGTCCGGTTTATCGTTTCATTCGAATCAATTTTCATTATCCTCTTTTTGAGTTTGCTTTCCTCAGCATTCGGATTTGTCGCTTACATGTGGCTGTTGAAGCGCGTCGATGCCGTGAAGCTTTCCATGGTTGCCTTTCTTGTTCCGGTGATCGCCATCGCACTCGGTTCCGCTTTTTTGAAAGAGCCGGTGACAATACTTGATATTGCGGGTACGGTGTGCGTGCTGTCGGGATTATTTGTTGTGAATGTGCTTGAGCCGCTTGTCCGGCGAAAAAGCAGGTTTGTGTAGGAAAGTGAGAGCAAAGGCGTGAACGAACAGGAAAAAAAATCCATTGTTTTTTTGGCAGGATTCATGGGAAGCGGGAAGAGCACTATCGGGCCGATTCTTGCCAACACGCTTGGCTATGAATTCGTTGATCTTGATTCTCTGATCGAGCAGCGGGAAAAGGAAAAGATCGGAAAGATTTTTTCGGACAAAGGCGAGAATTATTTCCGTTTCGTGGAGCGGTCGCTTGTTGCTGAACTTTCGCATCGCCAGCGCATGGTTGTTTCGTTAGGCGGCGGAACAATTGTTCATCAGCCGACGCTCGATGTCGTGAAACAGTGCGGCATTCTCATTTATCTCAAGGCGGATTCAGAGCAGATTTATCGCCGTTTGCGTCCTAAAGGAGACCGTCCGCTGCTGCGCACGCCTGAAGGAGTATTGATGGATGACGAACAATTGAAAGTACGAATCGGCGAACTGCTTGCTCAACGTTCTGTGTACTACGAACAAGCGCATGTGATTATGCAAACTGATGATAAAAAAATCGGCATGACAATTGACACCATTGTTCACAAACTCCGCGGCTGCCTTGAAGATTAATCCGCAGAAATCGAATCCGCCGCGGCGGACGCTGAAAGCCAGAAGACTGAAGACAATTACAGTTGCGCTTGGCAAACGCAGCTACCCGATCTACATTGGCGCCGGTGTGCGGAATTCGGCAGGAAAGATTTTGAAACGGCTCCGCCTTCCGAAACAAACCGTCATCGTCACCGATACAATTGTTGCACGCCTTTATCTGGACGATGTGCGCCGAAGTTTGGTGGAGGCGGGTTTTTCGGTGCTTGCCATTGTTATTCCTCAGGGAGAAAGTCAGAAAAATTTGCGTCGTGCCGACGCCATATACACGGAATTACTCCGTAATCGCATTGGAAGAAAAGTCACAATCATCGCGCTCGGCGGCGGTGTTGTCGGCGATCTTGCGGGTTTCATTGCGGCAACGTACCAACGCGGCGTGAATTTCGTACAAATCCCGACAACATTATTGGCGCAAGTGGACAGTTCAGTCGGCGGAAAAGTCGGCATCAATCATCCGCTCGGCAAAAATATGATTGGCGCGTTCTATCAACCGCTCTGTGTCATTGCCGATACAGAAACACTGCAGACGTTGTCTGAACGCGAACGCGTGTGCGGGCTTGGTGAAGTGATCAAGTACGGCATTATTCTCGATGCAAAGTTTTTTGACCATGTGCAAAAGGACCTTGCCGACATTATTGCAATGCAGCCTGCGGCTATTGCACGGGTTGCTGCCCGTTGCTGTGAATTGAAGGCATACGTTGTTTCGCGCGACGAGAAAGAAGAAAATCTGCGGGCCATTCTGAATTTCGGACATACGGTCGGACACGCACTTGAACAGGCGGGGCATTTCCGTTCATTGAAACACGGTGAAGCGGTTCTGCTCGGCATGATTGCTGAAACGTTTCTTGCACATCGGTTGAAAATGATCGCTGAGGCTGACCTTCGACGCATCGAAGACATAATTACGGCTGTTTCATTGCCCCGCTCATTCGGATTTGTATTCTCCGTGAGAAAATTAATTGATACGATGAGAAGTGACAAGAAATCGCTGGGAGGGAAAATCCATTTTGTGCTGCCCCAAAAAATCGGCAAGATAACACTGCCGATGCCCGTAAACGAAGAGACGGTTGCCGACGCGCTGCGCTATCTTAACCAATTCGTGAAGGGGCTTTAGTTTTCAAAAAGGAATCTGCAGCGAATTTATTTTGTCGTTAGAATAATTTTTTCCTGAGATGTTTTCCGCATCACTTCGACAAAATCCTTCAAGTCCTTGAAATAATTTGCTTTAAAATATTTGTATTGGACAGAAAATGATTCTTTGACAATCACATGACCGTTTCCATCGCTTTGATCGGCCTCCGAAAAATAAAGTCCCTTCTTTGCTAAATTGATATTGTTCGGTAAAGTACGAATCGCATAAGTATCTTTTGGAAAGTCCAATTCTATCGTTTTGTTGACGGTCCGGGGATAATTGAACTCGATGTCGTATGTCCGTTTATCTCTGGCAAGCCAGTTCCAGTTGCCGGGTAATTTCAGAGGATCAACGTTAAGAAAAACCAAATCGCCTTGCCTCTCGACCGCGTTCGGCACTTTAAGCTTGAAATTGAAAACAAGCGCCGAATCAACAGCGTTAAGATCGCTCATTGAATAGTTTGCTACGTCAGCGTTAAGATAATTGTCGGCGACCAGTGATTTGCAAAACTTTACGATCTCGTCATGAGTCATGTCGTTCAGGAATGATCGTGTACTAAAATTCTCTTCTCCTTTGAATGTTATTGTGATGTCATAATCAACCTCATCTTGTGTGGCTAAGGACACTTTCATATGGACATCCTGGACGTTATCTTCATGAGTGCTGGAAGGGGTCAGCCCGAACTGCGACGTGCCGTCATCGTTGAGCACCAGTACGCTTGCGCCCTCATCCAAGTAGGGAATTTTGCCGAGCGGACAATGATCTACAGTCGGATCCATCCAGTACAATGTTCCGTTGGTGGTTTTCGCCTGCACGATCATGTGGTTGAATTCCCAGCTTGGAAAATTAGGATCAATCCTTCCTTTGTTTTCTGTGAGAACAAGCACGGGTTTTGCAGTTATACCAAGACTTCGCAACAGGCTGATGAGTAAAATGGATTTATCCTTACAATCTCCATAGTTTCTTTCGAGAACTTTTTGCGGTTTCGATGGGGTATAACCTCCTTGCCCGATCTCTATTGCGACGTAACGAAGAGTTTGAATGAATGCGTACACCTTTTTTAGTTTGTCTGCTTCAGTTATGCAGTCTGTTGTCAATTCTTTCGCTTTATTTGAAATTTCGTCTGTGATGTCTAACCGGTCTTCGAAATGATATTTGTTGTACCATTTGGAAATATCGTCCCACGTCTTCCATTCGGATGGAGCGAACTTTACATAGGGTACGTAATAATCGTAAGGCGGCATCATCGGATCGGGTTCAAAAGCCGCTATGTTTTTTTGTATCCAGGAGAACGTTACGGTCTGATCAAGATTAGCTTGGGACGGCGTGAGATTCCGATGTTCATTCGGTCGGTCAAGAAAGAAGTTGAACGATTTGTATCTCCACGTCCAATCGTAGCCGCCTTTTGATACCGGCAGGATAAGTAAGAGTGGAACCGTTAACTTATAACTATTCTCGAGTTTTGGAATACTGCTTTGAATTCCCCATACGCCCTGTATGAAAGGGTAGCGCGAATACACACTATAGTGGTACTCGATAATACAATTTTTTTCTATCGAAGGGAAGGTGAATTTGACTTTCTTTCTATCTGAGTAAAAAAGGTATCCTTGCTCATCGCCTGTAATAGTGTGAAAATCTTCTTTCTTCAGCTCAATCGTTGAGCCGTCAGGCTTAATTGTTCTCGCCGATATCGCTTTAAGAATCTCACCGTCGTAAATGGGAATTTCGACTGACGCGTAGTCATCAATGTTTTTGAAAAGCTTGATAACTTTTGTAATTTTCTCATCCGTTACAAAGTTGTATTCTTCATCGAGGATGGCGTGCACATCGTGAACTTCCGAGAGAACTACCGCATCGGCATTCGGGTAGTCACTCTGGTTCGGGAAATCTTTGACATTCAATTCCGTTTTAAGCTGATTCAGGTTTACGAAAGGGCTTGAGGCGCATGAAAAGAAGAAAAAAGAAGTGAAAAAGGTGAGGCTCAGTACCAAAATCGTTCTCATTGTGTCCCTCTGACATATTTGATAGAATTACTGCAACCCAATTTGGTTTCAGCTTCAACTTCGTTTTTATCTCTCTTCACACTTAAAACCTGTGGAAAGAATAATTCAGCGTGAGAGTGAATCGTCCCAAATCACGGTTGGCTGTTATTGGTAACGCTAAGAAAAAGAAATTTCCCCTGAAAAGCAATACCGCTTCTTTTTTACCACATCGCACTGACGCCGATTGAAGGCAGAATGCCGACGGAATTGCTGATCTGCTTTACTTCCTTTGTCCGTTCATCGAAAATCGGAACATCGAGCGGTTTGCGGTTATAAACATTCTGTACGTCGGCGTAGGTGATGAGTGTCCAGCCGGAGAAATTCCACCGACGGTCTACGCGCAGATCAAGGCTGTGATTTGCACCGATGCGTGCACTGTTGTACAGAGCAGCATTCTGCGTGCCGTCCGGATTGTATGGTGTGTATGGTCTTCCTGTATAGAAACGAAACTTCCCGCTGAACTCCCATTCTTCGTTCAACACATAACCGCCGCCAATATTGACAATCCATCGCTGATCAAAACTTCCCGGACGGCTGATGCCATCCAGCGCCGTGAACTCAACATGATTATAGCTGATGCTGACAATTCCATAAAACGGAATTTCCGAAAGCTGTTTCTGCATGAAGAATTCTGCGCCGTACGCTTTGCCTGTTCCTTCGCTGACAAGCGGATCAATGCCGAACGATGCAAATGATTCCTGCGAACCGCCGAATCCGGAACCGGCATTCGAGAGAACGAGAAATTTTTGCCGCAGGCTTGCCGGATAGTCGGAATAATTTTTGATGTAGCCTTCAAGACTGATCTTTGTATCGGTGCGAAGCAAGCGGTCAATTCCAAGAATGTATTGAGTCACAGAAATGAATCGCAGGCTGCGATTTGCCGGATTCGCGGCAAGCCACACGTACGCCGGCGATTGGTAATATTTGCCGATGCTCGCATTGATGTTTGTTTCCGCATCAAGCATGTACGTTGCCGAAAGCCGCGGCGAAAATGCAAACGGACGAACGATAAGATTGAAATAATCTGCGCGCAGGCCTGCGGTTATTTTCATTCGCTCAGAAAGCGATTGTGTAAGTTGAACATAGCCTGCGCTTTTGAACCCTGTTGTGTCGAGTGTGGTGTTTACCTGCAGCGAATCACTGAAGTTAGTATAAAATTTTTTCAAAAAAATGTTGCTGGAAAACGAAGCAAACTTTCCCTCAACGCCGAATGATAATTCCGACGACGAAGTCACTTGCAGCACAGCATCACCACGCAATGATGTTTCCCGTTCGGCTGAATTGTCCGTGAAGATCGGATTTGTCAGCGTATCGTCCTGCTGATAATCGTACGTGAAAACTGTTTGAGAGAGTGCCGCCGTTGCATAACCTTTCGGAAGCAAATGCCGCCACGAAATTCCGCCGACGCCTTCGTTCTGATTGCTGCGGAGAATGTGTGAATTGTCGTAACGCTGCTGCGGCGTGTCGTTGAACAGTTTTACATCGTCCAGCGCTCCGATGCCGAGAATAGTGATTTCGTCATTCATGCTGAGATGATAGTTTGCTTTTCCTGTGAAATCCCAGTATTCGGGAACGAAGCCGAACCCCGCCGCTTTGAAAATGAAATCGAGATAACTCCGACGAGCGGAAAAGAGAAATGAGCCGTTGTGATTTACAGGCCCTTCAAGATTCAGTCCGAACTGCGAAGCGGAGATCGTCGCCTTGCCGCCGAAATGATCGGTGCGTCCATCTCGCATTTTAATTTTAAGAACGGAAGAAAGCTTGTCACCGTAGCGCACGCCGAACCCGCCGCTTGAAAATGTTACCGCGTCAACAAAATCGAGATTGAGGAAACTGAGCGGTCCGCCGCTTGCGCCCTGCGTTGCAAAATGATTGATGTTCGGCAATTGAATATTGTCAACGACGAAAAGATTTTCAGACGGCGAGCCGCCGCGTACGACGAGATCGTTGCGTCCTGTTTGCACCTGTGCAACTCCGGGGAGAATTGCTACAGCGCGTGCGACATCTTCCAAGCCGCCGGGGAGCCGGCGAATTTCTTCGTAGCCTAATGTTTGCACGCTCACCGGCTCGTCAGCGTTCTTTTGAAAATAATCTGCAGTGACGGTAACGCCGCCGACGCTGAGCGCAGCTTCGCTCATTTCAAATGTGATCATCGCGGGCATTCCGGAAGAGACAACAATGTTTGATTGAAGATTTGTCTGAAAACCTACTGCGCTTGCCTGCACTTGAAATGTTCCGACCGGAACGTTCGGAATGACAAACGCGCCCGATGTATCTGTTGCGGCGCCGAATGTCGTTCCGACAACAAGCACTGATACTCCGGCAATCGGCTCTTTGGTAATGCTGTTAACGACCGTTCCTGTGATTGTTCCGGTCGAAGACCCCGTTGGGGCCGAAGATGTTGAGAAAAAAAACGGAAGAATGAGAAGTTGTAGTATTGCTGTGATCATCTATTGCTGTTTTCTGCCAATGCTTCAAGCTCTTGAAATATTGTCGGAATGAAGCGCAGATGTTCAGGTTTCATCATCACGCTGCGGAGAATTGTTGTTGTTGGCTGATCGGCGGTGACGTTGAACTTTTTTGTAAGATGTGCGGACTCCGCTTTCAACAGTGCCAGAAAGAGCGGATGCGACGGATTGTGCATTGCCTTGTTGAATATTTTTTCTGTCTGAAGCGAAATATTAGAAGCTGAGAATGGTTTTGCAGCTATAAAATATGTGACGATGTCCAGTTCCGGTTCGACAAAATTTTTCCAGTGCGTGCTTGTGGAAAGAAGCCTGCTCAGTTCCGCTGCCGCTTTGCGCGTTTTCTTCAGCACAGCGCCAAGTCCGGTGTTCGGTTTGAGCGGAAAAAGTTTCAGCGTTGTCCACAACGCCGCAGCAGCGGCTCCGGCGCGAGAACATTCAAGACTGATTTCCCCGAGATGCAAATCACGGGAAGTGAAATATGTGTAAGGAGAATCGTGTTTGTAAAATCTGCCGACTGACGGATCGCGGAAGAGTACACAGCCGCATCCGTACGGCTGCAATCCATGTTTGTGCGGATCAACGACAATACTGTCGCATTGTGAAAGATGAAGGAACGGTGCCGCGTTGATAAGCGGTTTTTTTTCTTTCGCAAGCAAGGTGAAAAACCCACCGTACGCGGCATCGGCATGAACGCGCGCGCCGTAGCGTTTGCACAGCGGGATAATTTCATCGAGCGGATCAACAGCGCCGAGCGATGTTGTACCGATGGTTGCAACAACCGTTCCGATGGTTCCTTTTTTTAAGGCATCTTCAAGCGCGCCGAGATCAATTTTACCAGAAACATCCGCAGGAATTTCAACTGTGCTGCTGCCAAGAACGTCGCACATGCGTTTGTGTGTGTAATGGCTTTGTGATGAAAATGCAATTGCTTTTCCGGGATGAAGCGAGCGCGCCACAAACAACGCTTCAAGATTGGCGATGGTGCCGCTGCTCGTGAGATGCCCAAGGTGTTTTGCGTAACCGAACATCGCCGCGATCTCTGCGACCGCTTCGATTTCCATTTTCGCTGTCGCCGGACCGCCATCGAGCGCGTGGTTGTTTGGATTGATCTGCATGGCGATGAAATACGCTGCCATTGCGACAGGATGCGCTGGCTTCAGCATTTGTCCGGCATAGCGGGGATGGAAAAAAGGATAATTGTCCTTTAATCGCTCATTGAGTTCGTTGAACACGGCACCGACTTTTTCCGGTTCAAGCTGAAGGCTTTCATCGGTTTCAAATGCGCCAAAGGAATTTTTCCACGCATTCTGTTCGCGGAGTGAGGTAGAAAGAAGCTCGAATAATTGGTCAGGATCAAAGTGGTTTTTGATGCCCATAAGAATATCCAATGTGGATGATTGGATTGTTGGATTAATGGATAAATATACTTTTCCTTTGAAAACAATTCAACAAAAGTGCAGGTTTTGATGCTCGAGAATTCATAAAAATTATGTCCAGGAGTTGATTTTTTCTTGTTTAATGAGTAAGTTTTTCACACCGATAAGAACCCACCAGCTTTGGTTCCTATCCTTTTCCCGCAAGAGGACAAACAAACATAAAGATGTTCTCTTTTGCTCTACATACAAAATCTACCAGCGAACACAATACCCCCCGCGTTCACGTCATGCGGCAATTTTTATCTTTTCCTGCATCAGAACGTGTGAAAACGTCGTACGGACGTGGATAACCTTTTCAGTTTCTATGGACAACCTGCGTGAAAAAAATAGCTACCGAGTTTTGAATAGTAAAACACGGAGAAGTTATGAAAAGTATTTATACAACTATCATAATAGCGAGCGTATGGATTGTTTTTGGTTTCGGTATTTCCACAGCGCAAAATAAATCTGTTGCTTTCGATGGATCGCACAGCATCGCTAATGATTTATCCGTGGTTCAATCGTTTGCGACGAACTCGTCCTTTACCGTACAATTCTGGGCGAAACGTGCCGCAAATGCTGCCGGATACATCATCGGACAAGGAACTAACGCAGTAGATAAGGGGCTGCACATCGGTTTCCGGTCTGCCTCAGTTTTTACATTTGCCTTTTATGGAGATGACCTCGATTCCGACCCGATCACGTATGACTCCAAATGGCATCATTACGCCGTGACGTACAACTCAACGACTAAAGCAAGAAAAATTTATATGGATGGAGTGCTGATTAAGTCGGGAACGGCTAGCGCGAATTATTCCGGCACTGGAAATGTACTAATCGGCAATGGCGTGGTGTCAAGCTATTTTAACGGCAGCATTGACGAACTGGCGTTGTTTAATTCTGAGCAGTCACAAAGCGATATTCAAGTTTCACTGGGGGGAATAGTGTATCCGTGGTCTGCCGGACTGGTCAGCTTTCTCGATTTTTCAACGAACGGATCAACTTATACGTACGATTCAAAAGTTGGAAATTACATTTACTTCACATCGGGTGATCTCGCGATAGAGAATCCTTCTTCGCTCACGCTCGGCCAGCCGACATTTACGCTCTTACCGATAAATCATAATTTTGGTTCCGTTAATATCGGCAATTCACCGTCAAGCACATTTTATGTGAAAAATACCGGCTTGGGAATTCTCGACGTGAATTCTGTTTCATCCAACAACGCAAAGTTTACTATTTCATCGACAACCGCCAAAGCAATTTTTGCAGGCGACAGTGCGCAGTATATTGTGACGTTTACTCCAATTGCTACTGGGATTCAAAGCGGCAATATCACGTTCACGCACAATGCTTCCGGGTCGCCGTCAAATTTTGCTGTTGCCGGTTTAACTTCGGTGCCGAGTTTTACGTCGTTCACTCCCAGAACTGGTACCATCGGATCAACGATAACAATCACAGGAACGAACTTCAGCACAACGCCTGCAAACAATGTCGTTCACATCGGCGGAATACCTGCGGTGGTTCAGACGGCGACGTCAACGCAGCTCACGGTCAAAGTGCCGCGCGGGGTCTGTGCCGGACCACTGACCATTGAGACGGGCGGTTATGTTTTGCAGAGCAAATATTCTTTTGTACCGACGTTCACGTCAAATAATACACTTACTTCAACTACTTTCCATGATGGTATAACTTCGTTTGTTCAGATTGATCAGAGCAGCGGAACACGTAATGACATCATCTCGATGGATGTGGATAGAGACGGTAAGCCGGATTTGGTTGTCGCCGGAAGTAATTCTATCGGAATATTCCGAAACATCCATGCCGGTGGAATGTTCACAACAGGCAGTTATGACACGAGAGTGGACATAAGCTTGGGTTTCTCACCTGGCAAACTTACGGTTGCTGATATTGATGGAGACGGTGTGGAAGACATTGTTGCAGGAGGAGGTTCAACCATAGCGATCCTGCGCAACACCAGCACTGTCGGCTCGTTTTCATTTTCTACGACAACTCTCTCACCGGGAACCAGTTCCTCGACGTTCGACGCTGCAGTGGGAGATATTGATGGGGATGGCAAGCAGGATATCGTTTGTGCCGGCTACCTCGGCGCGCCTACCTACGACTATCGCCTGCTTACCTACAGAAACACAAGTTCTTCAGGGTCGGTGAGTTTTTCTTCTGCGGTGCTCACTTCATTTACCCATACTTCCACTACAACCGCGATTGCTGCCGCTGATCTGGACGGCGACGGTTATACAGACGTAGCTGTAATTCAAGGCGGCAGTATTCCAGCAGACATCATTATCTCGGTATTTCGAAGCACCGGTGTTCCCGGTTCCGTAAGCTATGCGACAGCCCAAACCTACAGTATGCCGCCGGACTACAATTATGCAAAGTACATAACAACCGCAGACCTCAATGACGACGGATTGCCGGAATTGCTCTGTGGTGATGCAAGTTCGACAATGTCTATTTTTCCAAATACAAGCAGTGCAGGGACCGTTTCGTTCGGCACACGGCAGGACTACAGCTCAATTGATGCTCGCGGTACCACACCGGAGATATCTGTTGCGGACGTTACGGGCGACGGAAAGACCGACGTTATCGCCTCTGCACCTTACGACAGTTATGTAAAAGTCTTTCCGAACACGAGCAGCGGCGGTTCAGTCTCGCTGGGAACCGCTGTCCAATATGCTAATCAAATCAGCGGCACGTTCTGGGACATCGGCGGCCACGTCGTTGTGGACGGGAATTTGGATGGCAAGCCGGATATTATTACTGCTTCCTCTAACAGCATCGGTTTGTGGGATAACAAGATAGTTTCACCGCAGTTTCTTGCGTCAAGCTACAATTATTCTATGGGAACTCTGCCAGTCGGCATCTACAAGAAAGACAGTATCAACGTAAGCAACAGCGGTGGGCAGACGCTGACGATTTCTTCCGTCATCAGCACAAACTCAACGGATTTTTCAGTAACTCCTGCTAGCGCAACAATTTCCACCGGATCGAATCAATGGTTTGTTATCAATTACCACTATGACGGCAGCGGAACACGAACGACAAAGCTGGTTTTTTCCCACAATGCAGCAAGTGTTACCGATACGGTTTCTGTCAGTGCAACGAGCAGTTTTTCAGCGCAGGTAAATGCAGGTAACTGTGTGGCACTGAGTGGAACTAATCAGTATGTCGAATCGGATATTGTTACTACGGCGGTTGATAATGTGACGATGGAAGCGTGGGTGAATTGGGGTGGTCAGGCAAGCGGAAGTCCCGGAATATTGTATCATGGAAACTCGTCTAACAGCGGATACGGAATTGTATTGTACGAATCGGCAACGCCTGCACGGAGTTTGACCATTCTCTGCGGTGGAAAGGGGTGGGTAACTTCAAGCACACAGCTTCCTACAAATAGCTGGCATCACATTGCCGCGGTCCGGGAAAGCGGCACGTGGAAACTGTACCTTGATGGCATTGAACGGTCGCTGACGAATGCGAGTGTTGTTCCCAACACGCCGGTCGGAAAGCTGGATATCGGGTCGGTCAGTGTCGGCACACAAGTGTTCAAAGGGAAAATTGATGAATTACGCATCTGGAATGTTGCTCGCACGCAGGCACAGATTCGGGCAAGCTATCAATCACAAGCTGGAAACGAAACAGGTCTTGCCGGATACTATCGTCTCGACGAAGGCATCGGGACAGCAACAGGCGACGGTTCAGGGCATGGAAAGAGTGCGATGCTTATGAACAGCGCTTCGTGGAGCGCAAGCGCGGCTCCGGTGGGAACTCCGGCATATTCCGTTTCATCTTCTTCTGTTTCGCTTGGTTATATTGCTGACGGTTCCAGCAAGACGGATAGTGTAACGATCTCCAACACCGGCAGCGGCGTGTTGAATATAACGCCCTCTTCCAACAATCTGAAGCTTACTTTCTCGCCCGCTGCGTTGGCAATAGTAAGCGGAGAAAACGCCAAATTGTTTGTTACATTCTCGCCGCAAACCGGTAGCGATTCAAGTGGAACAATTACGTTGACCCATAATGCCGCCGGTTCTCCCAATACGATTTCGGTGAATCATTTGACGGGGGCGAGTTTCGCAAAAGCTACGTCTGCCGGGAACATGCTTGTTTTCAATGGCAATGACAATAGTGATTTTGTTTCAACGACGTACTCGAGCGCTCTCAATCCTGCCGGATCGTTCACGTACGAGGCGTGGGCACGAAGCGACGTTCAGGAGTACTCCTATAGTGGATATGTCATCAGCGCTGGTGATTATTATTCCGGTGTCAGAATAGGTCCGGGCAATTCCGGATGGTCTGCCTATATCGGAACAGGCGGCACGGCAATGTCTTTGTATGCAAGCGGAAAGACCCAAAGCGCCTGGTATCATCTCGCCGTCACGTATTCCGGTACGACTGCCAAATTTTATGTCAACGGTGAATTGAAACAAACGCTCTCAGGAACATACAACAGGAATGTGTCATTTCCTTTCTATCTTGGTACGGAAAGTTCGAGTCCTTGGTACAGCGGATTCACCGGTGCAATTGACGAAGTACGTGTGTGGAGCGTTGCACGAACTCAGGAAGAAATTCGTGCCGACATGACAAACTCATTAAATGGGAATGAAACCGGACTTGTTTCTTATTGGCGCTTGGACGAAGGAACGGGTACAACCGTGCAGGATATTTCCCTGTCAGGAAGAAATCTTACATTGGGAAGCGGAGATTATGTCCCTGCGTGGCAGGTGTCAGCCGCTGGTTTTCCGGCTCCGTATTTAAACAATTACACATCTTCATTAAGTTTTGGAAATGTTCAGACCGGGCAAACGAAAAAGGATAGCTTCTATGTGAAAAATGTTGGCGCAACAAGTCTCTCCATTTCGTCGGTTACTTCAGACAATACCAAGTACACTATCTCTCCAACGTCGGCGACAATTGCATCTAACGACAGCGGAAAGATCATTGTCACATTTGCTCCGACCGTTTTACAAACTGAAAACGGAACAATCACGCTCGCGCACAATGCGTTTGGCAGTCCGAACACCGTGACGGTAAGCGGTGCCGGCGCAACGGCAAATTTTTCTGCAAGCCCGACAGGTATTGCGTTCGGCTCGGTTCAGGTAGGAACGGCAAAGACCGACAGCATTACGATTTCAAATTCCGGCGGTATTTCGCTGCGGATTGATTCTGTCAAAGGTCCGAACAGCAACTATTCAATCACTCCGACATCGGCAACGGTTGCGTCCGGGGGAAACCAGAAATTCTACGTAACGTTCAACGCGGCACCTCCTTCCGGTTCATCAAACGGAAACATTTCATTCTATCATTCTGCCGGCGGATCGCCGTCAAGTGTCAGTGCAACAGCAACAAAGGTATTTCAAGCTGCGTCAAATGCGGGCAACGGTCTGACATTCAACAAGACTTCCAAGTTCGTAGACATTGCTCCGAACGCATTGTTGACGACGACGAACTTTACAGTAGAGTTGTGGATGAAAATCGGTGAAACATGGCAATGGAACGGCGTGATTGATAAAGGAAGAAATACGGGAAACAACTGGTATATTCTGACGACGAACAGCGGTTCCGGAGAAAGCCAGGGGTTGAAATTCGGAATGCAGGGAAGCGCGGAAGGTACGGTCATCTGGGGGGATAACAAATGGCATCACGTGGCGATGACATTCGATGGAACAAATCGAAAAATGTACGTTGACGGAGATTTGAAACAGACGCAGTCGGTTACCGCGTATTCTCCTGTCACATCAAATATTCGTATCGGCGGAAGGCAGGATACATCCTCCCAGACGCTAAATCCATTCGACGGCAATATTGATGAGGTCCGGATATGGAATGTTGCGCGCACGCAGTCTCAAATTCAAAGCAGTTACGGTTCACTGGCAGGAAATGAAACCGGACTTGTTGCGTACCTGCGTTTCGATGAGTCTTCAGGAACGACAGCGTACGATGCAACGGGCAATGGTTTGGACGGGACGCTTTACAACGGTTTGGCACGTCAGGCTCCTTCAACGGCTCCTGTCGGCGTGCCTGTCTATGCGGCATCTGCGACATCAAAGAATTTCGGAAATATTTATTTTTCTAAAAGCAAGCAAGACAGCGTGATCATTCGCAATACCGGCAATGGTGTGCTGAACATAACGAACATTGCCTCCAGCGACACACAATTTACCTTCACGCCCGCCACATTCACGATTCTCAGCGGCGATAGCGCGAAACTTTACATCACGGCAACTCCGGTTTCACTCGGAACAAAGAATGCAACCATTTCATTGACGCACAACGCAACAGGGTCGCCGTCAACGATTTCCGTTCAGGCAAAAGCAATTGTTCCGGTGATTACCGGATTCAGTCCTGCAAGCGGGACAGCAGGAACGGCAGTTGTTATTTCGGGTAGCGGCTTTAATTCGACCGCCGCGAACAACATTGTTTATTTCGGTACGACGAAGGGAATAGTCACGTCATCAACTGATACAACCATTACGGTAACTGTCCCGGCCGGTGCGACCTATGCGCCGATTACCGTAACGACGAACAATCTTACCGCATATTCACGAAATGGATTTATTCTGAAGTTTACCACCAGCAATCAGATTGCAGCCGGTTCGTTTGCAGCGAATGCAACGGTTCCGGCAACAGCAAACGGCTATGGACTCACGATAGCGGATATTGACGGAGATGGTAAACCCGACTTAGTGACAGGCAACGAAAACAGTAACGGAATGAGTGTCATCAGAAATACAAGTTCGCCCGGTACATTCTCTTTTGCAGCACCGACGAATTTTTCAACCAGCCCCTCGAGCGGTTTGGATGTCGCCGTGGGTGACATTGACGGCGACGGCAAACTCGATGTCGTGGCAACTAATGCAAATACCGGGTGGTTCTACATCTTCCGAAATACGAGTACGAGCGGTTCCATTTCGTTTGCCACACGACTGGACTACGGCGCGACCGGTGCACACGGAGTCGCGCTCGGCGATCTGGACGGCGATGGCAAGGCGGATCTGATCGTAACGAGCAATTCCGGCACTTGCTTCTGGGCCTTTAAGAACAACAGTGTTCCGGGAAGTATTTCGATTACTGCGGTCAACACCCTGGTTACCGCATCAGGCCCTCGTGAAGCACACCTCATTGACTTTGATGGAGATGGGAAGTTAGACGTCGCCGTGGATTGCTACGGCCCTCAGTTCTCCGTGTTCAGGAACACGAGTACTTTGGGGAATATAACATTTTCAGGCCGACAAAACTACACGGCGGATTATCCTTTTGGACTTGCCGTTGGCGATCTGACTGGAGACGGCAAACCGGATATCGTCGCCGGCGCGACATCAGTTGCGACCGTATTCCAGAATACAAGTAGTCCGGGAACAATCTCATTCAACACTGGCGTGAATTTTTCTGCTTCATCATACCGGACGGTCACCATCGCCGATTTCAGCGGCGACGGCAAACCGGATATTGCAACCAACTCCTCTGCTTCCGCGGTGTCGGTCTTGAAGAACACGTTCACGTCAGGGACATTGAACGGCTCGTCGTTCGCTGCAAAAGTAGACTACGCGATCGGAGCCAGCACATGGAATCTCCGCTCGGCAGATCTGGATGGAGATGGAAAGGTTGACTTGGCGGCAATCGGAACTGCTTCATCTTCCAACACCGTTTCGTTGCTCAGAAACACCGTGCCGCTGCCCGCAACTTTTCTGGCAAACAAGGATTCGGTTCCGTTTGGAAATGTCAATCTCGGAGCGAATAAAGTTGACAGCGTGTTCATAAAAAATTCCGGTGGAGTTGCTTTGTCGGTCACTACCGTTTCAGCAACAGATACACAGTTTGTCGTTACACCGATAACAGCAACAGTCGCTGTAGGCGACAGTCAAAAGTTCACGATAACATTTACCCCGACGGCTTCTGCGGCTGTCAATGCAAAAATAATTTTTTCTGATAACACTCCGGCAGGTTCGGACACTATTTTCGTCGGTGGAACAGGAATCGGCTCGGTGTATGCAGCTTCTCCGTTGTCGAAAAATTTTGGAAACCTTCCGGTCGGCGGAAACAAAGAGGACAGTGTGGCGATTTCCAATTCAGGAAATGACACACTGCGTGTTACGGGAATTATCTCTTCTTCAGCTGAATTTACATTTTCTCCATCAACTTTAAACGTCGCACCGGCGGGAAGTAAGAAGCTGTATCTCACTTTTTCGCCGGCGTCCACAGGAAATAAAAATGCAGACATCATTCTCACACATAATGCACAAACGACGCCGGATACAATTCTCGTTTCAGGAAAAGGAATTCAGCCCATCTTTTCGGTGAATAATTCCTCGCTTTCATTTGGAAATGCTGCAATCGGTTTGTCAAAACAGGACAGCGTCACCGTGTCGAACACCGGAACGGACACGCTGACGATTTCTTCTGTAACATCTTCAAACGCTCGGTTCACTGTTGCGCCAACAAATGCGGCGATTGCTCCATCAAGTTCGGCGAAGTTCTATGTTTCATTCCTTCCAACGGCGAGCGGTGCTCAGAGCGGAAGCGTCGTTTTCACTCACAACGCGCTCAGTGCTCCCGATACGGTAGATGTAAGCGGCACAGGAGCATTTCTTGCTGCGAGCGCATCGGGCAATGCGGTTGATCTCAACGGATCTAATCAATACGTAGATATTGCTGATGCGGTGTGGTTCAACGGAAGCTTTACAGTGGAGAGTTGGGTTTTCGTCCGAGCCGTTGCGAATTACACACGGCTTTTTGATTTTGGAAACGGTTCAGGCTCAAACAACATCCTTTGCGCCGCCAGCACCGGAACTACGGGCCAAGTGTCGCTTCATGTGTTTCAGGGTACTGCAAGCCAGATGATCCAGGCATCGTCTGTTCTGTCCCTCAACAAATGGAATCACCTCGCCTGCGTGTTGAACGGCACCAGCGCAACGATCTATGTCAACGGAGAAGTCGCGGCTAGCGGCTCATTGTGGGCTCCGCTCAATGTGACCCGTACGTCGAACTACATCGGCAAGAGCAACTGGCCAAGTGATCCGAACACGAACATGAAGGTAGATGAATTCAGAATCTGGAATGTTGCCCGCACGCAGACGGAAATTCAATCGGACATGAATGGATCGCTTGCCGGTAATGAATCCGGTCTCATCGGCTACTGGAGGATGGATGAGCCGTCCGGAACTACGCTCATTGATGCAACAGGCAGCGGAAAAGCAGGCACGATCTTGAACTCTGCTCCGCGCGTTTCGTCAACCGTTCCGCTGCCGGCGCCGAACTTCTTTGCATCAAAATCATCCCTGTCGTTCAGCAACATCGCTATCGGCTCTTCTGCTAAAGATACGGTGTACGTGAGGAATCGCGGAACAGCAGCGCTGCAAATAGATTCGGTGAAAAGCTCAGGAAGCGAATTCACCATTTCACCAATATCGGCAGCCGTGAATGCTTCAGACAGCGCACGTTTTGTCGTAACTTTTTCGCCGGTTTCTTCAGGCGCGAAGAATTCCACTTTCACTTTCTACGATAATTCTTTTACATCGCCGAATACTTTTTCTGCCTCCGGGTCTGCTATTTCCACAGAGCCGGCAACTCCGGATTCCAACCTTACCGCATCGCATGCCTATCCGTACAAAGTAACGCTCACGTGGAAACGCGGAGATGCCGACAGCCATCTTGTCGTGATGAATGCCGTAAACATCGTTGATGGGAATCCTGCGGACGGATCGTCATATTCTGCAAACACGGCGTTTGGCTCTGGTGCGCAGATCGGCTCGGGAAACTTTGTCGCCTATAATGGCTCGGGAGATTCTGTTGTCATCACGAATCTTGAAGGAGGCGAAACATACTACGCGTCGGTGTTCGGATACAACGGCGGCGGGACAGTATCAAATTATCGCACGCCGTCCGCGGCAGTGGATTCATTTACAATTCCGTATGCAGAAAATTCGCCTCTGCCCGGAACTGCGCTGAGCTTTAACGGAACAAATAACTCTGTTGCGGTGAATGCGTTGACGAATCTTAGCGGAGATTCGCTCACAATTGAATACTGGTTCAAAGGAAACAATCTCCAATCTGCAGTACGGCAGCAAAACGGCGGGAGTTATATTGTCGCCGGGTGGAACAATTCCGGCACTAAAGTTCATATCCTTTCTAATGATGGAACGCAAACGAGTGGATTGCCTGTCGGTGCTTCTGCAGAAGACGGCAATTGGCACCATATTGCCCTTACGTGGAAGCGCAATACGACAGATGGTTTCAAGACGTACTTAGATGGAAACATTGTTGCCCAGCGCAACAGCAGCAATACTCCGATTTCCAACATGAACGTTGCTACGTACTTCGGCAGCTTTGGAGGAACCGGAGAATTTACGAACGGAATGCTTGACGAAATCCGCATCTGGAAAGCAGAACGGTCAACCGAACAGATCAGAGAATATATGCACCGTCGGTTAAGCGGCGTTCAGCAGGGACTTGTTGCGTATTTTCAATTCAATGAAGGAAGCGGCTCGACGGCAACAGATTCCATCCATGGATATGTGGGGACGCTGAATAATTCACCGGCATGGCAAACGTCAACAGTGCCGTTTGGCGCCGGGACAAGCACTACTGTTTCTTCGTTCCAAAGCGGAACAGCGGGGTGCAGCGATCTCACGCTTATCACCACAGAACAATTTGACGAACCGGTGGCGCTTGTGTACACGAAAATTCCTGCTTTGCCGAACCGGCTTCCTGAAGGTTATTCTTCTCTCGTAGGAAACGGGTACTGCATTCTCAGTGCCTTTGGGAACGCCGGAACATTTTCCACGCAAATGAAATTTACGTTCGGTTCTTCCATTCTTGATTCGCGCGATGATATGTTTCCCAGCGGCGTGAGACTCTTCAGAAGAGAATCTAACAGTGACGGCGCTTGGACAGAAATAGGTTCTGCTGACAGCGCAAAATCTGAAGCTGGAGAAGTATGGTTCAGCGGTGTTACATCCTTCAGTCAGTTTGCAGTTGTGGAAGATGAACAATTGCTACCGGTGGAATTGACATCATTTACTGCCGCATCCGTACGGCTGAATGCAGAATTGAAATGGAAAACTGCTACTGAGGTAAATAATTACGGGTTTGATGTTGAACGGAAATCTCTTTCCACTGTTTCTCTGACTGGGAAAGGAACAAAGGGATGGAGCCGTGTCGGTTTTGTCGAAGGCGCAGGAATCAGTAACTCACCGAAAGAATATTCATTTCTTGACAAGAATCTTCGCGCCGGAACGTACGCTTATCGTTTGAAGCAGATTGATAAAGAAGGAAAATTCATTTACACATACTCGGTTGAGTTAGAAATTGGCGCTGCTCCGCTGCAGTTCCAGCTTTCACAAAACTATCCGAATCCGTTCAATCCAATGACGACCATTGAATTTACACTTGCCGAAGACGGATTGACGACATTGAAGGTATTTGATCTGCTCGGGCGTGAAGTTGCGTCACTTCTAAATAATGAAGTGATGAAAGCAGGAATGTATCATCAGGTATTCTTTAACGGAGCGAGATTTGCAAGCGGGATTTACTTTGCCAGATTGGAAAGTAACGGCAAGTACTTATTAAAGAAGATGCTCTTGGTTAAGTAGGTGAATCAGGTTTTATTTAGAAGCCGTCATGTTCGAAAGCGCATGACGGCTTTATATTCTTATGGTGCTTTCATTTTTATTCTTGCTTCTTCGGAAAAAGCTCACTACATTTTTTGCCGCACAGCTTCTTCATCTACACACTATCATTCAAAAACAATTATGGGAGCCACCATGAGAACCTCTTTTCTTCTTCCTTTATTTCTTATCTCAGCAATGCTTGTCGGCTGTGGCGGAAGTGATGTTCTTCTTCAGCCAAATTATTCCAATCGTGAAATCACATCGCAGAAGATCGCCCGTGCAAACATCAAAATCTCACAGGTTGTCGATAACCGGAAAGTTGATGAGCGAACAATTGGCTCGGCGCGTGTCGGTGCCTTTAACAGGCTTGTGCCGTATCATACTGCCGTGCCGTTCAATGAATTTGTGAAAAACGTTTTGGACTCGCTCTTCACCACTGCACCTAACACTGTCGTTGTACCGGCAGTTGTGTACCTCGACACGTTTGCAGTTGGAGAAGGACAGTCGCTCTTCAGTGAAAGCGGCTTCGTTCACGCAAAAATGTATTTCGGCGTTCCGGTGGCACGCGATTCACTTATGTATTTTAGAGCAGGCTTCGACAGTACCGTCTATTCCGGTGTTGATGTTACCGATATGCTTGAACCGCTTATCTATGCAAGTGTTGTCGAGTGTGGCAAACAGTTCGTGGAGAAAATGCGGACAATGAACACGCAGTTCGTTTCCATGCCGAACGATTCCATTTCGCTCGTTGCAGTTCCTGCCACTCCTGAAAATATTGCCGCGCAGTCCATTGAAGCGTCACCGCTGAAACAGAAGATAACAACTTATTCGAATATTGGAGCGATGTATTCGGTGGGTGGGAAGATGCAGAGAGGCATTCGCCTCTTTTATAATATGCTTGGACAAAAAGACAGTAGCAGAACAATGACGGGCGGTGGGTTCAATCTTGAAATTCTCAGCATCAACAATAAAACTGCGTTTATCAAAGGAACAATGGTAAGCTACGGCGGCAATTTCCTGCTGCGCGAGATGTTCAGCGATGAACCAACGTCAGGATATTTCGGATTGCAGGGAACGCTGACGTTTGGAAACGAAACAATTGATTATGGATCGCACAAGGAAAGCTCGTTCTACCTGGGACCCTTTCTCCGCGAAACCGTCGGCGTCTCATTAAACAAGAAAGCGTTTCTTGAAGCGGGATTGTACGAGATTGCATTGTTCGGCTCCAAAATGCTTCCAAGCGATGTCGGCTTTTCTTTCGGTGTTTCGTTCGGGTTGTAAATTAAGAGTAAACTGAAAAATAATTATGTGCTATACACAAATCAACACCGTATGTTCAAGCTGAAACTTAGCGCGGTGAAGTGAGAAGGTTACTGTCTTACTCTTTCTTTGAACTCGTCCCCGTCCCCTCAGATTTTTTCTCCGGTGTTTTCTTTGCGGGCTCCTTGCTGTCTTTAGCACTTTCGGTTTTCGCGCCATCGGCGGATTTTTCACTGCCACTTCCAGCACCATTTTCAATTTTCTTCGAGCCGTTGGACGGGCGGGATGAAGACGAGCTGTTGCTCTTCCCCGAAGGGGTCTTCGACTTGTAATCGGTCTGATAAAAGCCGCTTCCTTTGAAGATCATTCCGCCGCCGCCGCCGATGAGGCGAACAAGATTCGGCGTGTGGCAATTGGGACATTCTACCAGCGGCTTTTCAGCAAAGGATTGTAATTCCTCGAATTGATAATTGCACTTCTTACATTGATACTCATACGTCGGCATTTCGTTTCTCCTTCATTTTCGCAAACTTCTTCCGCGCATCTCTAAGAACAAACTTTTACCGCAAAGGCGCAGAGCCGCAATGAATTCTTTATAATAATTTTCTCACAAACTCTTTGCGTCATTGCGTCTTTGCGGTGCTATTGTTAGCTTTTTCACTTCAATTTCTTCAGTCCTCGACATAAACGCTCCGCCGCCTTTTCAAGTTCCTGCATCGAACAAGCATATGACATGCGGATGCAATTCTTTGCGCCGAATCCTGTGCCCGGAACGGTAACCACTTGTTCTTCTTTGATAAGGAACTTTGCAAAATCGTCTGCGGATTTGATGGCTGCACCGTCGAATTTTTTCCCGAAATATGCGCTGACATTTGGGAAAAGATAGAACGCGCCTTTCGGTTTTACACAGGTGATACCTTCGATAGAAGTGACGGCATTGTAAATGTATTCACGTCGTTTGCAAAATTCTTTTGTCATTGCCGTTACTTCATCGTTCGGTCCGGTAAGAGCAGCAAGTGCGGCGTATTGTGAAATAGACGAAGCATTTGACGTTGTCTGGCTCTGCACTTTTTCTGCAGCAGAAGTGATTTCTGTTGCAGCACCGAGATAGCCGATGCGCCATCCGGTCATTGAATACGCTTTCGACACGCCGTTGACAGTGATAGCGAGGTCTTTCATTTCGGGAATCGAGCCGATACTGAAATGCTCCATCCCATCGTAAATCACTTTCTCGTAAATCTCGTCGGCGATAACATAGACATCTGCTTTGTGAAGAATGCGTGCAAGCTCTTCAATTTCTTCGCGCGAATAGACTGAGCCGGTTGGATTCGACGGTGAGCAGAGAATCAGTGCTTTCGTTTTTTTTGTGATAGCGCGCCGAAGTTGCGCTGGAGTCATTTTAAAATCATTTTTTTCCGTCGTGTTAATGATGACCGGCGTTGCATCAACGAGCTTCACCATTTCAGGGTAGCTGACCCAGTATGGCGCGGGAATGATGACTTCATCTCCTTTATTGCAAATTGCTGCAAGCGTGTTGAAAATTGAATGCTTCGCGCCGTTCGAGACGAGAATCTGCGATGGTTCGAACGTGAGATTGTTATCGCGCTGAAACTTTGCGGCAACGGCTTTCCGCAGTTCCGGAATTCCGGCGTTGACAGTGTACTTCGTATGATTCGCTTCTATGGCGTTCACCGCCGCATGTTTGATATGTGCCGGAGTTGGAAAATCGGGTTCGCCCGCAGTTAATGAAACAACATCTTTTCCTTCAGCACGAAGTTGTTTAGCGAGCGCAGTAAGTGCGAGCGTCTGAGACGCTTCTGCTTTTGCGACTTTCGACGAGAGGGGTTTCATTTTGTGATGGTTCCTTTCTATGTAAAGCGATGTGATGTTTTTGCTTTGAGGTGTTTAAGCACCACCGGCGGAACAAAATCCTTGACGTTCCCATGATGTTGTGCAATTTCCCGTACGATGGTGGAGTTAAGATATGTGTATTTTTCATGCGGCATGAGAAACACGGTAACCAGCGAATTCGCCTGCTTGCGGTTCATCAGTGCCATTTGGAATTCGTATTCGAAATCGGAGACAGCGCGCAATCCGCGAATGAGCGCCACGGCTTTCTTTTTTTGTGCGTAGTCTACCAGCAAACCGTCGAACGATTCGACGGTAACATTTTTATAACGGTTGTGACGGATCGTCTCCTGAATCATTGCAACGCGCTCCTCAACGCTGAACATCGGCGTTTTCGAAGAATTCTTTGCCACTGTGACAATCACTTTGTCGAACAGCAGCATTGCGCGTTCAAGAATGTCAACGTGTCCGTTCGTGATCGGATCGAACGTGCCGGGGTAGATTGCGATTTTCATTTTTCCTCTGTGAGTTGTGTTGAGGAAGGCGGTTGAAAAAATGTCAGCACTGTGTTTCCGTATTTACGAACCAGCGTTGTAAGCCAAAGTGGACTTGGTTGAAATTTCATTTTTTCCGGATGTTCGATGATCAGATAACCGTCGTTGGCAACGGCGCCGCTTTCGAAGACCAGTGTCGGCAGCTGCGGCAGTTGTTCCCATGCGTACGGCGGATCGGCAAAAATAACATTGAACGGTTTCGCGATTCTTTTGAGAAACATTTCTGCGTCGGTGATTTCAACTGCATATGCACCGTTGACATGCAATTGCTCAATGTTCTGTTTCAGAAATTCTGTGACGCGCCGGGAATTCTCAACAAACACGGCATACTGTGCGCCCCGGCTCAGCGCTTCAATGCCGAGACTTCCGCTTCCTGCAAAAAGGTCGAGTACGCGCGCATTGTTCCATGTGATGCGGTTCTGTAAAATATTTATGATCGCGCCGCGCGTTTTTCCCGTGGCGGGCCGCACGGAATGATCGTTCACTGTGTGCAGAACTCTTCCCTTGAATGTTCCGGCAATGACGCGCATGGATTACTCCGTTCGTAATGCCAAGCCGATTGCGGCGGCGTAGCGCTGTTTGTTGTGCGAAATCTCTTCGAAGTTCTTCACCGAGGAAGGGAGTGTCACTCTTTTGAACGGGTCAATAATTTCAATCGGCATTCCGATTTTTTGTTCGACAGCGGAGACAAGTGTTTCGTTCACCATTCTTCCGTGAAAGAAAACCGAGTCCGGCGCCGCTTCGCCGATGAAGTCGGCAAGCATCGCAACATCCGTATCCGAAAGACGTTCCATTGTCCGGATATCATGCGGCGAGCCGTGGACGAGAATGCTCGCATCGAAGCTGTCTTCATCCACGCCAACGAACACGACTTTTTTCTCATGTAGCTCGGGATTGCTCAGCAGCAGCGCATTCTCCGCGCCGAAATGGTCGACATCCACAATGTGCAGCATGCCGTGAAGGTGCGTGCAGACATTGGTGAGGAAATTGACGAACGGTTTGCGAACGGCGACGATGACGGCGTTTGCAACGTGAGACTCCGCCGTGCTGTTGAGTACTTGGGTGTTGACGAAATATAATTCCGGATTTGCGTCGCTGAAATACTGGGTTAGTTCCCATTGCGCGTGCTGGTCTACTTCATTTGGCGCAAGATCAACATCGAGTGGAAATGTCTGCATCATCACCATACGGCTGTTCAGCCCGAAGGAAAACATTTTCGATCCTGACGCGATGCGCCGGAGAAACACGGAAAGCTCCTGTGCGAACGTGCGCTCCCGTTGAACAGCGCCCGGCTTCATAAACGCATCCTGATCGTCAAAGTTCAATGAAGAAACAAGCGAACCTGCCGCCGTGAGCGTGTAGCCTTTGGCGCTGTGGGTCAATTCTACAGCGGTGACGTTCGAGCGTTCGAGAATAAGAGCCAAATAGCGTTCTGCTGATTTCATTGGATGCTCACAAATTGCTGCAGCGTTTTAAATTTTCTCTCTCCGATTCCCTTAATGTTTTTCAGCTCATCAACCGTTGTGAATTTTCCGTGTCTGGTGCGATACGCGACAATCTGTTCTGCCGTTCCTTTGCCGACGCCGGGGAGTTTATCAAGTTCTTCCTGCGACGCGGTGTTGAGATTGATCCGGTGCACGGGCAATGTTGTTTTTCCGGGCTTCGCAGAATTCATTGCTGCATTCGCAGTCTGGACGGAAGAGAGATGTGCTGAGCGCTTGGTAAATTCGGAATCGGATGCCGTGTAATCGAAATCTTTTGTGGAAGGAGGAATGACGTAGGCATTGTACAGCTTCACGCCTGCGCCCGCAAGAAACACAACTGCCAGCAGCAGGAACATTTTCTGTTCGTTCTTTGTGAAAGCTGCATATTCTTTGAATCGCGTCATCATGTTCATAGGATGGAGCAGAGGGCGTGCAGTGAAACAAACTGCGTGTTACGAAAAAGCGTTCTTCATTTTTTCGAAAAATGATTTGTTCTTTTCTTTTTCTTCTTCGGAAGGAACGATATGTTCACTGGCTGCCAATTCGCGGAGAAGTTCTTTTTCGCGTGCGTTCAGTTTGCCGGGAATCCATACTTGAATCCGGATGAGTTGATCGCCGCGGCCATAGCTGTTCAAATGAGGGATTCCTTTTTCCTTCATGCGGAGCATTTTTCCGGGCATGGTTCCCGCGTCAATCTTAACGCGGGCGCGCCCTGTTAATGTCGGGACTTCGATTTCACCGCCCAACACAGCTTCAGGAAAACTGATCAGTGCATTGTAAATAACATCGTTGCCGTTGCGAACGAAATGTTCATGGCGAAGTTCTTCAAATTCCACAAGCACGTCGCCCGCAGGACCGCCGCGTCGGCCTGCATTGCCTTGCCCGCGGAGTGTAAGATAATTTCCTTCGGAAATTCCGGCGGGAACGCTGACTTTAATTGTTGTTTCGCCTTGTTCACGTCCCTCGCCGTGGCAGCTTGGGCATTGTTCCTTGATGATTTGTCCGGTGCCGCCGCAATGAAGGCATGTCGTGATGTTAACGAATTGTCCGAAGACAGAGCGTGATACCTGTCTCAATTCGCCGGTGCCGTTGCAGTGCGGACATGTTGTTTTTGATGATCCGGGTTTTGCGCCGCTGCCGTTACATATGTGGCAGGCTTTCCACTTTTTGATTTTGATTTTCTTTTCTGCGCCCGCAGCGATTTCTTCCAGCGTCAGCTTCAACGTTATTTTGAGGTCGGAACCCTGGTCGCCCGTATCGCGGCGGCGCTGCTGGCGGGAACCGCCGGAGAACATGTCTTCAAAAATCGAGCCGCCGAAAATATCGCCGAAGTTGGAAAAGATATCGTTGATGTCGCTGTAGCTTCGGAAATCTGTGCTGCGCATTCCTTCATGCCCGTACTGATCGAAGCGGTGTCGTTTTTCAGGATCACCCAACGCTTCGTACGCTTCGGTGGCTTCCTTAAATTTTTCCTCAGCTTCTTTGTTATTCGGATTGCGATCAGGGTGAAACTGCAGCGCAAGTTTGCGGTACGCTTTTTTTATCTCATCCTGCGTTGCATTGCGCGACACCCCAAGCACTTCATAATAATCTCGTTTTGTCGCCATCACTGTTTTTTCACTTCCTGTGCCGCTTTCGATTCAGATTGCGCCGCTTCATTAGCGGCGGCTGAAACGACGACCTTCGCATGACGGATCACTTTGTCGAAGAGCAAATATCCCGGCGCCACTTCTTCAATGATCGTGTGCGGCGGAACATCGCCGCGCGGTATTTGCAACAGCGCATCATGGAAGTTCACGTCAAATTCTTTTCCTACCACGTCCATCACTTTCAGTCCTTGTGCTTCAAGGAGCTTGATAAATTTCTGGTAGATCAGCTCCACGCCTTTGTACAGCGGATCGTTTTCGGGTTTTTCTGCCGCCTGCAGTGCCATCTTCGATTTCCCGCTTTTCAGCGAGCGGTTGAAGTCGTCGAGCACCGGCAGAAGCTGGGTAATAACGTTTTCGCTCGCAAATTTAGTGAACATTGAGAAATCGTTTTCCGTGCGGCGTTTGTAGTTTTCAAATTCCGCCGCTTTACGGAGAAGCTGATCTTTCAGTAAAGCAATTTGTTGTTCCATCTCACCGATCTTTTGATTCAATTCAGCCTTCGGCTGAAATTCCTCTTGTGATTGTTGAGGCGCCGGCTCCGGAGATGCAGACGGCTCGCCTTGCGGAGCTTGATCAGCAGGAGTTTCGTTAACGGGCTGCCCGTTTATGTTTTCATTGTCAGACATTAAATCCTTTGTAATGAGCCTTAAGAAAAATCGGCGCCTTTTGCGCTGCGGCGCCAAAGGCGCTTAGTGTGTCATTGAAAAATGCTACGCTCGCTCCGCCAAGTGCGGATTACGGCAGCTAGTTCAATGTGTATTGTTTGAAAATCTTCACCGGATCAATTCCCGTTGGCGAAGATAGAAGAAATTGTTCTCGCCACATAATCAACAACCGGAATGACTTTCGAATAATTCATCCGCTTCGGACCGAATACGGAAATCGTTCCTATGGTATCGCCGATCGCGTACTGCGACGTGACAATAGTGTAATCGCGGAGTTTCTTGTCCTCGTTTTCTTGTCCGATAGAAACAGAGATTTCGCCTTCCTTCGGTTCTTTTTTTTCGAGAATGTGAACGATGATGTCTTCGTTCTCGAGAATCTCGATGATACTGCGGAAGTTTTCTGTATCGAAAAATTCCGGCTGCGACAAAAGACTTTGTGTTCCGCCGATGTGCAGCTTGTCGGCAGATCCTGAATTTGTGAACAGCTTGTCAACTGAATCCACAAAAAGCCGGATGAGCCCGGTTTCTTCGCTTTCTATATCGCGTACACGGCTTGAGAATGTTTTCCGAATTTGCGCCAGCGTCATTCCTGAGAAACGTTCATTGAGAACCTGAGCGAGATCTTCTAACTTTGTCTTTGGAATTTCTGCATGGACTTCCATCATAATCGTTCTGACAAGTCCCGACCGGATGGACATGATGACAAGAATCCGTGTACTGGAAATCTGCACCAGTTCCAGCTTTTCGAAAACGCCCGCCGAAATGCGCGGCGATGATACAACGCCGAGTTGATGAGAAATTGTTCCAAGGAGTTTCGATGTTGCTTTCAACAGCTCATCAATTTCAGGTGATGCATTTTGCAATTGCATCTGAATTGCCGTGCGTTCGGTTTCCGACAATTGCTCCAGCGCGACAAGTGAATCAACATAGACTCGATAGCCCTTATCCGTCGGCACGCGCCCCGCCGATGTATGCGGATGGTCAATGTAGCCGAGATATTCCAAATCTGCCATTACGTTGCGCACCGAAGCAGGGCTTAAGCCGATGGCGTGGCGCTTGGAAATATACCGGGAGCCAACCGGCGTTGCCGTTTGGATAAAGCTGTAGATAATATTTCGCAGGATCGTTTTTTCCCGCTCTGTTAAGTTTTCTGCCATTATTTTTGCAGACATGATACCAAAAATATAGTGCAATTCTTAATAAAAGTACAAATTTTTGCTACCCATGTCAAGAAAACAGATTTCACGCCATGGTGTAATGACAACGAAACCGCCAATTGATGTGGAAGAATTTCCGCTTCGATGCATCACAGCGGCGGGCAGCGTGCCAATCGTTGTTTTATGAAAAGAGAACTTTAAAGAGTCGGTTTCCCGCTATTTCTGCGTATGTGCGGCAGTGGCTAACTTATGTTCTTTGAGTTGTTGAAGATGCATTTCAAGCTGTGTCCGGATGTCAATAATATTTTGATCGCCGGCGTATTTTGTGTAAGCGATATTTGAGATTTCAACGAGCGAGCGGATAATTGCTTCGATGATTTCAGCTTGACGGCGGAGATCGTACACCATTTTCAAAACTTCATCCGCTTTTTCCGGTTCAAGTGTTTTCTTTAAATTGCGTTCGCTGATTGCAGATTTGAGCATGAACACAGCAAGAGTATTGTTGATGTGATGCGCAATTGTTCTCACCGTTGCCTGAAACATTTGCAGTGCGGCTTGCTTTTTTTCATTTTCCTTTTCTTCTGCCGCGCGGGCTTCTTTATCTTTGCGGAAAAGATACCGCTCGCGAACTCCATGTACCAGAATCGGAATATGATTCAATTCCAAATGTTCTTTGCGGACGTAATCGTAGGCGCCAAGTTTCATCGCTTCGACTGCCACTTCGTCGGTGCCTGCGGCAGTCATCATAATAACCGGAGTATCCATTTTCTGCTCGTTCAGCCATTCCAGCACCTGAAGTCCGGTGATATCGCCTAAACGATAATCAAGCAGCACAACATCAAATTTTCGGGAGGAGAGTTGTGCAATGCCGCTTTTGCCGGAATCAGCGGTTATCACGTCGTAGTGCTGCTCATTCCGCAATTCGTCGGCAACGATTTCAGCAAAAGTCGACTCATCGTCTATAATTAACACCTGCGCCGCTTCTTCCATATTCTCTGTTCCTGATTATTCCTACTTCGGTGAATAAATATAGAAATTAAGTTAAAGCCCTGTGGAAAGAGAATCAATGAAGCAATTTGTTATTTGTTAAGAATGTTTTTGCAGAGGGGTGACAATTGCGAAATGCAGAAGAAATCCAAGTGGTGAAGAGGGCAACAAATGAGGAAAATCCTCCCGCTACGGAATCTCAATACTTATATGCTTCTCTGAGGTGGAAAATAGGGAAGTGTGTGGAAGTCCGTTTCGAATAAAATCCGAATTGAGCGAAAGGGTAGCTGAGAGGCACCGCAGTGCCGTCGTAGTATGTTATTCCTACAACATTTTGTTTTTGTGCAAAGACCGACCAGATAACCGGAAATGCCCGCGACACGGTAGAATCGATTTCATACCTGAATTCGATTTTTTTCAGATCGGATGGAGGGAATGTAAATGTGCGGTTTGTCGTGATGCCGGAATCTAACGTCACATCAAATGTGTACGATGTTGAAGTGCCATATTGAAGATTAAGTGAGCAGCCAAAAGAATAATTTTTGCTGACCGGAGAAAAATCAATTTCTTGTTGCGCTGAAGATGTTACCAATGCCCCACCGCCCATGAAAACTTGGCTGATGCCGCTGGCATTGTGCATGAACGCTTCGAGATAACTAAATGTGCTGTGGGAATCTTTCATGCCGAGAGAGTTGCCGTTTTCGTCTGTCGGCAAAATTGTCACGCGGTTCACCGCCTCGTTCTTATCGATTACCACCGCGGAAGTTGAATCGGTATTGACATTTTCTCTCACCACGAAAGCGGAAGGATAAAACGAAGTGACGATATCATACCTGCCGGAAGGAAGAACTGCCGAAAGAAAATTTGACTGTGGAGAAAAGTAATACGATTTATCGGCTCCATTGTGGATTAACACCTGCATTGGCGTTTCGCTGAAGAACATCTGCAGCACCGGACCCTTAAACACGACAAATGGAATTTGAATTGAATCATCGTCGGAAGCTGCAATAATTTTTCCACTGTTGCCATCTTGGAGCGATGCATTGTTTGCAACTGTTGCGTTGTTGATTGTAACATGGACAATAATTTCGGCGTGCGAAAGCGGCACAAGCGTCACGGTATTTGGTTCGCAACTCACGTCTATTCCGCTTGAGCTGGAATTTGCTTGGAAAGAATAGCGCTGAGATGTACCGGCAATATTTGAAATCGCGAGCGTGTCGGTTGCAGACCATGTGCCATTTGCCGCCGGATCAAACCCGAAACTTAAACTGCTCGGCGTAATCACGGCACTTTTGTTGAACACGGTCGAGGAGTCAGCTTTCCCGTTTCCCTGTATGAAGAACGGCTGACGCAGATCAACAGCGCTTTCGCTGATTGCGTCCCGGATTTCGTCTGCAGTCCACTCCGGATGAAGTGATCGCATGTTTGCAGCAAGTCCGGTGACGTACGGCGCCGCCATTGAGGTACCGCTCATCGCAACATAGCCGCCTCCCATTTTTGCAGAAAGAATATTCACGCCCGGCGCAACGACATTTGGTTTCAAGCCATAGATTCTGTTTGAAGGTCCCTTCGAGCTGAATGATGCTATAAAATTCTGCTGATCAATCGCACCAACAGTCAGTGCCTCGCGCGCACAACCAGGTGAAGCGATTGATTGAAAGTTGCCGCTGTTTCCCGCCGCAACAACGGCGACCACGCCGGATTTAACGGCGTTGTCGACAGCGAGCGACAGCGGATCATTTGGATCGCCGTTTGACGTGCCAAGGCTCAGGTTGATAATCTCTGCGCTGTCTTTTAGTGCTTGCTCAATTCCAGCAATGATTGTTGAAGTGTACCCCTCACCATTTTGGTCTAATACTTTATACGCGAGCAGTACTGCGCCGGGGTCAATGCCCCGAAGCGTTGAAGAGTTTCCTGCGATTATTCCGGCAACGTGTGTTCCATGTCCATTGTCATCAAGCGGATCATTATCATTGTTCACAAAATCGTAACCACCGATCACTTTGAAGCCGAGGCCGAATCCGCCGCCAAGCGCTTCATGATTGTAATCTATGCCCGTGTCAAGAATGCCGACCCGCACTTCCTTGCCTTTTGTTGATGAAATGGAAGTTGTGGATTGGGTGGCGTCCGTTTCAGCGCGAGTTGGATTTTCTGTTGACCCGAATGCTGAAACTTTTTTATCCTCGAATACATTTTTCACGCCGTCAAGTTTTCGAATCTGGTCAATTTGCGAGCGGCGTACCGTTACTGCCACGCCGTTGAATACATCGGAATATTGACGGTTGATTTTGACATTAGGAACTGCACTTGCAATTCGTGCAACGGTTGATTGGTGCTGTGCAATTTCGTTTGCAGCGGATACTTTTCCGGTTGCGCGCTTTGTTTCTGAAAGCGACGGTGCAAAAAATTGAACAATGAATCTTCCCGTTTCATCTTTGGAAATAGCTGTTGAGGAAACGACTGCATTGTTCACAACGCCGTTGCCGATAATTGTATTTGGTGAAAACGAATGTAGGCTGTCCGTTACGCCAAACTGTTTAACGATCAGCTTCTGTGAAAAAATCGAGCTGCTCCACGCAAACACAAGTAACAGTAAAACCCGAAAACGAAATTTTTTCATCTTACTTGAGAAGTGTTAATCGTTTTGTTTCGGCGTGCGTTTCGCCGTCGGCATTTGTAGCGATGAGACGGTAAAAATATGTTCCGCTTGCAACGGAGATTCCATCGTTGTTTGTGCCGTTCCATTGCACATCGTGGCTGCCGGGAATTTGTTCATCGTTGACCAATGTCCTGATAATTCTACCGGAAATATCGTACAAAACTAATGAAACTTTTGACGCATTGCCAACCTTGTAACGAATGGTCGTTGCAGGATTGAACGGATTCGGAAAATTTTGTTCAAGGGAAAAATCGTTGGCAACTGCTCCGGCTGCATTGTTGACCGAAGAGACTTTCTCGGTTGTGGCAGGAACTTCGTAAAGATTTCCCTCGAATAACGAGCTTGGTTGCGAGTAGCTGTTCACGGTAAAAATATTGAGATACATGTTATCATCAACATAGAACAGTCCACTTTTTGCAAGTTTGTCTGACGGGCTGGCACTGAGGAGATCGAAAGTCTGGCTGGAAGCAATTGTGGAAAACATAAAGGAAATCAGGGCAACAATTGTAAAATATATTCTGAATCTCTCTATATTTTCTGATTTTTTCATTATTTCTTTCTCTGCAACATTTGTATGTAATTATTGCAAAGAAAGAGCCAACTTGTGCCAGACATCTATTTTTCATATAACTCATTTATTTATAGATAGTTATCAATATTATTGCGCTCATTGTTTTAATTTTGCAAATTGTGTATAAAACATAAAAATTCGATAATTTTGTAAATATTTCACACTCTGTGCCACTTTGAATGAAATTATGCACTAAGTTTTCGAGCATGTTGTAAGATATTGTAGAAAATACATTAAAAATAGCCTGATTACAGTTAATAATTAAAGGCATTCTATTTGGTTTGCTTCTTCAGAATTCATTTAAGATATTACACCGCAATAAATTACAATGCAGATGGAACATGATCTCGAAATACTTGCAACAACTCACTATGAGAACTTCCCGGTTGCTTCGGTCTTTATTCCAAAACGGTATCGGAAAGCGCTTCGCTTGATTTATGCTTTTGCCCGCGTTGCAGACGATTTTGCCGATGAGGGAAATGCTGGTGTTGAAGAAAGGCTTGAACGTTTAGACAAATGGGAAACGGCTTTGCACGACGCTCTTACCGGCACGGCGGTAAATGTTTTTTTTCAATCGCTTGCAGAAGTTATCCGTAATTTTGAAATTCCGGTGAAGCTTTTTGATGATTTACTGACTGCGTTTCGGATGGATGCACGCGGCTTGCATTGCGCAACGTTTGACGATCTCGCATTCTACTGCCGTCATTCTGCAAATCCTGTCGGAAGGATTGTTTTGCATTTGTTTGGTTCAGCAGGCGGGCAAAATTGCTTATGGGCGGATGACATTTGTACGGCGCTGCAACTGACAAATTTTTGGCAGGATATTTCAGTTGATATACAGAAAAAACGTGTTTATATTCCTGATGAAGATTTCGAGCGGTTCGGCTGTTCCCGCAAATCCAGCGAAGCCGGACTGAGCGGCATTACAGAGCAGCAATGCCGGTTGTTAATGGAATTTGAAGTGGAACGGACGAGACAATTATTCACGAAAGGATCGCCGCTCCTCCAGAGCGTTGATGCAAAACTCAGCTTTCAGTTGAAGCTAACATGGTACGGCGGAATGCGTGTGCTTGAAAAAATTGAACAGCGCCATGGAGTAACATTTTACCGCCGTCCGGCGTTGAACCTTTTCGATACTGCACTCATATTCACACGCTCACTTTTACATCGTTGACATGGAAAACCTCCTTATCATTGATTCGTTAGAAAAGAATAAGCGGAGTAATTTTTATTACTCGTTTCTTCTTCTTCCCAAGCTGAAACGGGAAGCAATCAATATTGTGTACGCATGGTGCCGGTACACCGACGATATTGTTGATGAAGAAGAAAGTGTCGGAAGAAAGTATGTCCGGCTGCGGTGGTGGGCAAGGGAGTTTGAATGTGCCATCGAAGGAACATCGCGCTATCCGCTGCTGAACAAGTTGAGTCAAACGATTCAGCGTTTCCATATTCCGCTCAATCATTTTCACGATTTGCTGCAGGGAATGGAAATGGATCTAACAAACACTCGCTACAGAAATTTTGACGAACTGCAGCTCTATTGTTACCGCGCTGCCTCGACAGTCGGATTGATGTGCACGGAAATTTTCGGTTATAAGAATGAAGACGCAAAGAATTATGCCGTGAATCTGGGAATCGCTCTGCAATTGACCAATATTCTGCGCGATATCAAATCCGATGCGAAAAAGGGGCGCATCTATCTGCCGCTCGAAGATTTGGAACGGTTCGGGTACAGCGAAGAAGACCTTCTTTCGGAAAAGTATAACACGAACTTTATTGCGCTGATGCGGTTTGAATGCGAGCGTGCGCGCTCGTTTTTCCGGCAGGCGATCACGCATTTGTCCGAAGAAGATAAACCGCTCTTCATCGCCGCGCAAATTATGGAAGCCATCTATTTGCGTATTTTGAAAGACATCGAGCATGCAGAATACAACGTTTTTTCTCACCGCATCCGCGTTTCCACTTTCCGCAAACTGATAATCACAGCCGATGTGTGGTTGAAAATCCGCCGCGGCGGATGGAAAAACCGTTCATTCGCTGCGGCGAATCATGCGGTCCGCTAAACACCCGCACCAACGAAACCGTTTTACCCCGCGCTCAATGAAGAAGAGTATTCTTGTCATTGGCGGCGGTATTGCCGGACTTGCCGCCGCTGTAGAACTTGCCGCAAATAATCTTTCCGTCCTTCTTGTTGAACAAAAGCAGCATCTCGGCGGCCGTGCATTTTCTTTTGTTGATAAAAAAAACGGCGACGATGTGGACAACGGCCAGCACTTGATGATGGGCTGTTATCATTCCACGCTGCGGCTTCTCAACATGATCGGTTCATTGCCGGACGTGTCGCTTCAACCCGCGCTCCGTGTTGTGTTCCGTCATCCTGAAAAAGGAAAAACGGAACTGCATGCATCTTCGCTCCCGGTTCCGCTTCATCTTCTTTCCGGATTGTTAGGATTGAAAAGTCTCTCGTTGTCCGACAGGCTTTCGCTTCTTCGCGTCGGTGCAGCGCTGATGAAAGCAAAGCCTGAAAGCGATGAGCGGCTGCAGCGCATGACAGTCAGCGAGTGGCTTCTTTCCCTGCATCAATCCGAAGCGAACAGAAAATATTTGTGGGATATTCTCGCCATCGGCACATTGAACGATGCGCCGGACCGCGTTTCCGCGTCGCTGTTCGTGAACGTGCTGCAGGCAGCATTTCTCGGCAGCAGAAGCGATTCGGCAATGGTGATTCCGCGAAAAGGATTAAGCCGGATTTTCGGAGAACCTGCGGCTGATTTTTTACGCAGCCACGGCTGCGATGTGCGACTGAATACTTCAGTAGAACGGGTGGTGATTCGGAAGAACAAAGTTTCCGAGGTGAAGCTTTCCACGGGTGAAGTTGTAACACCGGACGCCGTTATTTCTGCCGTGCCGTATTTCGATCTGCCGAAACTGTTTGATGAACCGACACTTCGAAAATTTCCCGAATTCAATATTGCTGACCGGTTCGTTTCTTCGCCGATCGTGACAATTCATCTCTGGTTCGATATGGAACATGGCGCCGTTGGCGGCAACGATTTTGTTCCGGAAGAATTCGTTGCGTTGCTCCACTCGCCGATTCATTGGATATTTAACAAAACGAAAATCTCTGGCGGCAGAAAAAACGGATTGTCCTATCTTTCGCTTGTCATCAGCGGTGCGGAAAAATTTCTGGCGATGAAGAAGGAAGAAATAGTTGCGCTGGCAGTGGCGGAGCTGCGAAGATTTTTTCCGGAGAGCAAGAATGCGGTTGTGCGGCATTCACATGTGATCAAAGAAAAACGCGCAACATTTTCGCCGCGTGTCGGAACGGAACAGTTTCGCCCTTCGCACATTACATCGCTGGAGAATTTCTTTTTAGCGGGAGATTGGACGGATACCAAGCTGCCGGCAACAATTGAAGGAGCAGTGCACAGCGGGTTTGCGTGCGCCGAAGCGGTTCTACGGAACAGCAAACATCAATCCCGATTTAAAAATCCTTCGGCGCGATAAAGAAAATCAGAAATGCGGAAAGAGTTTTTCGCATTGCGATATGTGTTTCTTTGGACGCGATAAAAGAAATTGAAATTGCGATATAGGAATCTTCAACTGCATACAGGAAAACCCGGAATACATTAAAAGTTTTTCAAATCGCGATAAGAGTTTTTCGGAATGCGAAAAAAGAAATCTCTAGTGCGAAAGAAGTTTCTTAAAACGCAATAAAAGAAACTTTTAATGCGATTTTCAATTTTCAAAACGTGTTTTTCAATTTGAAAATCGGGTTTTTGAAATTGAAAAATGCGATTCCAGGCGAAAAACGAAGGGTTTGAAAAATGCTCTCCAATACAGGGGAAAGATTACGGCGGGAAAAGCGAGTTGCATTTGCAGTAAGAAAAAACTACTTTTCTGCCACTCAACTAATGATTCACGAGGGTTCTGTACGAGCTGCTTCCTCATCCGGCACTACAGCGAATGCAGCATATGACTACGATGCCTATGGCACAGTGGGCCGCGCGACACAAAATGTGAGCAGCCCGTATCGGTTTACCGGACAGCCTGTCCGCCGGAGCGGTAGCGTAGGCGGAGAATTTGATTTGGAGACGAACCTGCATAATTTCCGAGCGAGAATGTATGACAGCAACCTTGGAATGTTCTATGCGGCAGACCCGGCACACAGCAGTTCTTCACCATATGGGTATGTTGGAGGGAATCCGGTGACGAATATCGACCGAGACGGGCGCAAAACGATTGAAATTGCGCCTCCCCAACCTGATTATAATCGGCTCAACGATATTCTTGCGGCACAGGATTTGGGAATAGGCGGAGGAGGGGGCATTGATGTTGGCTTTGTTGACGCAAGTGGAGCATTCTTTGATGTGTATCAACTGGGTCCCTCAGCGGATGATTTGATCCAGCAAATGATTAATAAAGAGGAGGCAGTAGGAGCGTATGAATACACACAAGCGAAAGCAGGCGAAGCGATTCTGATAGCGCAGGTTAATGCAGCATTAGAAGCAGCGGCTTACCAGACATCGCTTGAAACTTCGCTGGCACTGGGGGCGACGGTGGGGATTGATCCAGAACTTTGGACGCGGGCTACTGTAAAAGGCGCAACTGACATTAGCCCTGAAGGTACGTATTTTATAATGAAGTGGGAAGGCTATGACACTTGGTTGTATTATGATAATTATCATACGAAGAAAAACCCGACTATTGGCTTTGGACACAAGTTATTGCCAGGCGAGAATTATACAGAAATTACTGGCGATGTTGCTGTTCGGCTTTTTTCACATGACCTTGCAATTGCTGTTAATGCTGTGAAGGAACGTATTAGTAAGCCCTTATCTCAAAGTCAGTTTGATGCTTTGGTAAGTTTTGCATTTAATGCTGGTGGAGGTAACTTAGGCAGAAAATCGGGAATTGCCAATGCTATAAATAGTGGTAACTATTCAAGCATTCCATCTCTTCTCAATGGATGGACCAGAGGCGGACCCGGAAATCTAATCCGAAGAAATGACGAAGCCATTATGTTTCAATACGGAGTTTACAATTATCACAGATAGGAGACTTGTTTATGAGGAAAATCTTAATAACAGTTGCCTGTTCTTGTGCTTTTGTTTGTAGTAAAGCACAGGAAGTAAAACATGAAAATTGTGATACTACTATGACGCAAGAGGAAGTTAATTATTGTGTCGTGAGAAATTACAAGATTGCCGAACATGTTCTTGATTCTCTTTATCATAGTGTTATGTCTATTGATTTTTCTGATCCTAGTGAACCAGATACTGCTGCAAAAAAAGCGCTGATTCAATCACAGAAGTCATGGCTAAAATATAGAGATGATGTCTCGGAACTGGTGAGAACCTTTTCCGATGGAGGTTCAATGGCAAATGCTGAGGCTTGGAAATATAGGACTAAATTGATATTGGATCGAATTCGAGAGCTGGAATTTTTCAGAAAATACTATTATGGAAAAACTTGGATCAAGATTGATTGGAAAATAGATACGGTAATGCATCGCTGATGTAGAATCATTTGACATTTTACCTACTTGTGTTATACGAACGATCACCCATTTATCCAAAGAGTCAGCGACGGGACAGAGCGAACATACGTGTATGGACCAACCGGTTTAATAGCCACGCTGCGGCTTCTCAACAT
>JAJYOI010000089.1 GCA_021796275.1 Bacteroidota bacterium
GGCGGCATCCTGCAGCGGGCGCCATGTTCGTCCGGGACGGTTATCGAGCCACGCCGCATAATACGCAAGGTCTTCGCGGTATTCTTCCGGAGTCCACAAACCGGAACGAGCCGTAAGAATTTTTCCAAGATATTGCGTCAAGCCTTCATAGACCCAGAGAAGATCGTCCGTCATCGGCTTCGAAAAATCGCCGGTCGCAAGTCCGGCGGGGCGGCGGTATTTTCCGTTCCACGAATGAACGAACTCGTGCGGCAGCAGCGCCGCTTCCGCCATTTGAAAATCACTGTTGAGAAGCGTTTGCTCTCCCAAACGGTCGTCGCTCGATTGATGATGTTCCAAACCAAAATGTGCAACGTTGTCGCTCAACGTGTACAAAAAATCGTAATGGTTGTAGTGATGCGCGCCGAAAAGTGTGTTTGCTTCCACAACGAGATTTTTGTAATTCTTGATCAACTCGGGACTCATGTCAATCGCAACATCATCATCTCCGGCGATATTGAGAAAATGAGGAACGCCGGAGGCAGGAGTTAAATCAATGCGGCGGAGATGAACGCCGGAGAGAACCGGAGAATCAACGAGCATGTTGAGTGGCGTCGGCGCAAAATGAATGACATCGCCTGATCGCTCTTTTGTTGTAAGCGCGGTAGCAAACTTCCATCCTTCCGGCAGAGTGAGACTCGGCGTCACCATAATCTCATGAGGATTTGGAGTGTTAGGATACAACGTCACCTGATTCCAGCTTAATACAAGAAGGTCGGCTGTTGAAGAAGATCCCGATGAATATTGCCCGTTCGGACCGAGGATAAAATCGAACGCAATATCAAGAGTAGCAACACCGGAAGGAACGGTGCAATGAATTGCATACATGTCCACAAGATCGCGTCTCCACGAAATAGTTTTGCCGTCTGCAGAAATTTTTAATCCCGCCACATCAATCACGGGCCCGGTTGGTCCGTGTTCACCCGGAATCCATTCCGCATACACTAATGTCAACGCTCCGGAATGAACTGCGATTGTTTCCCGCGCATGCAGAATATTCCGCGGCGCCTCCCGCGCATCAACGGAAAGTGTAATTGCTCCTTCCTCAGCAGAAAGAAATTGTGGAGCGAGAAAAAACAGCGCAAGAAAAATTACCGCAGCGCGGGCGAAAAAAGTATTCACAGATTTCATTCTTCCTCCTTCAGTTTATAGGAATTGATTGTTGACGAGAGATTCTATCAATGAAGAAACCAAATTTTAGCCGGCAAGTTCCGCATGGAGAGCGTTTTCGATAGTAATAACACCATACAATCCTTTTCCCGCCTGACCGCAATTGATGATAAACGACTTTCCAATTGTGTCCGTTCCGCGCGCTTCGTGGATATGTCCGCACACAACCACAGCCGGCTGTTTTTCTTCGATGAACTTTTTCACAGACGTGCTTCCGACATGTTTTCCCGCAAACACTTTATCAACGTTCGTGTTGAACGGCGGAGTGTGCGGAACAAAAATTTTCCATCGCGCGGATTTTACGTCGTTCCATCCCGCTTCCGCCCTTCGTAAAATTTCTTCCTCTGAAATTTCGTATGGCGTACGCAAAAACGAATGCGGCGCACCGGAAACTCCGAAGAAACCAGCATCGCTGATACTTTTCCCGCACGCATTGATCGAACCGCCGAGCACTGAGAATGTTTCTTCAAGATTAATCGGATCCATATTCCCCGCCACCGTCAATACCGGCTTGCCGAATTTCTGAAATCGTGTCACGGCATCGCGTGCTTCCGCCGGCGTTCCATGTGTTGTGATATCGCCGCCGAGAATGACAACATCGAACCCCTTTCCGGCGAACTCACGGAAAAGAATTTCTTCGACAGTTGAATACGAACCGTGAATATCGGTGAAGGCAAGTATTCTCATTAAATCTTTTGAGCCTTGGTGTCTTAGTGGCAAACCAATTACAAAATATTACATTTGAAATGAACACGCAATTGAGCCTTAGGCTTATCAGCCTCTGGCTGAGTTGCATCATGCCGAATCTTCTCGTATCATAACAGCCGTGAGCCTGCACATTGTCCACATAGATTCGCTCGATATTCCGGAACTTGCGCCGTACCGCACTCTCAAACGGCCGTTGGAACATCAGCAGCAAGGAATTTTTATCGCTGAAGGAGAAAAAGTTGTGCGGCGATTTCTCGAAAGCCCGCTCACGGCAATCTCCATTCTGCTTACAGAAGAATGGCTCGCCGAATACCGTCCGCTGCTGGAATCGCGAAAAGTTGGAAATGGCGCCGAAGGCGGCAAGATGATTAAAGTTTTCGTTGCGGAAAAGAAAATTCTCGAATCCATTGTTGGAATAAATTTGCACCAAGGAATCATGGCTCTCGGTAAAATCCCGGTTGGAACAATTCTTGAAGAAATTCTGACGCGCTCACCACGACCTCATTGTTTTGTTGCACTCGATGGAATTACGAACTCTGAAAACATGGGAGTGATTGTCCGCAATTGCGCGGCGTTCGGCGTGAACGCAATTATTGTCGGCGAAACTTCATGCGACCCGTATCTTCGCCGTGCGGTCCGCAATTCTATGGGAAATGTTTTTTCGATCCCGATTATCTATGCTGACAATCTTGCTGAATCGCTGAACAAGTTTCATCGGGAATCAGCGATGCGCACGATTGCTGCTGACCCGCAGCGCTCCGATACACCGATTGTGAGATTTGATTTCTCCGTAGATTGTTGTCTTGTCTTCGGCAGCGAAGGCAGCGGCATTTCCGGGCAGGTGCGCAATGCATGCACCGACGCAGTGATGATTCCAATGGCAAACAGCGTTGATTCGCTTAATGTGGCAAGCGCAACGGCAGTAGTGTTGTACGAAGTAATGAAACAGAGAAGGAAATAATCAGTTTTTACGACATCAGAAGATGCATAATTTTGAAAAACTTCTTATATTAATTCGGTCACTTTAGATTATCCCCCATGATGGACATTTCAGTCAAAAATAAAATTGTTCTCGTCGGCGACCGCGTGTTGATCGCACCTGATAGAGAGCAGGAAAAAACGCACCATGGGTTATATCTTCCTCCGGGCGTGAAGGAAAAAGAAAAAGTGCAAAGCGGCTACATCGTGAAAGTCGGCCCCGGCTACCCGGTGGTAAATCCGAATTTCGTTGATCAGGAACCGTGGTCCACGACGCCGAAAGAGCCGGTGAAATATATTCCCTTGCAGGCAGAAGAAGGCGACTATGCAATTTTTCTCCGCGATGCCGCCATCGAAATAGAATTTGAAGGACAACAATATCTCATCATTCAGCAGTCGTCGCTCTTAATGCTCATCCGGAAAAATATGTTCACGGAACTCGGATCGTAAGCATGGAGGACGATCTTTTCATGTTCAGCGAAGAACACCTTCATCAGCAATTGACTACGGCGCCGTTCACACAAGGATTTTACACTGTGCGGTTTTATACCGAAGACGGCAAGCTTGCGCGTAACAAAACTGATACCATATCCGACTTTTATCTGTACCCTTCCGGCGGAACACTACGCGACAGTACGTTCAATATTGTTTTTTACGATTCGCAATTTGATACGTACCGCGGATTCAAACCGCCTCACCTGGAACGAAACAAAAAAAGCAAAACATAACGCTCACGCAGTACCGAGCAGAATTCAGACGATCACTCATAGAGGAAAGTACCGTGCAGCCAGAAGAGATTCTTGAAAGTATCAGCGGCGGATTTTTCGCTCTCGATGCCGATTACCGTTTCACGTATTGGAACCGCGCCGCAGAAGAAGGAACCGGCTATCACCGTGACGAAGTTATCGGGAAACACGTCTTCGAAATTTTTCCCAACGCCAAGGATGCCGAATTAGGCAGGCGTTATCTCGAGGCGATGGAAACGAAGACGTTTCAGTCATTCGAAACGTCGTACAACGATAAAAAATTTGAAGCGTGGTACAACATCCGCATTTACCCGAATGAAAAAGGATTATCGGTCTTTTTTCAGGATATTACCGCGCAAAAACAGCAGGAACAGCAGCGCGAAACTCTTCTCGAAATTTCACACATCATCAACACCAGCAATCAAGTGGACGACTTGTGCGCGCAGGTTGTCCACACCATCGCCGCACGGTACGATCTTCCCTTCCATCAGGTGTTAATGTATTCATACCGCCCGCAGGATGAAAAGCTCATCCTCATTGCGCCGGAGCTTCCATCGCTTGAATTGGAAAAAGCGCTCGTCTCCATTCCGATCAACGAACTTCAAACATCGGCACTTGTAGACGCCGTGATCACGAACGCCGCAGTAATTACGACAGACGTTTCACGGAGCGTGTATTACCACGCGGCACCCGAACTGCTTACTCCTGCTGAACCGAAGATCGTCGGTTCATTTCCCTTGAAAGTAGAAAGCGAACTTGTCGGCGCATTAGAAATTCTCTTCGAAAAAGACAAACACTTTGTTGACCGCCAAATACCTTTCTTAACGCTTCTCGCCAATGAGATTGCCGTCGGCATCAGCCGCCGCGGTTTGATTGACGAGCTTCGCGTGAAAAATGTCGATCTCGAAATTCAGCGCTCGCAAACGATGGAAGCGCACGATACGCTAAAACGTTTTTTAGCATTCTTCAGCCACGAACTGCGTTCGCCGCTCAGTTCTATTATCGGATTTACGGAATTAATTCTCGGCGAATTCGGCAAACCCCAAGGGGGTGAATTAGATGAAGCAACGCTCCGCAACTATGTCGAGAACATCAATACAAGCGGAACACATTTGCTTCAGCTCATCAACGACATTCTCGATCTCTCGAAGATGGAGGCGGGAAAGCTCGAACTGTTCTACCGGAATATTCCTTTGCGAAATTTCCTCGACGCGCTGCGCAGCTCTCTTCAGCCGCAACTTGAAGCAAAACATCTTGCGCTCGAACTTACCGTTGCCGATGATCTCGACGATATCGTTGCCGACGATGTACGGCTGAAACAGATCATGCTCAATCTTATTTCCAATGCGATTAAATTCAGCTACGCAGAAGGAAAAATTATTCTTGCCGTGCGCCGCGTAGAAAATAACATTGAATTTTCTGTTCAGGATTTCGGGATCGGCATTCGCCCGGAAGATAAAGAAAAGCTCTTCCAGCCGTTTCACCAAGCCTCTGCCATGATAAAAAGAGAAGGAACCGGATTGGGACTCTCCATCACGAAAAAACTGGTTGAACTTCACGGCGGAACGATTTTTGTCATCAGCGAATGGCAAAAAGGCAGCACGTTCTTCGTGCGTTTGCCGATGATGGTGCACGCCGACGATGGCACACCGGATATCATGCGGACAGTCGCTTCAATTCTTCCTTCGTCTCCCAAAGAACAAAAGGTGCTTATCGTAGAAGACAAACCGCATGCGCGGACGATTCTGCAAAGTTATTTGTCCGAAGCCGGTTACGTCATCGAAACTGCAGTGAACGGTGTGGAAGCGTTGGAGAAAGCCAAAACATGGAAGCCGGATATTATCACGCTTGACATTCTCTTGCCGGTAAAAGACGGATGGCAGGTATTGCAGGAACTGAAACAGCATCCGCTGTGCAAAGATATTCCGGTCATCATCATTTCAATGCTTGATGAACGCAATGTCGGCTTTGGGCTCGGCGCGGTTGATTATTTTGTGAAGCCGGTGCAAAAAGACGAGCTGCTTGCGTCATTGAAAAAGTTTTCTCTCTCGCCGGTGAGAAAAAATTCATCGCCGCGCATTTTGGTGATTGACGACGATCGCTCTGTCACGGATTTGATGCAGGTTATTCTGGAAGCAGAAGGCTGCACGGTGCTGAAAGCATTTAACGGACGCGAAGGACTGGACGTTGCACAAACGCAACACCCGGACCTCATCATTCTCGATCTTGTCATGCCGGAAGTTTCCGGCTTCAGCGTAGCGTACCAGTTGAAACACAATCCCGCGACCAATGATATTCCCATCATGATCATGACCTCAATGGAAATTGACGAGCAAACGCGCGAGCAATTGGAAGGATTTGTTGTCAGCTTAATGAAGAAATCGGGATTTACGAAAAAAGATTTACTGCACGAGATTGCCGCGATTGAAGGAAAACATTGAACTCAACCAAAGGCTATTGCGCTATGGCGCAAAAGTTTCCAGAAAACACAAAAGCCTTTGAAGAATATTTCAAAGGCTTTTGTGTTTTGTCGGGGCGGCGGGATTCGAACCCACGACCTCCTGCGCCCAAGGCAGGCGCGCTAGCCGGACTGCGCTACGCCCCGAAAATGAATCCTTACTGAAAAATCTCAATGAACACTTTTGCAGCCCTCTCCAGTAATAAATCAGTTTATTGTTAAAGTCAATATAGAAATTTTCTCCCACGTTTTCAATGAGATCCGCTTTTCTGTAATCACAAATAACCGGATTCACAGATTCGGCATGAGGACAGAAATTCTCACCTCAATTGCCTACACAATCCGTTCGAGCGGGACCTGAAACATCCTGATCCGGTCGTCCGGTTTCAGGATTTCGGCGTTTGCTGTAATAATCTCATCCGCCAATTTGTTGAGGGCTGTTTCATCATCAAATGCGATCATCAATACTGAATTCATATTGGGAAAACTACGCGTTCCAAGGTGCGGTTCGGTGCCATGACCTTTTCCTTTGACCTGTTCCCACTGTGTAAAGTAATCTATATTGAGCTTTTTGAGAATCTCCATCACACGCGGTGCATATATTTCATTAGAAATGACGTATGAGAGTTTCATCGTGATGTTCTTTCAAAATAAGAATGTTGGTTGAGCAAATGTCGTATGTTATCATTTCGATTCCGATTGGAGTGTGCCCGGAGCGAGAGCTTCAGATTTCTTTTTTGACGATGCTGCAAAAACACCCTTGAACCGAAACACAAAAGCGAACAATTTACGAAATGAGAAATCATCAATAATCGAATACACTACGGGCACGACAAACAGAGTCAACAACGTCGATGTGATAAGTCCGCCGATAACTGCCTGTCCCATCGGCGAGCGAAACTCGCTTCCTTCACTTACAGCAAATGCTACCGGCACCATACCGAAAATCATTGCAAGTGTTGTCATTAAAATTGGCCGCAGACGCGTTGCTCCCGCTTTTACCAATGCCGGAGTGCGATCAAGACCGCGATCGCGCAGAACGTTTGTGTAATCCACAAGGAGAATACCGTTTTTTGTGACGAGTCCCATGAGCATGATAATGCCAATCATTGACATGACCGACAAGGCGCTTCCCCATATGAGAAGGGCAAGCACTGCACCAATTAAGGACATGGGGAGCGCAAGCATAATGGCGAAAGGGTATGTAAAACTTTCGAACTGCGACGCAAGAACGATGTACACAAAAATAACTGCCAGGCCAAGAGACAAGAGTATATTCAGAAATGCTTCGGTTTGTTGTTCACCCTGGCCTGTAACGCCGATCGAATATCCGGGCGGGACAGCAAGAGCTTTTGTTTTTTTCTGGATATCCGCCAGAACTTCCCCTAATTGTCGTCCCGAAAGATTCGCATCAATGCGTATCTCACGCTGGCGATCGAAACGGTTGATCTTTGAAGGCCCGACGCCTTGATCAATATTGGCAACGTAGCTCACGGGGATAAGAAGCTTCTGATTGTCCGGAAGATTTTTGTTTCCCTTGATGGTAAGGTTATTGATATTTTCGAGTGTAGTTCGGTCGTTCTTGGCAAGACGGACGCGCACGTCGAACTGTTCGTCGCCCACCTGAAACTGTGTCGCGACGACGCCGTCAACCATCGCCCGAATGGTAGTTGCAATTAAGCCGACATTCACACCGAGATCGGATGCTTTCTCGCGGTCAATATGAATGCGCACTTCCGGCTTTGAGGTTTCAAGACTGTTTTCAACATCGACTGCGCCGGGTGTCGTGCGGACAATGTATTCCACTTGCTCTGCAAGTTTCTGAAGCGTAGGAATATCGCTTCCCCGAACGCTCATTGTAACAGGTTTTTGTCCGCCTCCCGGCCCCTGCGGGATGAGCACACTGATGTTCGCTCCCGGAATATTTTTCATGTCCGCACGGACTTCGCTCATAATTTGTTCGATGCCTTTTTTCCGTTGATCCTTTTTAACCAGCTTAACCAAAATGTTCGCCCTCGTGACCGGATCATTACCAGCACCGATAGTGGTAAGAGTTGTTATAACTTCCGGGCGCTCTCTCAGGATGTGCTCAATGGTTTTGCAAATATCGCTCGTTTGTTCGAGAGAGCTTCCGGGCGATGCCGTTACACCAACAGTGAACTGACTCTGGTCGCTGCTCGGGAAAAACGACGATCCAAGAAAGCGCATCAGAAAGAAGCTCATGAAGAAAATTGCCAACGAGCCAAACACAATAGTCTTGCGGTGATGCAATGACCAGGTAATCGCATTCTGATATTTGTCGCTGAGGAATTCGAAAAAATGATTGAAGTAATACAATCCTCGCCGCAGGGGATTGCCGGTGTTCGTCAGTTCTTCATCCTCTTTCTTTAACCAGCGCGAAGAAAGCATCGGCGTAAGTGTGAACGCGACGAAGAGCGATACCAGTACTGACACCGAAACAGTAATGCCGAATTGAAAGAAGAAACGTCCGACAATGCCGGGCATGAAGGCGACCGGTATGAACACTGCAACGATGGCGAAAGTGGTAGCCATAACCGCAAGTCCGATTTCACTCGTTGCTGCTTTTGCTGCTTCCATCGGCGTTGCGCCTTCATGCATGTGCCGGTAGATGTTTTCGATGACGACGATAGCATCATCAATAAGCAAGCCGACAGCAAGCGACAACGCCATGAGGGACATGACGTTCAATGTAAAGTTCAGCGCATACATGATGATAAAGCTTGCAATGATGGACGTCGGCAGCGCAATGGCGCTGATAATCGTCGGACGTAAATTTGCGAGGAAAAGGTACACGACGATGATTGCGAGAAGTCCGCCCCACACGATGTCGAACAGCACGTCGTTCACCGAATCGCGGATGAAGGTACTATTATCGTTCGCAATCATAATGTTGATATCAGGCGGAATCTCTTTTTCGATTCTCGAAATTTCTTTTTTTATTGCGTCCGCAACCCGCACGGTGTTGCCGCCGGATTGTTTCAAAATATTCAAGCCGACGGCGCGCTTGCCGTTCACACGCGTAAGACTTTCTTGTTCCTTTACGCCGTCTACAATCTTCGCGACTTGGGAGAGATGAACAACCTTGCCTCCGGGTGTTGCAACAATAACATTTTTAAAATCTTCGACATTTTTGTATTTGCCCATTGTACGGACAAGAAGCTGTCTCGGTCCCTGGATCAGGTTGCCTGCTGGAATTTCGACATTTGCATTTGCAACGCTTTGGATAACATCCTGAATCGAAAGATTGTATGCCTGTAACTGTGCAGCGTCAACCTCGATCTGAATCTCGCGCTCACTACCGCCAACGAGGTCGACAGAGCCGACGCCCTCAACATTCTCAAGCCGCTTTTTGATGACATCTTTGGCGAATGTCGTTATCTCTTTTTCAGAACGTTCACCTGATACTGCAAGAGTAAGAATCGGCTGGCTTGCAGGATCGAACCGCTGGATGACAGGATCCTTCGTGTCATCGGGAAGGTTGGCGCGAATGGCGGCGATTTTTTCGCGCACTTCGGTTGCCGCTTGTTTGCCGTCGACTTCGAGTTTAAACTGAATAGTAATGATCGAAAGGCCTTCCTGCGACGTCGAGGCAATATGATCAATGCCGCCGATGGTGTTGACGGCGTCTTCAATTTTTTTCGTTACGTCCGTTTCAATTTGTTCAGGACCGGCACCGGGGAGAACGGTGGCGATTGTCACAACCGGAATATCCACGTCAGGAAACTCATCAATATTCAGTTTGGTATAGGAAAACAACCCAAGCACAATCAGTGCGAAAATCATCATGGTTGCAAATACGGGCCGTTTGATCGAGACATCCGCCAGTTTCATTGGTCGTTTACTCCTTGGTTCAAATTGATAAAAATCTTAACTCCGGCGTTCATCATTGACCCACCACATTGACAAAACTGCTGTCTTTCACGTTATTGACACCGACTGTCACAACCGTATCATGAAGGTTAAGGCCACTAAGGACTTCCATTAGTTGTCCATCGGTCTCGCCGACCGTAATCGCTCGTTCGAATGCCTGACCATTGCGTTCCACAAACACTCTGTTTGTGATGCCATCACTTTGAATGGCAGTATTTGGAATGACGAGTGTTTCCTGCCTTGTGGAAAAATTGACATCCACTTTGCCGAACATACCCGGCTTGAACCATTTTGCCGGTGTATTCGGAAACAGCGCTTTAATTTCAAATGAACGAGAGCGTGTGTCGGCAGATTTTGATAGCTGTACGATTCGTCCCTCGATTTTTGTGTTGACGTTCGTTTCGTCATAGACCTGAACTTTTTCTCCGATCGAAAGATTCGGTACATCATTTTCATCAATGTTGAAAGTGACTTTCATATGATCGATCTTCGCGATGGTCATCAGAACATTGCCCGGAGTTGCAAGATCGCCCTTGCTGACGTTGAGCGCGGTAACAACCCCGGCGATCGGCGTTGTCAGTTCAACCGCGCTTCGTGCAGATTCGAAGTTTGCTTTCGAAACTTCATATTGCGTCCGTGCTGCATCGAGTGATTGAAGAGCAATAGCGCCTTCGTTGTACAGCGATTTCGCGCGATCAAGGTTCCTCTTTGCGTTGTTAAGATTCGCTTCCGTCTGATAAAATTGCGAGGATGTGCCATTCTTATCAAGGACGATAAGCACCTGTCCGGCACGCACTGTTTCACCGACTTGGCTATTGATGCCAGTGACGCGTTCTGGAATTTTAGAAACGATGTTGGCTTGTTCTTCGCCCTCGAACGTACCGGTAAAAGTTTTCGTCACCGACAATGCTTTCTTTTCCGCTACAGTGATTTTAACCGGTACTGCAAGGACATCTCTCGCTTTGACTGGGTCTGCATTATTGTCTTTTTTTGAATGACATCCGAACAATAACAATATTGAAAGGATGAAAAAGCCGCCTAAAAGCTTGTGAGCTACGCTGATATGTGTCATCTGCTTTTCCTGAGCCTCCTGCGACTGCAAGATTAGTTTTTGGTTGTTTGATTTTGTTTTTTTCAATTTGATACTTCGCTTATTTAGATGAGCCGACGGCATATTCCCATTCCGCTTTGGCAACGAGATAATCATAGATCGCCTGTGCGTAATTGGTTTGTGCGCGCGTCATTGCGACCTGCGCATCGAGCAGTTCAAGCTGTGTTCCGACGCCGCTTTTGAATCGCGTTTGTGCAATTTGAACGGCCTTCTGTGCCTCATCAATATTTTTTTTCTGGCCTGCAACACGTTTTACTGCTTCGGCCATTTCCAATTCTTTTGACTGAATCTGGATTTTGAGCCCTTCTTCCGCCTTCAATTTCGTGTAACGGATTTTCTGCAGATTGATTTCCGCTTCCTCCACGCGACTCGAAGTACGGAGTCCATCGAACAATGGTATTCTTAGCGAGAGGCCTACGTTCAACATCTTCGCCCAATTGTAATTATTGAACTGGAACGTGTTATCCTGCGCCTGCCATGAATATCCTCCCACAAGATCCAGTGATGGAAAGTATCCGGCTTTTTCAACGCTGACATTTTTTTCAAGAAGCTTTTCTTGAAGTGAAAGAGAAAGAATCGTCGGGTTTGTCGAGAGCGCGGCATTCCTGGCTTCAGTCATAGTAGCTTCAGGAAGTTCTTCGAATTCAAATTCTCCGTCAAGAACGACGTCCTGATCTAAAGGAATTGCCAACAGATTTTTCAAGCTGTTAATTGCAAGCGCGAGATTATTTTCCGCAGAAATGACGAGCGGTTCCGTGTTCGCGAGTTGAACTTCAGCTCGAAGCTTATCGAATTCTGATGCCGTTCCATGACGGTACAATGCTTCGACGTTTTCATAATTCGCTTTTACAACATCGAGCCCCTGACGATTTGCATCAGCCATTTTTTTTGCGAGAAGCACAAGATAAAAAGATTCCTCTGTTTGACGGATAACCATCTGTTTCGTCGCCCGAAACACCTGATTTGTATAATCACGGTACCCCGAAGCTATTTGCAGCGCGAGACCGATTTTTTGGCTATAGAGAGGTTGAGTCAGCGAAGCGCTCATCGCATACGCGTTAGATGATCCGATGTCGATTGCCAGCGTTTGGTTAGTCGGGTTGATTCCGGGTGTGTTCGCCGGAATGAAGAGCACCGGCTTCAAGATGTTTCTTGTATAGACGCCGTTGATTGAAAGTTGCGGCAAGGCTCCCGACCATGCTTCGCCGACCTGCGCATCCGCCATAGACCGGTCCTGATTCGCAATAAGGATATCGCGGTTTTGTTCCAGTGCCATCGCAATCGCCTTATCAAGCGTCAGAACAAGAGGCTTTCCCATTTCCTGCGCGAAGAGGGGCGGTAAAACAAATGCATAAAAGAAAACGAGAGCGATAAGAGAGAAGTATCGCGAACGTGTACATTGTGATGTCATTATTGTATTATCCTTTGAAATTCATTTCTGCGGCTCCGTCAAAAAAAATCGACACAATACACTCGACGACATGATTGATTTCATCATCGGAAACGAGCCGTTGACTGCCATCATGCATCATGCAGTAAGAACGCACCATTCCGTCGAACAATGCTACAAGCATCATTGAATCTATCCCGCGTATTCTTTTTAAAGCGATTTCTTTTTCGATAAGACACGCAATGAGAGTATTTATCTTCTTTACTTTCCCCCTAAAATGACGCATCGTTTTTTCATACTCCAATATCTCAGCACGATGAAGTTCCTGCACCATGAAGTGAAAGAGGTCAGAGTTTTTGTTTGAATAATGAATGATGAACTTTGCATATGAAGCAAGCTTTTCCCGTATTCCGCCGGGCACAGTAATCGACGACTGCGCCAAGTCGGCAATCTCATCCATGAACTGATCAATAATCGAACGGAATAATTCCTCTTTACTGTCAAAATAATTATAAATGGTTCCCTTCCCGAAGTCTGCCTGACGTGCGATTTCCTCAAGCGTAGTTTCATGATAGCCCTTGCGGAGAAAAAGCTCTTGGGCGGCGTTCAGGATATCCTTTTGTCGGGATATTTTCTCCCGTTCTTTACGAGAAAGAGCACGGCTTTTAGATGGCGATATCATTGAATGTTTTTGATTTCCTTAAGGGAACCGGCAAATGTTACTTTTATGACCATATGGTCATGAAATGACCATATGGTCATAAGATAATAGAATGAGAGGTAAATGTCAACTTTATGCAGGAAAAAGGGCCGCGGCTAATTTTCGATTCAGCGTCATTCCGACAAAAGGTGAATGACCACCGCCAAAGGCGGTGGCTTCAAAAAACTTTACTTCTAAAAGAAGTTAAACTTCCCTTGTTCTCGTTCTTCACGCCTATCTTCTTTCTCCTGATACCTTACATACTTCCGTATCATC
>JAJYOI010000090.1 GCA_021796275.1 Bacteroidota bacterium
TTCAACACAAGAAAGAAATTGATGAAACCTTCCTTCTCTTTTCCAAAGATCACCGAGGGACGAAAGATCGTCCACTGCAATCCGCTCGACTTCAGATATTCTTCAGCACGGAATTTCGTAGCAAGATATTTCGTCGGCGCCGAAGCGCGAACACCGAGCGCGCTCATCTGCAGAAACCGCTTAACTCCGGCGCGATGTGCCTCATCAACAAGACTCTTCGTACCGAGAAAGTGTACCGCTTCGAACGTAATTCCCCGTGAAGGAAATTCACGTAGCAAACCGGGGAGGTTGATCACAGCATCGCAATGTGCAAGCGCTTCGCGGTACGAATCGGGCGTTTCAAGACTTCCGTGAATTAGATGTCCGACACCTCTGAGGTGTCGGACATCTTGATATTCAACAACATCCTTCGGAAACTTTCCTTCGGAGCCATAACGGACAAGGGTGTTCACGCGGTGTCCCGCTGCAACAAGCTCACGTAAAATATTCCGGCCGACATAGCCCGTGCCGCCGGTGAGAAAAATGTTCATCGCAATTCTTGAGTGCAAAATTCTTTACGCCAGAGGCGCATCAGCCTAAGGCTGAGAAAATATAGGAAGAATTGAAGCAGGTTTCAAACAAAAACTCAACCTTGTCAAGGTTGATGGATTTAACAAAAAAGTAACAAGGGCTTAATGAACAACTAACGGCTGAATTGTATCTATGTGATGTTCTTTAAAGATAATCACCACAAATTGAAAGTGATACCACAATGAACGCACAAATCGAACATAACAAATTGCTTGGCAAACCCAAAGGGAGCTTCGATTGGCTTGCCGAGAACCTGTTCCGCGCCGCGCCGAATAGCGAAGAAACACAGCCGATGAGTGACGGCGAATTTTTCGGATCGTTGACATTGATTGTAGCAGCGTTGATTGTTTTAAGAATTTTCTTTACCTGATTTCTAAAGCGATACACCTCTGGTGTATTTGAATTGCCGCTCACTTCCAAAACCGCAACTGCCATCATCACCTGCCATAAACGGCGAGTGATGCAGAACAACTTCATTTTCCGCCCACTTGACAATTACGCAGGGATGTGTAATATTTACGCACCACACTTTTGAATTCTCGTTGATTATGCTTTACGATGAACAAGGTTCATTCAACAAAAAAGACAAATCTTATAAAGTACGCTCTCCCAATAGACCTTCTTCACCAGCACTAATAAATCATCATGATAAGAGTGAATTATATGCCCATAACCCTGTAACCAAAAATACAACTTTTGTGTGATTGTATTTATCGTTCTTTCTCATTCATTCATTTTGTTTGTAATTCAACTACTGCAGCGTTCATACGCTGCTGCAGATAAACTTCAATTAATCATTAAGTGCTAAGGAGGGTTTATGATCCGGCGAGGCTTGTTACTGTTTTTTGTTCTGGGTGCTTTTTTAGTTCCCAAACAACTTCGTGCCCAAATCGTATCTGACACCGTAACGTTTCAAGTACACATGGGCGTGCAAATGCAATTAAACAATTTTAACCCGGTGACAGACAGCGTTGTTCTCCGGGGCGATTTCGAAAATCTTTTCGGGCAACCTGACTGGAGCGGCGAGGCGTTCCTTCTATCATCGTCAATCACTAACGATTCAATTTACTCGATCACACTCATCTTTCCATCAGCATCTTCGGGAACAGCCTATTCATACAAATTTGTCATCCGACATAACGGAACAGACTTTTGGGAGAATACCGCCAACCGCGGCTACACCTTAACAACTGATTCTGTTCAAATAATCCCCCTTGTCTACTTTCAGGATCAGGCCAGCGCAGGTGTTCAGCGCACGATAACTTTCCAAGCCAATCTTGATTCGTTAATGCTTGAAGGATTTAATCCGGCAACGGACTCAATTGTTGTGAACGGTGAATTTAACAACTGGAACAGTCAAACCGCGATGGCTCGCGTAGGAACAACATCAATTTACGAATACAGCGTTACGATGACTCGCCCAGTAGGAGATAGTGTACAGTATAAATTCCGTGCATTTCCAGCTTTTAAGTTCGCTAATAACGGATGGGATTTGCTTCCTGAAAATTCACTCGCAAACAGAAAATTTGTCGTCCCAACTCAAGACAGTACACTGCCTGCCATTCGCCCGGCAATTCAGGTTCTTCCTCCCCCTTCAAATAGAAAGTCCGCATACTTTGATGGAAACGCACGCATTCGCGTTGTAGATACAGATCCGGCAAATCCAAGTGCTAACCCATCTGCGTATCAAATAAGCGGAACTGCGATAACACTTGAAGCATGGATTTACCCGATGGCTGTTCCTACAGGAAACAATTCGGAATATATTGTTGCGCGGCCTTCCAACAATGGCTTCGGTATTGACCCTTTTGAAACTTTTGCGTTGATGATTTACGGCGATCCTGTGGATGTTCATCAACCCCGTATCGGCGTGGAAATTTCCGACGGAACACACTCAGTCGGCACAGGTCATGATCACTTTCTCCACGATCCAAATCCTGTTAACGTCGGAGCGTGGACACATGTTGCGGCAACGTACGACGGTTCAAACATAAAATTGTATATCAATGGCTCATTAGTAAATCAAGTGTCGTTTAATATTCCTTTGGGCACAGGTTCAACAGGATTGTACATCGGAGGAGCTGCAACAGGATATTTCAAAGGGATGATTGATGAAGTTCGCCTCTGGAACATTGCGCGCTCTCAAAGCGACATCCAGGCGACAATGAATACTACTCTCTACGGAAATGAAACAGGTCTCGCAGGTTACTGGTCTATGGACAGTGTCTATTCTGCAAGCGGCGGTTTGGCAACTGTTGATGGGACTTCAAATCACAACGATTTGTACATGCAATTCAATGCAAAATTACTTGATTTTCCAAAAGGCTCAGCAGTTCAAATTCCCGCAACAAACGTGATTGCCGCGCCGGACTATGCTGAGACAAAGGACTCTTACAAAGCACAACTGCAAACCGACGGATGGCCTGAGCCATCCTTCAATGTCTCGCATATGCCATCAGGAATGAGTGCTGTCGGCGATTCATTATTCTGGCAGCCTACGGAAAATCAGTACGGTAATTTCCCTGTTATTGTTACGGCAACGCAGTCTTTCTCCTCGCTTGTGGATACCGTGAATATCTTTTCAGAAATACTGCGCTCCGTTCAAAATCAAGTAACAACAGACATTACACACAGGGGAAAATTGGGAGCAATCGGCTACTACGGAAACCGAGGCGTTGTGTATAAAGGCAAAAATGGTCTCTTTGCCGGCGATTTCAGTTTAGTAGACCGCGCCTCGAATAAATTCGCCGGCGGACTTTACAGTTCAGGAAACAACAGCTTCCAGGCTGCGAGCGGGTTTACAAATGTTACAAGCAGATTTCACGGTTTCACTGCATTAAAAACTTCATTCACTGATTCACTGGAAACAAACCGCATCGGCGTTCGCGTCTTTCAGACCGCTTATGCAAGCTCGGATACAGGCAATGATAAATATACAATCATTGAGTATCGGATCGTTAACGAATCAGGTTCTCCGATCACAGATTTGTTTGCTCAATTATCAATGGACTTTGATATCGGATTGGCTGGCAATGATTGGGGAGGATACGATTCGTTGCTTCAAATGAGTTATGGGTACGAAGTCGGCGGAGCAAACAATCCGGCTTATTATGCCGTTTCACTGCTGAACAAAACTGCGAGCGGTGCGGCGCTTCTTCTTAACGGACAAGATCCGAACTTTTTCCGTTCAACAGCCAATCTTACAAACTTTGTTCAACCTCCAGCGACGGCAGCCGATACGCGCAACCAAATCAGCACCGGTCCATTCGCTATTGCAGCACGAGACACACTGACAGTCGCGTTTGCTGTTATCGCAGGAGATAATCTTAATGACATCAGCACTTCTGCTTCCCGCGCGCGACAAGTATACAACGGCACAACGTTGATATCTGTAGATTCAATCAATTCTGAAATCATGGACACTGTCACCGTTCCCGTACGTGTCCAGATACAACCCGGCACAAGCTACAGTTCGGCTGAAGTGCGTGTCAGCGGTTTCAAAGGAAGCCTCCAGTTCCTTGGCATAGATACAACAGGAACGATGATCGGCTCACAGCATTGGATGTATTCCGTCAACGGTTCTGACTCAGCAATTGTCAGCGCTTCAGCCGGTGCATCGGATATTTCCGGCGGCGGAGTTCTGTTCAAGATGAAATTTATCGCGACGGGCGCTCCTTGTTCTTTTGCCTCTGTCAATATTGACTCTGCTGTCTTTAACACAGGAACAGATCCTGTTGCAATATCAAACGGCGGAGTTCATATCAAAGCAATTCCGGTTTACGGCGATGTGGATCAAAATGGAAAAATTCAGGCGTACGATGCTTCATTGATCCTGAAATATCTCGCAGACACTCTTTTTAACTGCCAAACATTTGCAAATGCCGATGTCACGAACAACGGTGTTGTTACACCGTTTGACGCTTCGGTTATTCTGCAATATGTAACGGGATTAATTACCGGCTTTCCCTATGATTCGCTTACAATGGGACCAAGCAGTGCTTCCGGTGTTTTTGCGCTTCACAATCAGGAAGTGCAGAAAGCCGGTGACGTTGTGGAAATTCCGGTTCAATTTACGAGCGCTCATAACGTAAAATCTCTTGAAGCATCATTGAGTTACAATCCGGACGAACTTGATTATCAGGACATTCGCTGGCAGGATACGGCAGGCTTTATTACTGCTTCATCTGTTGATGTAACAAAAGGAGTGATTAAACTGTTTGGCGCAAGCGCGGCAAGCGCTTCTGAAAACGGGGTCGTTGCCAATATCCGGTTTAAGGTGAAGAAACAATCCAAGGTTTTGCTCAAGGAATTACAGTTGAACGAATCGGCACAGCAGCACGATGTTTCAACGGCGAGCATTTCTGTCGCTACCGATGTAAAAGAACTGGAATCGGCAATACCGACAGTCTACTCTCTTTCGCAAAATTATCCCAACCCATTCAACCCGACTACTGCAATCCGCTTCGGCGTTCCGGAGCGCAGTTTGGTGAAAGTGCAAATCATCAACACACTTGGACAAGCTGTTGCAACTGTGGTCGAAGGAGAAAAAGAGGCGGGCTACTACGAGGCGCAGTGGAACGCATCAAGCGCCGCATCGGGAATTTATTTCTACCGCATCGAAGCGATTTCGACAGACCATCCTAACAATCGCTTTGTGGAAGTAAAGAAGATGATTTTGTTGAAGTAAAACAAAAGCAATCAGATTGCTGATTAATAACCCTCCATTACACTTAAAGGCTCAGTTCGTCTGAGCCTTTGGTGTTTTTGAAAGTACATGACGCAAGGCTTGACAATTGAATTTGAAAAACCGAAATTGTGTCCACACTTATCATTGCGGGTTTAGAAATGAAACTACTCAATAAACTTCACCCATAATCCTTATTCACTATTTTCAGGGAGTACGACCATGCAAATCAGAACCAAGCATTTTATCACATTATTACTTGTTGCTTTAACACTCAATTCTTTGTCAGCATTCGGAAAAAACAGCCCGAAAGCAACAAACACGAATTTGAATAAAATTCAGACGAGCAACGTTTATCGCCCAATGGATATCAATAACATCTTTAATTACTATGGCAATAACGGCGACGGCTCGTTCAATAAATTTTCTGCAAACAACGAAGGGTTTGAATTTCCGATAGGTTCAACAGTCGGAACAACAATGTTTGAAGATGGTATCGTTTGGACAGCCTATAAAAACGATACTCTTTACTGCGGCGGCTCAACTTACAACCATGGCTTGCAGCCGGGAAAGATTCTGACCAACGGAGCCGTTGGAAGCCTCCCCACAGCGGATGATCCAAACAAAACTGAATACCGCGTCTATCGCGTTCGCCCCGATATTCAACCAACTACTGATGCTTCCAAAATTGCGGCAGAGACTGAACTCTTGCAGAATGAAGTGAAATATTTGTCTCGGTATGAATCTTATAGTGCAAACGATCTTCTTCAGCAGCATTGGAAAGACTGGAATGAGTGGCCCGCAAGCGACGGTGCACCATTCACAGACGCAAGCGGCGTCGCACATCCAAGCGGCGGCAGCGGTTACGATCCGGCAACATGTACTCCCGGTTTTCCCGGCGCCGATCAAACCGAATGGATGGTGATGAATGACGTCAATCGAGCTTTAACACAATCTGTGTATGGTTCGAACCCCATAGGCATTGAAGTCCAACGCATTGTCTGGGCATACAACACTGCAGGCGGATTAGGAAACACAATCTTCATCAGCTATAAACTCATTAACAAGAGCGGCGTGAAACTGGACTCAATGTACATTTCGCAATGGTCAGACCCGGATGTCGGTGCTGCGGGAGACGATGCAGTTGGCTGCGATACAACATTAAACCTCGGCTATGTATATAACGGTCAAGCAGCCGATGATAATTATGCGGGATTGGGTTTGCCTCCTCCGGCGGTCGGTTTTGATCTCTTGCAGGGACCAATGGTCACCGGAACTGCAAACGATACAGCAACCTTTGACATGAAAAAAATTGCCGGCAAGAAAAACCTGCCGATGACTTCATTTTCATTTTTTAGCAGCAGTAATACAACTTTTTTAGACCCGTCATTAAACGATCCAAGAGGCACACCCGAGTGGTACAACCTTATGCGCGGGTTGGTAAGCACAACAGGTTTATCTTTTCCTTCATCCGTAACAAACGGCAGTAAGTATTGCTACCCCGGCGATCCGGTTACAAACACGGGTCCAACATACATTGGAGCAGCAGCAGTTGCTTCGCCAGGTGATGTACGTATGTGCATGAACTCCGGACCTTTTACGATGGCGCCGGGAGATACACAACAAATTGTCATTGCTGAAGTAGCAGGGCTTGGTGAAGATCATCTCCACTCAGTTTATACAATAAAGAAATACGGATACAACGCAAGATTAGCTTACAATAATATGTTTAAGGTAACAAAAGCGCCTTCTCCGACTGCACCGATTACTTCAATAACAAATGACAGCAATGCCATACAACTACAGTGGGAGAATACTGCGGAAAGCTTCAATCAGGCGGGATTTACATTTCAGGGATATAATGTTTACCAGTTGTCGCCGGAAAAATCCAAGCTCATTGCTACCTATGATAAAATAGACGGCGTAACATCAGTATATGGCGAGGAATATGATCCGGCGACCGGCCAGGCAACGTTGCAACAACAACAGTACGGAACAGACTCAGGATTGCAATACAATTTTACAGCGACGAAAGACTATATAAATAACACTTCATTCATTAAAGGGAAAAAATATTATTACGCTGTTACTGCATATTCATATAATCCGGGCACAAATATAAATCCTAATAATACAGAAAGCTACTTCACAACAGTTTCAGCGGCGTATAATTCCAGTTTGCCTGGACCAAATTACGGCAATCAAGTGCAAGTTACACACACGGCAGGTCAATCCGACGCCGCAGTGACTGTAACGATTGCTGACCCCTCAAAGCTAACCGACCATCAATATCAGGTGTCGTTTCACGATGAACTATTCACGCTCGGTTCGGACGGGAAATGGGTTGACCAGACTGCGCTCAGTAAAAGCAGGAAATTTAACAAGACGAGCGATCTGACCGGATCGTCATTGACCTCTACAGCTGTTTGGAGTGAAAAAGCAGGATCATTTGATATTCATTATTTGGTTGACGTGGCATCACCAAATTATGATTACTGTGATGGAATTCAAATAAAATTACCTGCTGGTGTTACTATTGATACTGCCTATGAACCAGTCAGCAACAATACAGGTACCCCTATTCCGTTTACACTTGATAGGTCAACAAACACTCTTTTTTACAGCACAATTAGTAAAGACTCGTTAACTAGCGGTGATACAACCAATCGAAGCACAAATGGTGTTTTCGCTGGAGGTGAAGACATCGTTGTAAGAGTTCATGGTTCCTTGCCAATAGTAACTCATTACACCATGTACGATGATAATTATGGTGATAATAATGGTTATTACAAAGGACTTGTTGATGTCTCAGGCACGGATACATTAAATACAATCGCAAATCAATTTGTTACTCAGCACCAATGGAATGTAACTGATCTAACAGGTGGAAATATAGTACTACAGAATCAAACAATATACAGCGGTCTTGATATTTACTCTCCTAATTATTTTTTCGTAAACAACAAAATATACGGTCCTGGTGGATCATCAGGCAGTATGTTTGCAGAGGTGGGAACTACTGCCGATCAAATCTTTGACGGAATGACAGTTGATGTTAACGGCAGCTTTACATATCCAGCTACAATCGGCAAACTTATTATCAACAGTACATCTTTTACAGGCAGGCTTGGGGGAGAATATATTACTCCTGATAGACGTTTTGACATGGCTGATTTTACAATCTTTGGCTGGGGAGATGCTACCGCAAAGATCACATCACCTATTTACGGAGGGGCGGGCGGCACAACGAGCCTCGAAGCATTGCAACAGGATTACGAATTGAGGTGGACGGGAGTTGTAGGAGACACAATAATTAACGGAGATACTGTTGTCATAACTAAATCCGGCGGTTCCATAGCAACGATCTTTGGCGCGAGTAATTATCAATTAAAGAATCATCCTTTAAATCCGAACCCGGGCAGCACAAACCCCTTCACTATAAGAATTCCATTTGAAGTCTGGAATACTGATAAGAATGAACAGGTAAATCTGCTTGTCTATGATCGGAATGCTGCTAAAACAAACGACCCTACTAAAAACGGATTTCAAGTGTGGAATACAAGAGACAGAGTATATACCTGGGTAGTAAATACTAAGCAAGTTACTTCTGTCATCAGTCCGACATCTCAAACTGTCCCAGACAGCGCAACGTGGAACTGGGTATTTTTCAAATCTCAATTTATTACCGGAGACGATATAAAAATAATTTATAATAATCCTATTCAAATCGGCAAAGACACTTACACATTTAATTCGTCAGATGTTCTCAATGTAAAGCAACAGCCAATTCCATCGTCATTTTCCTTATCGCAGAATTATCCCAATCCATTTAATCCGTCAACGACAATTCGATACGAACTTCCAGCTATAAGTAAAGTGACGATTAAAATCTATAATGTACTCGGTCAGGAAGTAAGAACGCTGGTAAATCAAGTTCAAACTGCGGGCCGGCAAAGCGCGATTTGGGATTCGAGAAACAGTACGGGAGTAACGGTTTCAACCGGGGTTTATTTCTACCGCATTGAAGTATCGGCACTCTCTGATAAAGGAAATTCGTTCAGCAGTGTGAAGAAGATGTTGCTGCTGAAGTAAGCGCGTACATCCGAAATCTCGAAGACTTCGGGAATCTTATTTTTCTTACAACCACAGGCTCGGTTCATCTGAGCCTGTGGTGTTTATTATCAGTTCCGCCACCAAACTGCAACGAAAAAACGAACGGTGATGCGGAACAACTCCTCTCTGCACCCCCTTGACAATCACATCGGAAAGTGTAACATTTACACACTTACAACCCTAAATTCTCTCTTGGTTGGAAAATTACCATGAGCAACATTTCATTTTCTGAAAGGGAACCTCAATGAACAAGCATTACTGTTTTACCCGACAACTCTTTGGTATGCTTATATTTTTCATTGCCATTGGGCAAGCCTCTGCCACTGCAAACGGACATTCGGCAAAAAAAATCGGAGATGGAGCCAAAGGCGCCACGGAAAGCATCCAAACCAACGGTTTGTACAGCCCGATGGATATTAACAACATCTTCAATTACTACGGCAATAATGGAGACGGCTCATACAATAATTTTTCCGGAAGTGGTGAAGGCTTCGAATTCCCGATAGGTTCTAATGCCGGAACCACAATCTTCGAGGATGGTCTCGTGTGGACTGCGCACAAAAACGGTACGCTGCTTTGCGGCGGCTCAACTTATTGGCATGGCTTGCAAGCCGGAAAGATTCTCACTAACGGCACAGCATCAACCCTTCCGAATCCTGATGATCCAACCAAAGCTGAATATAGAGTGTACCGCGTCAGACCAGACATGAAGCTAATATCCGGCGTAACCAATCCTGACGATCCTCAGGCATCCGCCGAACTTGCCGCTTTGGCGAACGAAGTTAGGTATATCAACCGGTTTCAAAATCATACCGCGGAACAGCTCTTGCAGCAGTACTGGGATGACTGGAACAATTGGCCCGCAAGTGAAGGCGCACCGTTCACAGATGCGAACGGCGCTGCACATTATTACGGTGGCAGCGGCTACGACCCAACGACATGCACACCCGGTTTCCCCGGCGCTGACCAAACTGAATGGATGGTGATGAACGATGTTAATGCAAATTTGACACACAATCTTTACGGCTCCGATCCAATAGGCATTGAAATCCAACGAACAATCTGGGCATACAATCTTCCCGGACCTTTGGGAAACACAATTTTTATCAGCTACAAATTTATTAACAAGAGCGGCGTTCAGTTGGATTCAATGTATGTGTCGCAGTGGTCAGACCCGGACCTTGGCGATGCAGGAGACGATGCGGTTGGCTGCGATACAACATTGCGATTAGGATATGTTTACAACGGCCGGGCAAATGATGCAAATTATACAAATTTGAGTTTAGCTCCGCCGGCCGTTGGTTTCGTTTTCCTGCAAGGACCGATTGTACCGGGAACAGCAAGCGATACAGCATTTTTTGATTTGAAAAAAATTTCCGGCAAGAAAAATTTGCCGATGACATCGTTTTCTTTTTTCATCAACGGCGATTCAACATTTATCGATCCCTCGCATGATTTAGCCGGCACGCAGCAATGGTACAACCTTATGCGCGGGTTGGTAAGCTCAACTGGTCAACCATTCCCTTCAAAAGTAACAAATGGAAGCAACTACTGTTATCCCGGCGATCCGGTTACAAACACGGGACCAACATACATTGGAGCAGCATCAGTCGCTCCGCCTCGTGATGTTAGAATTTGCATGAACTCAGGACCATTTACAATGGCGCCGGGAGATACACAGCAAGTTGTTGTTGGAGCAATAGCCGGCTTAGGCGGCGACTATCTTTCAAGCATCAACGCGTTGAAAGCCGAGGTTGCAAAAGGAAATGCCTTCGTGCGCGGTACGCCTGTCGCAAGCATTGAAGATGTGGACAGCATTTACTCGACTAATTCAACAATCAACTTTCATGCGGGCGCTGTCGTTTCTACCGGCACTATCGTGAGCAGGCAATGGCTGATCGCACAAAAACCGAATTCAAGCACTGCCTCGCTTGTCACCGCTGATTCAGTGACAAGCCACATACAGGCTGACGTTCCCGGAATTTACAGAATCGGCTATGCAGTTTCTGCAAGTAATGGAAATAAAGATACTGCATACGTTCAATTTCAGGTTGTGGCAAACTCCGCGCCCGTTGCAAGCTTTGTCACTTCGGCTTCGAGCATCTCCATCGGAGATACGCTGCACCTCGACGGCTCAGCGACGCATGACAACGATGGAGACGTTTTGAAATACTCGTGGAACGTTACAGGAAATGATATGTTTGACCGCAGTGTTTCTTACGACACACTCCGCGGAGAGCTTCTCGACCCGCACTCAGTGACGGCATCATACGTGCCTTTGAGGGCATCAACGCTGAACATTTCTTTGGAAGCACGGGACAGCTTCTTCATAAACACGGCACTGCACAATGTCATCGTCAACCCCGTCAAAACGAATAACGTTCAGGTGAACGCATCGTATAACAGCGGCTTGTTCCCCATCAGCGGAATTTATGGGCACGGAGCAATTCGTACTTTCCCGGATAATTCTGTCTGGGTAAACAACGGCGGCGTCTATTTCCCGCTCAACTTTTCCGACCTGACGCATCCTGCTCAGTCGTATGAGTGGAGCTTTGCCTCTAATTTCTATATTGGAAATAATTTGATTTTCTTGGCACTGAGCCGGGGCGGTGTCAACATCCTGCAGACCAACGGCAGCGGTTTGATTGGGGGGACTGGATTTATTTCGGCGCCGCAAACAGTTTCGACACTGGATTCGATTTCGTACGATGTGTACTACAAAAGTCCGTACCTCTTCGTTTCTAACGGCACCGCAGGAATTTATGTGTACAATGTTTCAAATCCGGCTTCGCCTTCGCTCGTAAATAAATTTTCAAACGGACAGAAATGGACGACGCTTTGTGTTGACGGCAACCACTTGTACGGCGCCAATCCGTTGACACAGCAAGCCCTGTATGCAGATGTGAGCACGCCATCGAGCGTTACGCTGGCGACAGCACACGTTAATCATGCCTACACTGCAATCAAAAAGGCAGGACAATATTTTTATCTCTTCAAATCTGACACTATCGGAATTTACGATCTCTCGAACTTTACAAGCCCGGTATTGAAATCAGAAATTCCCGTTCCTCATACACTCAACACCGCAAACATCATATACGATGTTTCGGGCGACGGCACAACGCTGATGATAGGAACCGCTGAAGGCGTTTACTTTTATGATGTCACTAATGCTTCAGCGCCTTCGCAAATCGGAAAATTCATTACAGGTTACGAAGCAACCAGAGTCTATTACGACGGCACACACATACTTGCCGCAAGCAACGGACGTGGATTGTCCGGCGGCTACGAAGGGTACACTGTTTTCGAGCCGACTATTACAGGCGTTGCTTCGCCGGTAACTAATGTCGTACCGTTGCAGTACACACTTCTTCAGAACTATCCGAATCCGTTCAACCCCTCCACAACAATCCGGTACGGATTGCCTGTGCGCAGTCAGATAAAGGTCGAAGTGTTTAACACGTTAGGACAAACTGTGAAAGTGCTGACGAATGCCGTGCAGGATGCGGGCTACCATGAAGTTGAATGGAATGCGTCGGTATCGTCAGGAATGTACTTCTATCGAATTTCTGCAACGCCTCTTAGCGGCGGCGCGAAGAGCTTTGTGGAAGTGAGGAAGATGCTGCTGCTGAAATAAAAACACGCTGCCCAGCGATTTAAAAGTGATAGCCGTTCCGTCTCTGATTGCGAGACGGAACGGCTTTGCATTGAGCAGACGGAAGTGAAAAAGTTAGCGGGATAAAAACGCTGTCTCGTAACACATGTTGTAAGTTGATTACGCCACAATTAAACCTTAAGAGCGGCGGCGGTTCGCACAGCCTGTCCCGCAATGTTTCTATGCGGGAAGGTTTGGTCTGCCATGACCTTTTTGATATGACTGGCATCTGTGGTTATTAATTGTGGAAGCACTCTTTTTTTCTCAGATATGGAACATGGCGCCATCGGCGACACTGATCCGCTTCTGGCGGAATGGCGAAACAAAGAACGTTTTTTAAACAAATTTTTTTGTTGCCGCTGTACTTTATTCTCTTGACTCTTTACTTATTAAAGAGGTTAGCGCGCAAGGTAAGTTAAAAGCCTGCTCTGTACTGAATGTCGA
>JAJYOI010000091.1 GCA_021796275.1 Bacteroidota bacterium
CTTGTCTTCCATAATGGCAAGATTTGTCGCTACAGCAATGCCGTTATCGGCGCCGAGCGTCGTTCCGTTCGCACGAATAACATTTCCGTCACGCACCAGCTCAAGCGGGTCTTTCAGGAAATTGTGAGCGGTGTTGTTATTCTTTTCACACACCATATCAAGATGGCCTTGAAGACACACCATCGGAACGTGCTCGCGCCCCGGTGATGCAGGCTTGCGGACGACAACATTCATGAATTTATCCTGCACCGCTTCCAGTCCAAGTTTTTTTGCCGTTTGAAAAACATAGTTTGAAATTTGCCGCTCATTTTTCGAGCCGCGCGGAATCTTGCTGATCTCGGCAAAATATTTCCACACAAGCTCCGGTTGTAATCCATCAGTTGCACTTGCCATAAAGGTATTCCTTTCATTTTTCTTTTAGCCACAGAGAATACAACGCCGGATTGATGGATTATCGGATTGTTGGAAAAAACCTAGTATTATTAATCCATTCATCCAATAATCCACCTATCCATTTTTCATTTCGTCATTGGTTTCCGGGCTGTTTTGTACAGCGTCAATCCCATGACGGCGAAAATCAAGACGCCCAAAATTTGATAACCCGCATCTCCAAACGAGTTCGTAAGCCATCCTTCGGCACTGATCTTCTCAAGAAACTTAAAGACGCTGTCGTTCACCGAAAGCAGCGCAATAATCACTCCGGCAAGTGCGCCGCCTGCAACAAGTCCGGTTGCATACAAACTGCCTGGACCAAGCTCGCTTTCTTCAATCGTTTCGTGTTTGCGCTTTGCCACCCAATCTGCAACACCTTTGATCGCCCCGCCGACAAAAATCGGCAGTGTCGTTGACAGCGGAAGATACGCACCGACTGCAAACGAAAGCGCATTTACGCCGCACAACTCAACGGTGATTGCAAGAAACGCGCCAACAAGAACAACCTGCCAGTCAAGATTGAAAGAAAGAAGTCCTTTGATCAGCGTTGCCATCAATGTGCCTTGCGGTGCCGGAAATTTGTCGCTGCCGATAGCGTGAATAATTCCCTGCGCCATCATATCCGGCGTCGGTTGGTCGAGCAATTTAATTGTCGCGCCGATAATAATTGAAGAAACAATCGCGCCGACAAATAAACTCAGCTGCTGGTACTTTGGCGTCGCACCGACAAGGTAGCCGGTTTTCAAATCCTGGCTTGTCGCACCGGCGTTTGCCGCTGCAATGCAGATCATGCTGCCGACAACCAATGCCATCGGTTCATAAAAACTTCCCGTCCAGCCTACTGCAATGAAAATCAGGCTTGTCCCCATCAGTGTCGCAATCGTCATTCCGGAAATTGGATTCGAACTCGAACCAATGATACCAACGATACGGCTTGAAACTGTCACAAAGAAAAACCCGAACACGACAACAAGCACGCCGAGCAGCAATTTATTGAAGAGTGAATTGCCGGGAATCTGCGGAAGGAATGCCATCACGAGCACAAGGCCGATGCTTCCGACGATGACGGTCATGAACGAAAGATCGCGGTCGGTGCGGGCAATGCTGCTGGCGATCTGTTTATTCTTCAACGAGCCGAGACTTTGTTTGAACGAAGCAGCGATCGTTGGAAATGTTTTTATCAATGTGATCAGTCCGCCCATTGCCACTGCGCCTGCGCCGATATTTCGAACATACGCCCAGTACACTGCCGATGCTGTATCGGCAAATGTGTGCGTTGACGGATCCCATCCGCCCCTGCCGCCCGCAGACATAATATCTTTCAAGTAGCCCAGCTTTACTAATTGCGTTGCAATAATATCCTGCGGAACAAGCGAAGCAATAAGCGGAATAATTCCGAGCCATGCGAGAACGCCGCCCGCTACCAGCACACCGGCAATGCGCGGCCCGATAATGTACCCGACGCCCATATATTCCGGAGTAATGTCTGCGTTAAGAGTCGCCGACGGAAAAATTTTGTTTGTTTGCTTCGTCACTAATGCCGGAACTTCCACAACAACATGAAATACTTTTTGCAGCATTGCATAGACGAGCGCAAATCCTAATCCTTGGTACGCCGTCTTTGCAAAGTCGCCTCCTTTTTCGCCGGCAATCAGTACCGAGGCGCACGCCGTGCCTTCAGGATATGGAAGGTTGCCGTGCTCGTTCACAATAAGTGAACGGCGCAGCGGAATCATCATCAAGGTTCCAAGCAAGCCGCCGAACATTGCGAGCGTCAGGATTGTCCAGTAATTGAAAAAATCCGCTCCCGATTTTCCGCTTGCGCTCGCCGTGAGAAAAAGAAATCCCGGCAATGTAAATACTACACCGGCTGCAATGGATTCCCCTGCTGATCCGGTCGTTTGAATGATATTGTTTTCCAGAATCGTCGTGTGAAGAAATTTTCTACCGAGAGAAATTGCGAGAACGGCAATTGGAATTGACGCCGAAACGGTCAAGCCGGCTTTCAATGCAAGATAGACCGACGCCGCACCGAATAAGATTCCGAACAACGCGCCGGTCACGACCGCTTTAACGGAAAATTCCGTAACGTTTTGGCCCGGAGCAATGAACGGCTCGAATTTCATAGGTGCTTTTGCAACAGGAGCTTCTGCCATGTGCCTCTCCTTGAAAATGATTATATGATAGTGTGTTTAAAAAATTTCATTGTGGTTATTTCTCCCGCTGCGTTTCGAACATTGCTTTGAACACGTAGCCGGCAATCTGCGGATTTTCCTTCAATCGCCGAATCGAGTACGCGTACCATTGTTTTCCGAAAGGAGTATAGACACGCAGCCGATGTCCTTCACGCACAAGCTGAGCGCGCCGTTCACTTCGCACGCCGAGCAGCATTTGAAATTCATAGTCCTGCGGAGCCAAATGTAAATCTTGAATAATTTGTGACGCGGCATCAATTAACACGTCGTCATGCGTCGCAATGCCGACGCGGCACTTCGCAGCGAAAAGAATTTTGAGAAGCCGGACATAATTCTGCTGAATCTCTCTTCGATCCTTGAATGCGATTGTCGCTGGTTCGTTGTAAATACCTTTGCAGACGCGCACGTTTGCTCCTTCAGCAGCAAGCGCTTTCACATCGTCTTCGCTGCGCCGCAAGTACGCCTGAATCACAATGCCGACGTTAGAAAATTTCTTTCGCACGGCACGATATACTGCAAGCGTATCATCTGTGCAACTGTGGTCTTCCATGTCAATCCGGACGAAATTATTTGCCGCTTGCGCTGTGGAAAGAATCGTTTCAACATTCTCACGGCAAAATTCTTTGTCAATCTTCAAACCGATCTGCGTAAGCTTCACTGAAAGGTTGGAGTTAAGCGAATTGCGGGTAATCGCGTCGAGGACACTTATGCATGCATCGCGTGATGCCACTGCCTCTTCACGCGTTGTCACATCTTCGCCGAGCACATCAATCGTTGCCATGACACCTTTGGAATTCAACTGCTTCACAGCCGAAACCGCATTTGCAAGATGTTCGCCGGCAATGTAACGATCGGCAACTTTAGCAACAATAAATTTTGGAGTGAAAGAAAGAGAGGAAACGACAAGCTGATTGAGGATATTCATAGAAATTAATCAAGTCCGGTGATAGGAAGATTGTTAAACGAAAGGGAATATGCCGTCCCTACAGACTTTTGCACGCCGGCATTTTGTGAATATACCGCCCGGGTGAAACCCGCCGCAATAATAACTATGCTCACTTTTCTGACGAACGTCTTCACTCAGCGCTCATTGAAAATCCGCTGTGGCGGAAAGAATTCAATTTCTACAATGGAAACACTATCGAAACTTTCGGCTGCACGCGCTTCTGTGTCACATAACTTGTGTTGCCGTACGAATCGGTGACCGGCGCGAACGTCCACGTGTAGAGCATCGAAACAATCATGAATGGGTACGGTTTGTATCCAACCGATGCGTACAACAGCGAACGCTCATCAAGAGTGAACACATCCTTGTTGTTCTGAATATTCTTTTTATCGTAACCTGCATCAACGACAATCACCGGCAGCATGTTACCGGTGGAAGCACCAAGGTGCAGCACACCGCTTTTCGGATCGTTGTCAAGTTTTGAATACGTTCCGCGGATTTGCAGCCTTCCAAGAATAGCAATTGTCAAATCGCCGAAGTATCCGGGACCCGGTGACACCAATTGACTGAGAGTCTGCGCTTTACTTGAGAAGGATGTGCCATTCAACTGATACCGTTCAAGCTCATAAAACACATCGAAATAATCCGGAATATAATGATCGCCGGACCACCGCCGTTCAAACTTCGTGAAAATGTTGAAAATGCCCAGCCCGGAAAAATCCGTCTGCAACCCAAGCGCTTCGCCGCTGCCGAAATGAACGATCTTCGCATAATCAAAATACAATGTCGAGCTAACCATCGGGACACGAAGCAGCGGCAACCCAAGGTCGGCGCCGAGGATGTTCATTGTGCCGAGATTTTCTTTTTGTGGCGGCGGTTCCGGTCCGACAAATGAAAGCGCCCTCGTAACGTTTGTATCCCGTGAATCTTTTCGATAATCTCCCGCCCAGGTCGCACCGACTTCAAGCCCGCCAATGATCGGCACCGGAGCAAGGGTTGTATATTGCAAGGGACGAACGTAGCCGCGAATTCCGAAAACGCCGGGTTCGGTAAAGTCGCCATAGACTGTTTCAAATCCGGTTTTACCGAAATCAAGATCGAATTCCGCGCCGAGCCGGCGGTCATCAAAGCTCGGGCTGTTCTTGTACAAATACATGATGGAACCGTGTCCGAGCTGCGCGTAATCCAGCACACCGACACGCGCGTACACATCGTCACCTTTCTGCCCCCAGCGTAAATACCGAATGAATCTTCCGCGCTGCAATTCTGCCCAACGGATTGACTGATCTTTGCTGCTGACATACAAATTAAGATCTAGGCCAACGCCGAATTTTCCGAACGCAAGCTCCGGCGCAATGTTGACAAGATAGTATGCCTGGCCGTCAATCCATGTCATTCCTAAACCGCCGGTCATCATATTCTGATCGGACGCATTGGGTGATCGTCCCTTTGCCGATTGTGCAAAGGATTCGGAAGTGAAGAAAAGAAATCCCGCGAGAATAACAACACTCAAAAACAGCTTACGCATACAATTACACTCCAAAAAGAATTCTACAAATAAACACTGCGCCTAACATTCCAAAAATGTCGGCAATGATTCCTGCCGGCAAAGCGTGACGAAAGTTTTTTATGCCAACCGCACCGAAATAAACCGCCAGCACATAAAATGTTGTTTCAGAACTTCCATACATCGTTGAAACCAACACTCCGATGAACGAATCCGGACCATGCACTTTCATAATTTCCGTCATCAGTCCAAGTGATCCGCTTCCGGACAACGGGCGCATGAGCGCCATCGGCAGCGATTCTGCTGGCATTCCGATGAGATTTGTGATCGGCGCGAGAAGTGTCGTGACAACATCCATGGCGCCGCTGGCGCGAAAAATTCCGATTGCAACCAGCATCGCAACAAGGTACGGAATAATTTTCACTGCTACCGTGAATCCGTCTTTCGCTCCTTCAACGAACACTTCGTACACTTTCACCTTCTTGAAAAAACCCCATCCCAAGAAGACGATAATCAACAAAGGAATCGCAGCAACTGAAATAATATTGACAATATTTCGGAATAGTTCAACCATTGTGCACCTCCGTATCGCCAGAGGCACTCTTTTCAACTTCAACCTTGTACCACGGCAGCCGCTGAAGCACTTTCACTGCAATCAACCCTGCAATGGTGGCACACGTGGCGCCAAAAATTGATGTCCCAATGATAATTCCCGGATCGCCGGAGCCTGCCGCTGCGCGCACCGCAATTGCCGTTGCCGGAATAAATGTCAGTCCCGCAGTATTAATAACTAAAAATGTGCACATGGCGTTCGTGGCGGTACCAACTTTCGGATTGAGCTTGTTCAGTTCTTCCATCGCTTTCAATCCGAGCGGAGTCGCCGCATTGTTCAAGCCAAGCATGTTTGCGGCAACGTTCATAATCATTGCGCCGACCGCCGGATGATCGGGCGGGACTTCAGGAAAGAGACGGCGTGTGAGCGGTGTGAGAAGTTTCGTGAGAATTCTCAGCAGCCCCGCTTCTTCCGCAACTTTCATCACGCCGAGCCACAGCGCCATAATGCCGATAAGTCCGAGAGAAATTGTCACTGCGGTGTTGGCATAATCGAGTGCCGCTTTTGTCACGGCACGGACTTTTACATAATTCACTCTTTCAAGAATAAATGATGCTTGTGCCGTTGCGTGGTCGTTTGAAAAATTCAATGAGCGTACTTCGGCTGAAAGCTGATCTTTCTGGCCGGCATTGTCCGCCATTTTTTTCCAGAATTCAGGCGTTGAATCTCCAACCAACATGGAAAGTGTTGTCACACCTTTGTTCGATGTCATGACAACAACTTGCTGATGAACATCTGTCTTCTGAGAATAAATACCGTAGAACTGATTAAACGCGACGGCTGGAATTGTCAATTCGCCTTTCCATGTTGAATACATTGCTGATGGCACCGGCTGCAATGTCAGCGTTGCTTCAAGCGGAACACCGTTACGGTAGGTATTCTGAACTTCATCATTGATATCATTGCCGACAGCAACAAGAATGCCTATCGCTATCAACCCAATCCACACATAGTTTAACATGTTGTTCCTATAATAGTGGTGAATAGGACTTCGGCGTTCGTTATTCCTTGTTCAGTATTCAAAATTCTATGAATAATGAATATCAAACAAGGAATTTTGAATAACGAACTGTTTGTTTTTGCTGCTTCAAACTTTACTTCCCCTCAATACTAATGCGATGTTCGCCGCTCAATACTCCGTAAAACACAAACGAGCCGTCTCCGGCACTGACCGTGCTCAGCGTGTTATCCAACACCACTGTTGCATACGGCGGAACCGTTCCAGCCGGCTGTGAAAAAGTTGTCGCCGCAGTTTCCTGATAGCCGTTCGCTTTCAACAAGCCGCGATAAATTCCCCACGCACATTGATCGGCAATATAGTTTATCGGTGCTGAATACATTGTATCGGAAACTGCCGGAAGGTACAATTCCAGCGCGCCAAACGGAATGTTGTCGAAAAACGGTGTGCGCCCGAATTGCACCGCTGTGGTATCGTGATGAATTGTCGTTGAAAGTCCCCACAACAACGACTGACCAATCCGTGTCCGCTCCACGGTCGGGTCGGCAAACACGCGGCATTTTCCGGAACCATCCGTCGCATTCACTGAAAGATATAACCGCTTTTCAAAAGGATCTCCGGTTTTTTGCGCATTTGTATATTCAAGCCGTTCATGTTCGGTCAGCGAAACATCATACTTGCGCACAAGCGCTAAGCGGGCTCCTGCGGCTGAAAGCAATCGCGCAAGCCGCCGCACGATGGCAAGGTTTACATCGGATGTGCGAAGCGGTGCTCCATTCTGTTGAGCGACCGGCCCGGTTTCTGCACCGCCGAATTGTGCATCGAGAATGAATTTCTTCTCTAAAAGAATTCCGTTTGCAACAGGAGCCAGATAAAAATCTGCCGTCGTAACACTTGCCGCCGCCGGAATTGCTTCGCCTCTGCCGTAATAGCCATTTTGCCCGATATCAAGATGCGCAGTGTCGCCGAAGTCATCAGAAAAAATATACCGCCCGTCGGAATAGGTTTCGGTTCTCATCGGAAGTGAAAATGGCGTCGGCAATTCTTTGTGACTGATCAGCACGGCGCCGGCAAGCGGCAGAGAATCTGCGGCAGAAAAGATCTTCCCGGTCAGAATTTTTTCAGAAGACGATTGCACGACAACGATTGTCTTCCACGATTTCCCGGAAGCCGATGCCGTAATCGTGTCGGTTCCTGCAATAGCATTCGGCGTGAAATATGCCAACGCTGTGCCGTTCATAATTGTTACCGATGGTGCAATAGTACCGCCAATCGCTGAAAGAAAAATCTGTGTTCCATCGGCAGACGGATTTCCTTTTTCATCAAACGCCTGAACTGTTACCGCGCTGAGTGCGCCATTTGCCGGCGGCAGCCTCGGCGGCGCAGCTTCAATCACAAGCGAATCCACAGGAGGCATAATGATAATATTTCTTTGAAAAGGAAACGAGGCATTGCCGTTGTCGTTGCGAACGACAACATCAAACGTATGGGGTCCGCTTTCAAGATCGGCGACAGGGGTAAATGTGATCAGATTTGAATCGGGATTAAACGCTGCATCAACCATGCCTTCGGCTTGGTTTTCAACTTCTTTTCCATCTAATTTTACGATGACAGATTTTTTGTCGATGCCAAATGAATCGCTCGCCTGAACAACAAGTGTCGGACGATACGACGGCGACACCGTATCCGACATCATACGCAGCTTCGGAATTCCTGCTTTCAGATAGCGGCTGATACCTTTGAAAATTCCCCACGCTTCGATGTCGTTGAACTCCGCGAGCTTCAACCGCTGCTCTTCATAATTGCTGCTGAAGAATGAGCCTTCGATAAGCACCGCAGGAATTTTTGCAAGGCGCAGCACCGCAAAACCGGCATTCGGATAAATGGAATAATCGCTCATTGTGCCGTCGAACGAGCGAGAATCCGGCGAACCCGGATTTCCCATGGCATACGAAAGATCGCGTTGAATATATTTCGCAATATCCTGATTGCACGCGTTATAGTCTGCATCTGTCGGATATGCATGGTACCACACGGATGTGAAATTTGTGAAATGATCCTGCGAGCTTCCAACAGCATTGTGATGTACGGAAATAAAAATGTCCGCGCCGCTCGCGTTCGAAAGTTTCGGGCGGTCGCTCAGCGTAACAGTCGTGTCTTTCGTCCGCGACATATAGACAATCGCTCCGGCTTGGCGGAGATAGTTCGCTAAATCCATTGCCGTGCGGAGATTGATATCCGCTTCGATCACATCGTTTGCGGGACCGTGATTGAAACGATCCTCTCCTCCGTGCCCGGGATCAATATAAAATTTCCAGCCTTTATCGAATTGTGAATAATAGGCGATCGTTGAATCACGTCTGTTTTCCACACGCCAATCCGGCGGTTTCACATAGTACACGCTCGGGGCGCATCCCGCCAAAAAGATGGCGGGCAAGCCCGCCAAAAAAAGTAGTCCAAGCAGAAATTGAAAATGTCGAAGCACGCCGTACGTGCCACGCAAAAAGCGTGGATGGCGCTGAAAGCGGCAGCGGCAAAGTGAAATGTGTTTCATAGGCATTGTCCGGAAAAATTATTGCAGTCCGAAGGACTTTGTTGCAGAAAAGCTCAAACAATATAGAGCAATTTAAAAATTGAAGCAAGCTAAGGCTTAACAAAAACACGCAGTGCCGTTGCTCTCTGTAGTTGAATTTTGTAAATTGAGCTATGCTTCTTCAGTCAAATACACTTCCAATGTTCGAGGGACCGGAAGTTCACGAAAACTTCGATGTTTCTGCGCAAATAGTGCTACGTTGTGCCGATACACTTAACTTTCTGGAAACTGTCCCAAATAACACTGCAAAGTTAATCATCACTTCTCCACCTTACAACCTCGGTAAAGAATACGAGGACAAAACTGCCATAGAAGCCTATCTTGAATTTCAAGACCATGTGATTGACCTACTTGTTGATAAACTGAGACTTGATGGAAGCATTTGCTGGCAAGTTGGAAACTTTGTCGAAAATTCGGAAGTGTTTCCACTCGACACTCTGTACTATAGCCACTTCAAAAAACATGGCATGAAACTTCGGAACCGTATTATCTGGAGGTTCAACCATGGATTACACGCCAGTAAAAGATTTTCCGGACGCTACGAAACCATTCTATGGTTCACCAAATCTGACAGTTACACCTTCAATTTGGATTCTGTCAGAGTTCCATCAAAGTACCCAGGGAAACGGCATTTCAAGGGACCAAAACGCGGTTTACCCTCTGGAAACCCACTTGGTAAAAACCCATCTGACATTTGGGAATTTGTAGCCAAAGAATGGGACGAAGAACTTTGGGATATCCCGAATGTAAAAGCGAACCATCCAGAGAAAACAATCCATCCTTGCCAATATCCGATTGAACTTATAGAGCGTTGCGTTCTCGCATTAACCAACGAGGATGATTGGGTTCTCGATCCGTACTGCGGCGTTGGTTCTGCACTTATCGCTGCATTGAAGCACAATCGCAAAGCTGCTGGTGTTGACAAAGAACAAGAATACGTAACAATTGCAAAACAAAGAATCGAAGACTTCTATACCGGTAAACTCAAAATCAGACCACTTGGAAAACCCGTGTTTGAACCAACAGGTAAGGAAAAAGTATCACAGATTCCACCTGAGTGGAAAAACGGAAACGGAGATGCTTAATGAAAATTGTCGGCATTTACTCCTTCAACAAAGGGAAAGAAACAATAGATCAAAAATATCCTAATCTGTTAAAAGAAGTTGAACACGTCATAAGCCGAGTAAGAGCTCAGAAAGCAAAAACTAAAAAGAGCAAAGAGAAAACAATGCCCGGAAAGATGCTCTTCAATCCGAAAGCATTGAACAAAGCTTTCAAAAATGAGTTTGAAAAATTAAATTGGCAAAATCAACGAGTCCCCTGTGAATATCCCACGCAATATTATTCTCCAACTTATAAGTCCACTAAACTCAACAGAGGTGCATTTCGAGAGATGGACTTCATCAAAGGGAAACTTGGCATTGAAGTTCAGTTTGGCAAATACGCTTTTATGGTGTACAATGTTTGCGCAAAGATGACAATTTTCAACAAGCTCAATTTCATTGATACCGGAATTGAAATTGTGCCCATCAAGAAATTTGCCGATCAAATGTCAACGGGCGTCTCGTACTTCGAACAGTTTGTTTGGGATTTGGAACACCGTGGTGTCGCCGACATTGACATTCCTGTTCTCATTTTGGGCATCGACAAATAGCTATCCCTGCTTTATATCAAGTATCTCACGCACCGTACGGAAAACCGTAGAAAGCTCGTACGGCTTCTGCACAAATTCTTTTACACCGGCTTTCAGAATTTCCGATTTATCGTTCGGCTCCATGAATCCGCTGGCAAGAATCATCTTCAGCGCCGGATTGATTTCTTTCAGTGCGCGAAACAGTGCATCGCCGGTTTTCTTCGGAAGACCGACGTCGCTCAGCACCACGCCGATTTCACGATACCGCCGCTTGTAGATTGTCATCGCTTCTTCGCCGTCAGCGGCGGCGAGTACCGTGTACCCCTTTTGCTCCAATCCGATACGAAGCATTGACCGCAGCAGTTCTTCATCTTCAACAATCAGAATGGTTTCTGTTCCGCCGGCGACTTCTGTACGGGCTGGGGTAGTTTTTTCTCCCGCAGCAGCGCCTTCCATTACCGGAAGAAGAATCGTGAATGTTGTCCCTTTGCCAAGCTCGCTCTCAACACCGATAAATCCTTTATGGCTTTCAATGATACCATAGACAATCGCCATGCCTAATCCGGTTCCTTTACCGGGTTCTTTTGTTGTGAAGAACGGCTCGAAGATTCTGCGCTGCGTTATCTCATCCATCCCGGTGCCCGTGTCGTGTACGACAATCCGGACATAGTGCGGCGCGTGTGCCGCGGGGAATTTTTCTTTCGCGGTTTTGAGAGAAATGTTGGACGTCGTGATGCTCAGCGTTCCGCCTTTGGGCATGGCGTCCCGCGCATTGACACACAAATTCAAAAAAACCTGATGGATCTGTGTCGCATCGCCAAGGATCACCGGCGGCTTATCAACAAATGTCGTCGTTACGGTGATCGCTTTGGGAAATGTTTCGTTCATGAGCTTCGCTAATTCCATAATGATCCCATCCACACGAACATGCCCAATAAATGTATCTGTTTTCTTTGCAAAGGTCAGCAATTGCTTGACAAGCTTTGCGCCGCGTTCGGTGGCGGTAATAATAGATTGAACGGATGTCTGCAAATCCCGCGGATCAGACGAAATGCGCTCAATCAAAGAAGCATGCCCAAGTATGATACCGAGAATATTATTGAAGTCGTGCGCGATGCCGCTTGCCAGCGTGCCGATTGATTCAAGCTTTTGCGCCTGATATAATTGTGATTCAAGATTTTTTTGCCGTTCCCTAATTTGGCTTCGCTCCGTCACGTCGGTAGCAACTCCGACCAGCGCAACCGATTTCCCGGCATCATCGTGGATTAAAGATGTTGAAAGAGAAACCGGAAATTCAGTCCCGTCCTTTTTCTTATTCAAAAGCTCTCCCTGCCACCCGCCGTTCAATGTTGCCGGCAAAATTTCCTGCGTGATCTCAGGCGGATTATTCGGCGAACGAACAATGCCGATGTGCTTGCCGAGAAGTTCTTCTTCTCGGTAGCCGTACGCCTTCAGAAAGCTTTCATTCACAAAAAATATCACATCGTTCATATCGGTGATACTGACACATTCGGAAATGCTTCTGATAGCGTGAGCGAACAGCATCAACTTTTCTGCAGCTTTTTTCTGCTCGGTAATATCGCGCGAGACGCCGAGAACCGCAGTGACCGCGCCTGCGGCATCTTTGATCGGCGCAAGTGTGGTGCCGATCCAAAGGTCGGCGTCAAAAAATCGGGTGATAGTTTCCCGATATAATGGTTCGCCATTCTTGAATACGTTTTCAAGATTCTTTTCCATCTGTTTGGAAGGTTCACCCGGGAATAAATCTCTTATTTGCTTTCCAATAATCTTTTCAGGCACTGAACGGAATTGTTTCGCGGCGTAATTATTGATATAGGACAAGCGATAGTCCCGCCCGACAACATAGATCATATCGTGAGCGGCTTCGGCAAGTGTGCGGTACATCTCTTCGCTCCGCTCCAGTTCTTCTTCCGCCTTCTTTCGTTTGGAAATGTTGCGGGTAACATTCTGATACGAACGCACATTTCCATCCTTATCGCGCTCGAAGTGCGTACTCTGTTCTACCCATGTTGTGGAACCGTCTTTCAGTCGCGCGCGAAATGTGCATTGTGCATCAGTTGTTCCCTGTGCAGTATGGTAGGTGTAAAATTTGATGATGCGTTCCCTGTCCTCCGGTGCAATAATACGCACATAGGATGTCCCAATGAGTTCCTTCCTCGAATAACCGCTTTGCGCGAAAAGGCTTGGGCTTCCGTATTTCAGTTTCCCGTTATTGTCAACGGTATAATAAATCTCGGTCATATTTTCGACGAGATTTCTATAGTGCTCTTCGCTTTTTTTCAGCGCACGCTCTGCCTGCTCTCTCCGCTCGATTTCAGAGCGCAATCCTTCGTTCGATGCGCGCAGTTCGGTGGTTCGCTCCTGAATCCGTATTTCCAAATTGTCGTGCAGCGTTTTCAGCGCCTGTTCCACTTTCTCACGCCGCCGGATTTCCCGCTCATCTTCTTTCCACCGCCGCAGGGCGAAAACAGTGAAGGCAGAGCGTGCGCTGAAAAAAAG
>JAJYOI010000092.1 GCA_021796275.1 Bacteroidota bacterium
CCGAAAGCCAGTTGAAGAAAAATCCGTCGCGCGCAGCGGCAAATGGCAGGCGCGAATAGCTCATCATCAATGCATAGATGGAGCCGTACGCCGTGACCGCGACCAGCAGCGTCATCACCGAAGCGGACGTTGTGCCGTAATATTTTTCGACAATGTCCGAAACGATGTGTTTCGATCCGGCAATTTCCTGCCACGGCATCACACCAAGAATCATCATGTTCATCAGCGCGTACAATCCCGTGACAACGACAATGGACCACAAAATTGCGCGTGGGAAAACGTAGCCGGGATTTTTCACTTCTTCTTCCACGTAACAGATGTTGTAGTATCCCATCAGGTCATACATTGCGATAAGCGTTGCGCCACCCATCCCGAAAATGAATCCCCACGAAAAAGAGAACCACCCACGCGGAAACACAAATGCATTCTCGGGATGAAAATGCAGCACGCCGATAACGATGGTCGCGCAGACAGTGACAAGCATGATAATCCAGAGGATTACCGTCACAGCACCGACAAATTTCACGCGATTATAATGCAGAATAATGGTAAGAATACCGACGCCGAATGCAAACATCCGAAAGTGCATCAGCGTTAATCCCGGTGCAAGAAAGGAAAGGTAGTCCATCATTCCCACAATGCCGGAAGCAATTTCAAACGGACCGCTCAGCAAAAATGTCCAGATAAACAGGAAGGCGAACATTTTGCCGAAGAGTTTTTTGTAGGCTTCGCGCAAATAAATGTACGTCCCTCCCTCGCCGGGGAGGGACGTACTTAATTCAGCCCACACTTGTCCGTCGGAAATGGCGATGATCGCGCCGGCGATCCAGCCGAGCATCGCCTGCGGCCCGCCCATTGCGGAAACGATGAGCGGAATCGTGATGAACGGCCCGATGCCGACCATCGTTGCCATGTTCGACGCTGTTGCGTGAAGCAGTCCGAGACTTCTGGCGAGATGTTTTTCTTCCTGCGACACGGAGTGCGTTGCCTATTTTCCCATCTTGTCGAGAATTTTTTCCATCTCGTCCATGATGCGGTTCATTTTCTGCATCGTCAGATCGAATGGCTGCGTCGTAGTCATATCCACGCCTGCTTTTTTCAGAAGATTGATCGGGTAATCGGAGCCGCCAGCTGAAAGAAATTCGAGATACCGTTTCGTTTCTGCCTTGTCGCCCGCCATTACTTTTTCGGACAACGCAGTGGAAGCGGTGAACGACGTTGCATATTGATAGACATAAAAGTTGTAATAGAAATGCGGGATGTACGCCCATTCCGCTTTCACGGCATCGTCAACAATGCAAATGCCTTGATCGCTGCCGTAATATTTCTTGACAATTTCGTCGTACAGTTTGTCGAGCGCATCACCGGTCAATGCCTGGCCTTTCTCAGCCATTTCATGAATGCGAAGTTCGAATTCCGCGAATTGTGTTTGGCGGAAGAGCGTGCCTTTGATGCCTTCAAGATAATTTCCGAGGAGCGAAAGGCGCACTTTGTCGTCTTTGATATTTTTCAGCATGTAATCAATCAGAAGCGCTTCGTTGAACGTTGACGCAACTTCGGCGACAAAGATCGGATAATCCGCCGTTGGATACGGCTGGGTTTTGTTTGAAAGATAGCTTTGCATTGTGTGGCCGAGTTCGTGCGCGACAGTGCTCACATCATTATACTCGCCGTTGTAATTGATGAGCATGTACGGATGAACGTCGTACACCGAGCCGTTGGAATAAGCACCGGAACGTTTGCCGTCATTCGGATACATATCAATCCAGCGGTCTTTGAACGCTTCCTGAATCACGTTCACGTAATCTTTTCCGAGCGGCGCGAGCGCGGCAAGAATATTTTTCTCTGCTTCGTCCACCGAATATTTCAAGTCAACGCCTTTCACAAGCGGCGCATAAAGATCGTAGTAGTGAAGAGTGTCCACACCAAGAATGCGCTTGCGCAATTCAAGGTAGCGATGAAATGTCGGAAGGTTTTTGTTCACGCCATCCACGAGACTGTAATAGACCTGTACGGGAATATTATTCGCATCAAGCGCGCTTTCGAGGCAGGAATTATATTTCCGCGCCTTCATGTAGAACATATCTTTTTTCACTTCAGCAGAAAGCGAACTGCCGAACGTTGCGCGGTACCGCTCCAGCGCGCCGAAGAATGCATCGAAGACTTTCTTGCGGTCGTCGCGGTTCGGCACGGCGCGGTACAATGCAAAACCGGCGGCGTCGAGCTTCACTGTTTTTCCATCGCTCAACGTTACTTCGGGATAGGGAAAATCAGCGTTGGAGAAAATTCCGTAAATATTATCCGGCGCGTCTGCCATTAAACTCGCATCGGCAATAATTTTTTCCTCGCCTTCGGTGCCGGTGTGCGCCTGGCGGCGAAGAATGTCGTCGAGATAATGGCGGTAAATTTCCAGTCCCTTTTCCTTCTTTACAAAATCATCAATCGTCGCCTTGTTCATCTTCAGAATTTCCGGTTCGATGAACGATGCCGCGGCGCTAAATGTTGAACCGAGCTGGCTCATTTCCTGTTTCATCGCCTGATATTTTGAAACGCGTGTGTCCTGATCGGAACTCATGCTCGCGTAGCTGTACAAACGTGAAAATGTTTTGTTCAGAGTACTGAGAAGATCGAGGCACTTGAACAATTGCTGCGGCGATTGGCTGAGCGTTCCTCTGAATTGTTCGATGGAAGGAATCTGTGCCTTAAGTTCTTCCTGTGCTTTTTGCCACGCGTCGTCCGTGGAATAAATTTCGGTGAGATTCCATTTATATTGATCGGGAATTTTGCTCCGGTCGCGTTCCTGCGCGAGTGCAGTGTTTCCGGTTGAAAACCCCATTGGGGCTATGGCGAAGCCGAGAAACGGTAATGCAATCTTTGCAATCGGGTGCATAGGGTCACCTTTCATTGAGTAGTCCATAATTGTAATGAAGAAATTTTTGATGTAGTTATTGGTTTTCAATGTACGGGATGGAAACGAAAGCGGCAAGCATCTTTTTGTATCAGTGCTTAAGCAGTGAGAAAAGAATGCGAGGTTTTGAGACAGGTTATTGAATATTAAATGGGTCGAAAAGAAAAAGTCCAATCCTTTCGGCCCATTTTATATTTCCGAGGATTACTGTGCGGCTATATCGGCGCTCAAGCCAAGGCGAATCTGATGGAAAGTTTTCAAGGTGCTTGATGAAAACCAGCGATCATAGAGTTCCACGGTCAGCGGCACAGGAAGATAGTACCGAACTCCAAATGCGCCTGTGAAATCTTGGGTTGCTTCAATAGTCAACGACGACGGATCAATGTCCATAGACGGAATTGTGCCTACATCGCCTATAACAGCTAACTTCGAAAGCGGATGAAAAGTAAAACCGCCTAATGCGTCTATTCTATAAGCGCTTTGTTCTGCGAGCGGTGCTGTCCATCCATCCACAGTTTTTTGTGAGCTATTATCGGAAGAATATGCACTCCATCCTTGACGCCAAACTATTTCCCTTGTTCCAATTGACGCGTTGAGTGTGACGAAATCGTTGAGTTGGGTTGTTAGAGCGACACCGGCTGTTGTCGTTTTTGCTTGATAAGAAATTGCTAAAATGCCGCGGCGATAAAGATCAGGGAAATTTGGCATTAAGTCATTGTCGCCCAAAAATTCAGTTTGTGCTTTGAGCATCGTATTAAGAAACAACGCTACCGCGGGATAATTATCCCTTTGAGGGGCCACTTGTAAACGCAAGCCCAATTGGTTGGCCGGCTCCGCCCAGCCGAGAGGTGTCCCGATTGCACTTTCCTTGGTCAAGGAAGCCTCTAACAGCCCTACTATTCCCAAAGACATTGTTCCGTACACAAAACTTGTATTTTGTTCGAAAGGAGAAAAAGCGCTTGAGAGGTGAAGACTGTATCCTTCCGGGATGAAAGCGTCGTTTCCGACTAAAGGCCGGGTATTCATCGTTGGTACGTTCAAATTGGTTGAAGCTTCCTGCGCAACGGCGTTATTCTGACTTACTACCAACAACAATACGGCGATTATTGCGATGTGTTGTTTCATTGCAAAATCCTCCTATGAATTCGACAATTATTTTGTTAATGTTCCTTGCCAAAGATGTGGCAAGTCGTAACAAAGATGGTCGTTTTTATTCTTTCGGAAACAAGAGTGAAAGTTCCCTAGAATGAAATTGTTTTCCCCGTAAAGATTCGACGGTAGAAGCAAACTGGTTTATCATAGCGCTAAGGTATAAACTAAGAATTCAAAAGTCAACATCACAAGCGCAAAAAAGCACCGTCAGGCATCATCTTCTTTACTCTTTCTTCCAAAAAGAGTATTTTTCAGCAAATCCGCCGGAAGCGGATCAACCTTTGGCTGATAACAAAATAGCTTGCCACTATTTTTTTTGAGGAGGATATATGGAAGTTGGAGATTTTTTCGCCGTTCTTTTCCGCTGGGCTCACATTGTTGCAGGATTGCTTTTCGTCGGGCTGGGCTGGTGGTTCAATCTTATGTTCGTTCCGTTCAGCTTGTCAGCCGATGCCGAGACGAGAAAGAATACGATGCTGGGGCTTGTCCCGCGTGCGCTGTTCTGGTTTCGCTGGTCGGCAATTTACACGCTTGTGTTTGGGCTCGTTCTTTTGATCTTTGTTTTTTATGTTGGCGGAGAAACGATTGAGGGGCAGGAGGCGTGGACAGCCGGCAGTTACATTATGGTCGGAGTTGTTTTCCTGCTCTACAGAGTTTACGTTCTGCTTGCGAACAGTACGCTTGGAAAGAATAATCTTGCTATTGCCGCAGTTGGTTTTGTCATCATTGCCGCACTTGTGTACTGCATGATCGAAGTCGGAAATTTCAGTTACCGCGGGTATGTGATTCACGCGGGAGTCTTGTTCGGAATCGTCATGGTCGGGAATGTGTTTGAAACGATTGTTCCCTCACAGAAGAAAATTCTCGAAGCGCTGAAAGCCGGCACTGCACCCGATCCGCAGCTCATCGCAAAAGTTTCGCAGCGCGGCATGCACAACATGTATCTTTCCGTTCCGCTTCTCTGGGCGATGCTCGAAGCGCACACCGCCGTTCCTGCCGCAAACAGTTGGCTCTATCTCATGGCGGTAATACTCATTGGTTGGCTTGCGGTGTACTTCGCGATGAAAAAAGCGCAGAAAGTGAAAGTGTAGTGAAAGGAAGGAAGTTAGGTTCTTTTTACGAAGAATTAGTCTAGAAATTTCAGAAACGGATAAAGCAAACGGAAAGAAACAAAAAAGCCTTTGAGTGTTCGCTTGGAGTTTAGATTTAGCATTACAGATATTCCGAGATCAAAATTTTCTATCGGAGTAAATGCCAATCTACCTTCAAGGGGGATGCCTATGGTTGTTTGATCAAGGTGTTCAAATTCATTGTAACTTGACAATGTGTCGGGTGTACGAAGTAATTTGCCGCGCAACGTACCGCCAAAAGCGCCCAATCCAAACATTATGGATGCTGTGAAACCTTTGTCGGTTGCTGTTTTCCCAACCAGTGCATCGGCTTCCCAGAAGTACTCTAACGGGCGGGAAAAACCAGGATTACCACCAACTGCAAGTTCGCCTCGAATCTCGTGGTTTCTAAAATATCTTGTTCCAATAAGATTATTGCCGCTTTGATAAATTAAGCTTGCATCCCACCCCGCACCCAATAAACCCAATCCTGCGCTTGCACCAACTGTCAAAGTTTTTGGAGAACTCGAGCAAGAACTGTCTGTAGCGTCAGCATAAGTGATCGTACCACAGAAAAAGAAAAGTAGAGCAGCTTTTATTAGAGCGAGTTTCATATAAAGATTTCGTGTTTAATATCCCACTGCTACAATTGTTCGGAATATTATTTCAACGAAATTGATATGCTGGTAAATGTAGTACCGTTTATCGGAGAGCCATCCAACCCCTCATATTCTGCATAGTTGTATTGAGCGTCAAGGTGTTTCGCAATAAAACCGATAGGTGTTTCTGCGTCTTGATTGGAAAAGAAAATATCGAGCAAGCGAAATACGGTTGTAAAACGAAGGGAGTATCCCCGCGTATTAAATGCCCGCCCAATTTCTCTGTTTGACCCGTACCGGAATGTAGCGATATCAAAGAGGCTCCACGACCACCCTTTGCGAAGAAGGACATTTGAATTCTCTTTGCCTTTGATAAGATTGTCCATGATGTTAATGTCGTGAAGCGACGCTGGAAGATATTCCCATGTTCCGTTTGAAGTCCACCTCACCAAATAATCCTGCGCTTCGCGCCCTAACATAACAGATGCTATTTCAAATGTTTGATTTCTCATTTCCAACACTACGCCCGCCCGAAGGCTGTACCCGGCATTGACAGTTCGTGGGAACGGGTCAGATTGGGATCCATCCATGTATGTAACGTTTCCGCCAATATTGTTAAGAGAATATGAAGTCGTAATGTCAAATGTTGGAAGAAATAGCGAGACAAATTTTAATGGAGTTGACATTGTTTGTGAGATGATATCAAGAACAGGCACTGTCAACACAGCACCAATATCGTGCGCAGAAAATTTGTCATTGATTGTGGCTTTGCCGGCAGAATCTGTTCCAACAGGTGCAAGGTGCGAAATTATTCTTTTGCTTGTATAGCCGAGTCCGAGTCGCACAAAATAATCTACACCAATACTGTAGGTATGATTTTCAGAATATTCATAAGCTTGCCAACTTCCAACCTCTTGCCCGGTTTCATTCGTTTGAATAAATTCCCCGAGATTCATAAGTACTTTTGAGTAAGCAAAGCCTAACCCTATATTAGGTGCCGTGGGAATAAAATCTCCAGAGTGAACACCCAACATCCCTGCGTTGGCTTGGTAGTATAAATCCGATAGCCCAAATATTGGTAGCCACTGCGTTTTATTTTCATAAAGATTAGCACTTGCGTATGTCGTTAAGCTTTGTAACCCGATGTGACCGGGATTTGCAATGCCGAGCATAGGGTCGTTGGATTCGACAGAGGAAAGTTCGCCCATACCGTTTGTTGTTGGTGAAGCGCCAATGAGTAAAAAAGGAAGCGCCGTAGTAATAACTTGAGGAAATACTGGCGATGTAAAAAGGAATAGAAAAGTAAAGAAGATATACAACGTTCGTTTCATTGCAAGCTCCTTTGCCAATTGGCGAAAGATATACGGGGTTATCGCCTCAATTTGAATCCCAGTTTAGTAACCCGCTATATTGTACACAACATCAATTTCAATTGCAAGAAAAATATGCAACAGTTTTCCCTAACTGCTTACCGCCTACTGTCATACCGCATACTCTCCTTGCATCTTAATTTTCCTTCCGATAAATTTGTATCGTGTCTCACAGCGATGCCATTCATTTTTCCGGGACATACTTCTCAATCATCTGTGTCGCTTTCAGCGCCATTTTCAATGAAGGAATCCAGCCTATGCAAGATGCATTCTTAATGGACAGACTTCAATTCGCGTTCACCGTTTCCTTCCACTATCTTTTTCCGCAATTAACGATGGGCATGGGTTTGCTTATTGTTATTCTGAAGTGGATTGCGATGCGCAAAAACAATGAACGCTACAATACCGCCGCGCGGTTTTGGGCGAAAATTTTCGCCATCAATTTTGCCGTCGGTGTCGTTACCGGTATTCCGATGGAATTTCAGTTCGGCACGAACTGGGCAAAGTTTTCTACATTTGCCGGCGGCGTTATCGGACAAACGCTCGCGATGGAAGGTGTCTTCGCGTTCTTTCTCGAATCGAGCTTTCTCGGATTATTTTTGTTCGGAGAAAAGAAATTGGGACAGCGCGGACATTTCGTTTCTGCGTTTCTCGTTTTTCTCGGCTCGTGGATTTCCGGCTTCTTTATCGTTGCAACCGATGCGTGGATGCAGCATCCGGTTGCGTACGCGATGGACGCCGCGGGCAATGTTCAGCTTCAAAGTTTTTGGGGATTGATTTTTAATCCGTGGGTCGGGTGGCAGTATGTGCACACCATGGCGGGTGCTGTGGTAACAGCGTCGTTCGTGATGGCGTCGGTCGGTGCTTATTATTTGTTAGCGCGGCGCGAAGAAGAATATGGAAAAATTTTCATTCGTCTTGGTGTCGTGATGGGAATTGTGTTTTCGCTCTTCATGGCGTTTCCGAGCGGCGATGCACAGGGAAAGAATGTCGCCTACAATCAGCCGGTAACGCTTGCCGCGATGGAAGGATTGTTTCAAACAAAAGAAGGCGCCGAACTGATTCTAATCGGCCAGCCGGATATGGATAAATTGAGAATGGACAATCCGCTCCACGTTCCGAAACTGCTCAGCTTTCTGACATACTATCATTGGGAAGCGGAAGTGAAAGGACTCGATGCGTTTCAACGCAGCGACTGGCCCGACAACATTCCGCTGCTCTATTATAGTTATCACATCATGGTCGGACTTGGAACAATCTTCATCGCGATCATGGTGATTTCAGCATTGTTGTTGTGGAAGCGAAAGCTGTACGCCGCGCGCTGGCTGCTCTGGATTTTGCTGCTGAGCTTTCCGTTTCCATTCATTGCAAACACTGCCGGATGGATGACGGCTGAACTCGGCAGACAGCCGTGGCTCGTGTACGGATTGATGCGCACCGTTGATGGAATTTCACCGACAGTGTCGGCGGGCAATTCTCTCTTCACACTGTTAGGATTTCTCGGAATGTATTTTGTCATTGGCGTTTTGTACTTGCTTTTGGTGATCAAAGAAATCAATCACGGACCCGAGGCGGCCGCTGTTCGCCGCTAAGACATAAAGGAAAATTATTATGGAAATTCTCTGGTTTATCATCGTCGCATTTATGCTGGCAATGTACGTCGTGCTTGATGGCTTTGACATAGGCGCAGGAATCATTCATTTGCTCGTTGCGAAAACGGATGACGAGCGCCGTATTGTGCTCAACTCCATTGGCCCGGTGTGGGACGGCAATGAAGTATGGATTCTCGCCGCGGGCGGCACACTCTATTTTGCTTTCCCGCTTCTTTATGCATCAAGCTTCAGCGGGTTTTATCTGCCGCTGATCATTGTTCTGTGGCTTCTCATGCTGCGCGGACTCGGCATCGAATTCCGTCATCACATTCACCACACATTGTGGAAATCATTTTGGGATGTTGTCTTCAGTTGTGCGAGTATTCTGCTGGCGGTTTTTTTCGGTGCGGCGCTCGGCAATGTTGTGCGCGGCGTGCCGCTGAATCAGGAGGGGTATTTCTTTGAGCCGCTGTGGACAACATTCACCATTGTTCCCGAATCGGGAATTCTCGATTGGTTCACGACGCTCATGGGATTGGTTGCGCTCTTCACGCTGACAACGCACGGTGCAAATTACGTTGCAATGAAAACAGAAGGGGAAGTGCAATTGCGTGCACGGAACGTCGCATCAAAGTCGGTGTGGGGGGTGATCGTCACGTCGGTGCCCGCGCTTCTTGTTGTAACATCTATTCGCCCGGAAATCTGGAATAATTTTTCTTCACATGCGTGGGGATATATTTTCCCGCTGTTCGACGTTCTCGGTCTTGCGGGAATGTTGTATTTTAATTTTCGCAAGCAGGACGGAATGACATTTCTTTCTTCAACAACATTCATCGCAGGAATGCTTGCAAGCACGGCATTCGGTTTATTTCCGAATGTGCTTCCGGCTTCAACCGATCCGAATCTAAGCCTGACGATTTACAATGTTTCAGCGAAATCGTACGGTTTAGGCGTGGGGCTGGCATGGTGGATTTTAGGAATTGTTTTTGCTGCGGGATATTTCATTTTTATTTATCGCACATTCCGCGGCAAAGTCGCGCTTCCAACCGAAGAAAGCGGATATTGAGGTTTTTGTGCGACCTCAATTATGAGACTCTATAAAAAAGACAGTTCAAGATTCAGGTTTCAAGTCTACGATCCTCTGCATCAACTTGAAGCCAGAACCGCCAACTTTTAACCACCGCTTCCCAAATCTGAAAATAGCGGAAAATTCCAGCATCTCGGCCAAACCGATTTCCATTCCATCTTTCACAGATTATTTTCTTTGCAAAGCCATCTGATAAAATCCCTATAATTGGGAAGGATGCGGCGAAAAAGCGCCGGAAATCGCCGAAAACGAGCGGGTTGTGCTATTCACCGCGTGGCATACACATTGTAATACCTCGAAGCGTGTTGTAACAAGAGGGTGTTTACAGAAAAACTCTCTTTCATGAGGTGATTGAAAAAATCGAACATGTCAGCCAAAGGTCACGAAGGACTCCTTTGGAGGTGATCCGCTTGTAGCGGAAAGGAGGCGTTATGAAACGACAGTTTCTCATCACACATTTTCAGTCATTTGTTTTCCTTGTATTGCCATCAGCGATCTTTTTGTTTCTTGCGGTGATGGTGTTTGGATGTCAGAAAAAAGCAGATGAACAATCAGCAAAACCGGGGATCACACTTGAAAATCTTCAAACTGCACATGCGCGCGAAGCACGTCTTGCTTATACCTACAATTTATTTGCCGATAAGCTTGGAAAGTCCGGCTATAAAAATGTTTCCCGGTTGTATCGTGCAGCGGCGCGTTCGGAAGAAATTCATGCAGCAAACCATGCCGCGCTTTTGAAAAAGAACGGCATCGAGCCGAAGGCGTACGTACCAACACCGGTGGCGGTCGGCACAGTGCTTCAGACTTTTCGCATGGCACTCAGCGATGAAGGCATTGAAGTGGAATCCATGTATCCGAATCTGGCGAAGACAGCGGCGATGGAAAATTTTCCCGAAGCCGCCGAGCAGTTTAATCATGCAAAGAATGCCGATGCGCAGCATGTAGCATTATTCAAAGATGCGCTTGATCGCGGCGGTATTCTTTCGACAGCGCAATATTTCCTCTGCCCGGATTGCGGATTTATCATCACATCAGACAAGACAACAGAATGTCCGGAATGCCACACGCCGAAAGCAAAGTTCGAGAAAATATAAGGACGGGAAATTTTCAGGAAGAATTCTTTATAATTTTCCGGTTCATGCTTCCACGCTGTAGAATTCATTGATCATGAACAAGCGCGGCGAACAAGAAGGTGGACGCGGTACGCTGCAAGAATCGTTACGGGAATTTTTTTCTTCACCGGCGTACGCTGTCATCGGTGTTTCGCGCAGCCGAAAAAAGATCGGCAGCGCTGTTTTCCGTGCAATGAAAGAACATGAACTGCGCGTGTACGGCGTGCATCCGTCGGGATTCGAAATTGACGGCGAGCGAATGCTCACTTCCGTTTCGGAATTGGATGCGGCCGTGCAATCCGTTGTTACGGCAGTGCCGCCGGATGTTACGATGCGCGTTGTGGAAGAATGCATTCAGCACGGCATCAAAAATATCTGGATGCAGCCGGGTTCGGAATCCGACGAGGCGATCCGCATCGCAACGGCGCATGGCATTCGCGTTATTTTTGGTGAGTGCATTATTCTTTTCCTTGAGCCGGTGCGCTCGTTTCACGCGGTCCATAAATGGCTTAACCGTGTCGCCGGTGTGTATCCGGAATGGTGAATGAACACAAACGGATTGATGGATTATTGGATTGTTGGATACAAAAAACTTCCATTTATCCATCAATCCATTTATCCAACATTTTTCATGGTGTCTTTGTAACAAATAAATTGAAATCCCTCAATCGTAAAAGGATCCGACAATGATTCGTGGAACCGTTCTTATCGCCGAAGAAATTTGTAAAGGCTGTGAGCTATGCATTAAAGCGTGTCCGCAGGATAGTCTCGGACTTTCTGAAAAGATCAATCTGCACGGATACCGCTTTGTGCAATTAGTTCAGGACAACTGCACCGGCTGTATCAATTGCGCGCTCGTGTGTCCCGACAGCGCAATCATCGTCTATCGCCAGCCGAAAACTGCGGTGAAAAAAACTGCGCCGTCGGTTGCAGTTGCAGGATAATTTTATTCACTGCAATGACGCAAAGCCGCAATGAGATTTTAAACAATGCTTTGCGTCATAGCGTCTTTGCGGTAAAACATCGAACAAGCACAAATTTTTTTAGAAAGTGAAATTATGGAATCTTCCGCATCACCTGAAACCCGTTTAATGAAAGGCAATGAGGCTCTCGCCGAAGCGGCAATTCGCGCGGGCATTCACGCGTACTTCGGATATCCCATCACGCCGCAATCGGAAGTGCTTGAATATTTGGCGCTCGAAATGCCGGGCCGCGGCGGTGTTCTGCTGCAGGCGGAAAGCGAGCTTGGCGCGATCAACATGGTGTACGGTGCGGCAGGCGCCGGCGCGCGCGTGATGATCTCGTCGTCAAGTCCCGGCATCAGCTTGATGCAGGAAGGAATTTCGTACATGGCATCGGCGCAATTGCCGTGCCTTGTTGTGAATGTGATGCGCGGCGGACCGGGACTCGGAACAATTCAGCCGTCGCAGGGAGATTATTTTCAGGCGGTGAAAGGCGGAGGCCACGGCGATTATCATCTTCCTGTTCTTGCTCCTGCGTCGGTGCAGGAAATGGTGGACTTTGTCTTCGATGGATTTCGCCTTGCCGAAAAATACCGCACGCCCGCGATGATTCTTGCCGACGGGGCTCTCGGACAAATGATGGAAAAAGTTTCTCTCCCACCCGCGAATTCTCTACCGTATCCGGAAAAACCATGGGCAACAACGGGCAAGCCGAAATCGCGCGAAAGAAATATCATCACGTCTCTTTACATTGAACCTGAACGGATGGAGGGAATTAATCTTCAGCTTCAGCAAAAGTACCGTCGCATGCTGCAGGAAGTCCGATACGAAACAATTGAAACTGCCGATGCGGAAATTCTTCTTGTCGCGTTCGGTTTATCCGCGCGCATTTCACAAAAAGCATTGGAACTTGCGCGTGCACGCGACATCCGTGTCGGATTGGTGCGGCCCATTACACTCTATCCGTTTCCGACAGAAATTATTTCTGCGCTTTCGCACCGCGTGAATTCCGTGCTAACAGTTGAAATGAATGCCGGACAAATGGTTGAAGATGTCCGCCTTGCGGTGAACGGGCATTGCCCGGTGTATTTCAAAGGAAGAATGGGCGGGATGATTCCGTCACCGGAAGAAGTGCTGGCAGAAATTGAAGCGATAGATGCGCAAGTTGAACAGAGTGCCTAAGAAAAGAAAGCGTTAACTCGTAAGTGTGCTGATCCATTTTATCATACTATTGTTAGAAAGGAGATTAAAATGGAAAATCAAATTGAAAACCCCGTTGGGGTTGTGAATCACAGAGAGTTATATCGTCTTCCTTGGAATTTACCCGACAATGCAATATCGTGGCTTGAGCCGACATCGCAATGCAATCTTTCGTGCGACGGCTGCTACCGGGAAAATCT
>JAJYOI010000093.1 GCA_021796275.1 Bacteroidota bacterium
TTGAAATCTTTCATGTTCAGCGAACGGAACGTCAGCCCCTCGCGCTGTTTCACAATTTCGTTGAAGCGCGTCAAACGCTCGGAGTACACGGAATCCTGCGAAAGCAGGTACGCATACAAGTCTTTCAATTTTTTCATTCCGTACTTCTCAAATAAGTTTGCATAGTACGGGGGATTGTACGTCATCAGCACGACCGGATTTTTATCGAAAGCGTCAACAAGAAGTCCATACTCATCATTCACCGATGGGCTTGCAGGGCCGCGCATTTGTGTCATGCCTTTGGAGCGAAGATAATTCTTTGCCTCGTTGAATAATGCGTCGGCAACTTCCTGATCGTTCACCGATTCATAAAAACCGAAGAAGCCGACTTTGTCCTCATGTTCTTTGTTGTGATTGTCATTCACAATTGCGCCGATGCGTCCGACAACTTCGCCGTTGCGTTCCGCAAGAAACAGTTCTATCTCGCTGTGTTGGTAAAACGGGTTCTTCTTTTTGTCAATCAGCTTCTTGCGATCCATGATGAGCGGCGGGACCCAATGAGGATCATCTTTATAAATCTTCCAGAGAAATTTGATGAACTTCATTTTGTCAGCCGAAGTGCGAACCGGACGAATCGTAACAGCACTCATACACCTACACCCTCCTCAAAAAGAATCCCGTCTGGCTTTGCAGCGTGACGGGATTCAACACTGATATTGATTAGAACCGTTAGTTTATCACGCCAAGTTTCTTTGCGATAACTTCAAAAATTTCTAGAATCTTATCAAGATGCTTCTCCTCATGAGTTGCCATGTAGCTGGTGCGAAGCATCTCCATTCCGGGCGGCACACCGGGACGAACAAACGCATTCACAAAAACTCCTGCGTCGTACAGCTCGCGCCAGAAAATCAACGTCTTATCCGTATCGCCGATAATAACAGGAACAATTGCCGACTCGTGCCCGTCAATGACGCGCAAGCCCATTGCCCGGAATCCTTCACGCATTTTCACGGCGTTGTTGTGCAGCCGTTGAATCCGTTCCGGCTCAGCTTCGAGAACATCCAACGCTGCCAGCGCAGACGCAACTGATGCCGGTGTCGGGCTGGCACTGAAAATCAACGCCGGTGCGTGATGCTTCAGATAATTGATGACCGAACGCTTGCCACACACAAATCCGCCGAGCGACGCAAATGTTTTGCTGAACGTTCCCATCGTCAGATCAACATCTTTTTCAAGGCTGTAATGACTTGCCGTGCCGCGCCCGCCTTTTCCGATCACGCCGGTGGCATGGGCATCGTCAATCAACACCCGCGCGTTATATTTCTTCGCAACCCGAACTAATGCGGGAAGGTCAACAATTTCGCCGGACGTGCTGAATACTCCATCCGACACGATCAATTTTCCTGCGTCAAGCGGAAGTTTTGAAACCACCGCTTCAAGGTGCTTCATGTCGTTGTGTTTATAGCGCGCCATTTCTGCAGTCATTCCAAGTGCCATCATGTTTCCGGCAACAATACAGGCATGGTTATCTTTGTCGGAAATAACATAGTCGCCGCGCTGCACAAGTGTCGGAATAATTCCCTGCGCCGTTTGATAACCGGTGCTGTAGAGCAAACAATCCTCGCTCCCGATAAATTTTGCCAATCGCGCTTCGAGTTCAATGTGCAAATCAAGCGTCCCGGTGAGGTAGCGTGAGCCGGAACAGCCTGTGCCGTATTTTTGAATTGCTTTTTGTGCTGCTTCTTTAACTTTCGGATGTGCCGTCAATCCAAGATAATTGTTTGACCCCGCCATGATAACTTCTCTCCCCTCCATAAAAACAACGGGGCCTTCGTTTGCTTCGATTGGGCGGAAATATGGATAGACTCCTTTTGCTTTAACCTCGTCTGCAAGCGTAAATGCTGAACACTTATCAAATAAGTCCAAGTTATCTCCTTCGAATATGATGTGATCGCCCCCCTGTTCAATGACGAGTTCACACGCCACATGCTAACTCTCCGTATCGTCATTCATAAATTGATTCTTACAAGCGTTTTTAATATACTTCATCGTGAAAATAAAGTCAACTTACGTCTAACACCCCCTATCACCGAAAAAATGTAATGACCAATCAATCATCATCGAAAATTGCATTCGTGACCGGCGGAACGGGCTTCATCGGCAGTCATCTTGTGGAACGTTTACTTTCGCGCGGCTACACAGTCCGTTGTCTTATCAGAAATCCGAAGAAGCCGGGCTATCTTAAACAGCTTCCGGTGGAATTATTTCACGGAGATGTATTCTCCAATGATGTTCTTGAGAAAGCAATCACCGGAGCAGATTATGTGTATCATGTCGCCGGTGTTGTTGCGGCAAAACGGAAAGCCGAGTTTTACAGATACAATCGTGATGGCACGCGGAATATTATTGAAATTACCTCGCGCGTTAATCCAACGCTGAAAAAATTCATCTTTGCCAGCAGTCTTACCGCAGTAGGACCCGGAACGGACGGCAAACCTGTGAACGATTCCACGCCATACCATCCGATCACGACATACGGAAAAAGCAAAATGGAAGCGGAGCTTGAAGTGCTTAAATTTCAGGATAAACTTCCGGTCACTCTTACTCGTTTAGCAGCGGTGTATGGTCCGCGTGACACGGCAACATTTGATTTCTTCAAAACAATTGACCGCGGTTTGGAACCGCTCGTGGGATTCAAAGATAAATTCGTCAACCTCGTTCATTCAACTGATGTCGTTACCGGTCTTGTGCTGGCTGGTGAAAGCGAGAAATCGGCTGGTCAAAAATATTTCATCGGAAGCGAAAAGCAATATTCATGGCGGGAAATCGGGGCAACCACCAAACACGTGATGGGGAAAAAAGCGATTCGCATTCGTCTGCCCGAACCGCTTGTGTATGCCGTTGCCGCAACAGTCGGATTCTTCTCACTTTTCAGCGAAAAACCGTCCGTATTGAATTTTGAAAAAGGGCGCGACATGGTGCAGGATAACTGGACGGTGGATATTGCAAAAGCAAAGCGCGAACTCGGCTACGCACAGCACGTTGATTTAGCAAATGGAATTCAGGAAACCGTGGCGTGGTACCGCGAAAACGGATGGATGTGAAAAAAGATCAAGAGTGAAAAATTAAAAAAACAGCGCACAGTGTCACTTCCCTAAAATTACCTTCACATTATATTCCTTCTTCTTCAACGGTAAGATTGTACCGGCGGCTTTTTTTCCGTCAATCCAGATTTCCCGAACACCTTTGTTTTCTCCAAAAGGATTTTCAAAACGAATACGGTATGTGACGCCGCGAAACTTTCTCGCTGCACTGAACGATTTCCATTCGCCCGGCACACACGGGTCAACAAGTAATCCTTCATACGTCGGGCGCAAACCGATCATCCAATCTGTTGCATTGCGATACATCCACACCGCAGAACCGGTGAGCCACGAGTGGCTTGCCTGTCCGAATGTTTCATGATCAGGACTTGTTACATATTCGGAATACACGTACGGCTCGGTCGTGTACACATCACTGTCAGCACCCACAACCGGCGGCAGCATTCGCTGATACACTTCCCATGCCCGATCGCCATGCCCCATCATCAATTCAGCCAGCACCAGCCAGCTTGATGCATGATTGAATACAGAGGCGTTCTCTTTTTTCCCCGGCACGCATCGCGTTGCAAGTCCGATAGCCGTGTCAACTTTTGTAAACGCCGGGTGGAGAATCTTCACACCTTTCGGCGTATCAAGATAGTGCCGGACAGAGTTCAATAATTTTTCTGAACGCTGTTTATCGGCAACACCGGAAATAATTGCCCACGGCTGCGGCTCGAGAAATATTTTTCCTTCCTTGCATTTTTTTGAGCCGATTGCATCGCCGCCATCTTTAAATCCGCGAACATACCAGCTGCCGTCCCACGCAAGTGTATTCACTGCATTTGAAATTTTTCTGTACCATTCCGAATATTTTTTCGCTCTCGACCGCTTCCCAATGTACGCGAACAATTCAGAAATTTGCTGAAGATTGTAACACAAGAAAACCGCGCCCCAAATCGTTTCACCTTTCCCACCGCGACCGACGTAATCGAGCGTGTCGTTCCAATCGCCGGGGCCAAACTTCGGAAGATTTCTTTTGGTCAATTGAGAAAGGGCGTAATCAAGCGCACGGCACACATGGTTTTCAATTGTGGCTTTCCCTTTATCATAGAAAGGAACAGCCTCGTTGAGGAAATCGAAATCTGCCGTTTCCTTCAGATACATCATCACACCAAGCGGCAGCCACAGCGGCGTATCGCTGTGCCCGGTTTTTTCACCGAAGTGATTCAATCGGAAAAAATTATGAAGCGTACTGCCGTCAGAGAATTGATAGCCCGCCACTTCTTTAATGCGTTCTTTCACGCGCATCGGCTCCGATAAAAGCGGTCCCCACATATCTTGCATCTGATCACGAATTCCTGTTCCGAATAACAATCCGCCATGATAATAGCCGGCGTTGCGCGCCATATCGAAAGTAACGGCGGTTTGATACCGGTTCCACACATTGATCATGGCATCGAAATTTTTATCCGGCGTCTCAACGTGGAACGATGACAAATGATTCGTCCAATAATCGTTCACCTGTCGGAGCTCGTGCTTGCAGGTTGCAATCGAACGGAATTTTTCCAAAAGCTGCCGGGCATCTGTGAAAGATTGCTTCATTTTCTTCGTTAATCTTTCGTTGGAATTGAGGCCGGGCTTTTCAACAACTCCCATGGTCACTGCAAATTCTTTTCGTTCACCTGCAGCCAAGAACAATTCTGATTGAAGAGCCGCACACGGATCACCTGCTGTGATTTCGCTCCGAAAACATTGTCCGCGTACAACCGCTTCCGGATGTGCATCGCTGCGCCACCGTCCGATGAAAGCATCTTTTGCTCCATCAAAATTTTTCACCGGAAGCGATGAACCGAAAATCAAAAAGTAATGCCACGACTGATTCGGCTGATTAACGCTGACGCCGCGATTATTCATCCAGTAGCGTCGCGTCGCAAACACTGCCTGTGTTTCTTCATTAAACGACACATCGCTGAAATGTTTATCGTTACCCTGGTTGATCAAATCATTCAGGCCGTTTCCCATCAATAATTCGACGTACGAAAAAATGTCAAGCAATTTTTCAGTGCCGGATGTATTTTCAAGTGACACGAGCCATACTTCCGCATTGTCATCGCGCGGAACAAAGTACGTGATCGCTCCGCGGATGCCGTATGCTTCTGTTTCAATTGTCGTATATCCTTGTCCGTGCCGGCACTCATAAAAATCGTACGGCGCATTAAGTGTCGGACCCCAGCTCAACGACCAGAATTTTCCTGTCGCTTTATCACGCACATAAACATAGCGGCCAGGTTGATCCCATGGAAGCGCATTATATCGGAATCGAGTAAGCCTGTTATCGCGGGAAGAAATAAAAAAACTGTAACCGCCGCCGCAATGGCTGACCAATCCTGAGTAGCCTTTATGATTCCACATATAATTGACCCACGGCGCGGGCGTTCGCGGGTTGGTGATGATGAATTCTCGATGATCGTCAGAGAAATGTCCGTACTTACTCACGACAAGAGCCCTCAATCATTCTAAAATTAAGAAGTGAAGAAATGCGGTAAAATATACAAAATGATTCTCGCACTTGCCAGAACATGAAATCGAAGCACGCCGTACGTGCCACGCGCAAAGCGTGGATGGCGCTATAAGCGACAAAGGCGAGACTTTCCGGTCTCGCCTTTGCACGAAATTGACTCTCACGCAGTGCTGGTTATTTCATGAGCAGCATTTTTTGTACTGCAATTTTGCCTTCGCTCTCAAGCCGGCAGAAATATGTACCGGATGCCGCCGCTTCAGCATTCCACACCACTTCATGCAGACCTGCCGATTGTTCACCTTCAACGAGCCGTGCAATTTCTTTTCCATTCACATCAAACACCGACAAGCGCACGTCTCCTTGTGCATGAAGTGAGTAGCGAATTGTTGTCGACGGGTTAAACGGATTCGGGTAATTCTGTTTCAGCGTAAATTGATTCGGTAAAACCGCCGGCTGAGTTTGAACATCGGTGACGGCGTTTGCGCTATAGATGCCGTTGCCATGTGTGCCCGCAACAACCAAGCCGTCAGTTGCGCGCGCAACTACCATCGTCACTACAACATTGCCGATGTTGGACGCGCCTTCCTGCGCCCACGCGGTTGAAATCCCGTTCAAGCTTTGTGCAGAATATAATCCCGTACTCGTTCCGACAAAATATTCCGCTCCGCTGTTCGTCGGCAAGATCGCTGCCCATCGGCATGAAGGACCGTTACCCGAACCATCAGCATTTTGCTCTAAATTTCCGGCAACGTCGGTCCAGCTTGTTCCGCCATCGGAAGTAAAAAACAAACTGATCACATTGTAATTCGAGAACACAACAATAGCATTATCAGCATTCGTCGGATCAACGGCTATGCAGTTCACATACGGACCAGTTGCAGGAAAATTGCTGCCGGTAATTTCCGTCGGCGTGGGATTTCCCGAATTAGCTCCATCCAAGCGAAATACTTTCCCATTGCTTGTACCATAGTATACTCTGTTCGCTGCAGTTGTTGAAACTGCCACAGCAGAAATATTCGCACCGCTAACGGTTGTATTTGTCAACTCAGTCCAGTTAACGCTGGTTGGATTTTGAGAGCCGAGCGGAATTCCGGTGAGATCGCTGTTTCGCCACAGAGTGGTTCCTGCCGCCAGATACATCATATTTGTATTGTTGGGATCAAGCATGTACGGTGTGACAAAAAGAAATCCTGTCCCGCCGCTTGGTTTCACTTCAGTCCAAGAAGTAGTGGTACCATTGGCATCCAAAATCAGCCGAAGCACGTCGCCGTTCTGTGTTTCAATATAGTACGATGTTTTACCGCTCGCAATTGCTGAAACTCCGCCGTCGCCACCGGCAGGAAGTTTCACCCAATTCTGTGTGCTGTTGGCAGAGTTGGTAAAATAATTTCCATTATCCTGAAGCCCGCCGATAACAACCGCGTCGCCATTGCCGGATGGATCCACCGCAACAGAATAAAATTGACTTGTGAGATAACCGTTGTTTAAGGACGACCACGATACAGTTGAAGCCAGACAATTTGTAGTTTTGCTGATACCGCCATCGTTACCATTGATGAGAACCGATGTACTTGTCGGTGAAAACGCGAGCGAATGCATATCCGAGTGGCTATTATTATACAACGAAACATCATTCGCGGTAGAATAGCCTCCGACCCACGTCGTGTTCGTTGTGGAAGCAAAGCCATCTGTCGAACGATACAAATTTGTTCCTCCGATAAACACCGCATCCGAATTATCAGGTTTCACTTTGATGACAAGATCGTATGATCCTTGTGAATCGAAATTCCCGACGCTTCCGCCGAACATTGGAATATTGGCGGAACGATCGAGCCAAGTTCCTCCAGCCCCGGTACCGTCGCCGGAAACGTACGTGTATTTCCAAATAGAATGTCCGTTAGTCCCACTGCCCGGTGTTTCAGCAAGAAAATAAACAATGTTTTGATTCGACGGCGCAACGCCGATAACAATTCTATTATAGGTGGAGGGCCAGCCACTCGGTGTGATGTCGGTGAAATTCACTCCGTCCGTCGAACGGTAAATTCCCGGATTCGCTCCGTCGCTGCTTACTGTCGCATACACGACACCCGCCGTCGTCACGGCAACATCGGCATAATTGCCGCTCAATAATGGAGCGCCAAGCACTGTTGCCCATGTTGAGCCGCCGTCGGTTGATCGTTTGACGCCGCCGTACACTGCCGCATATACAACATCCTGTGATGAGTTCAACGGGTCGGTTGCAACATTCCATACAAAATCAAAATCGCCGTCCCATGTTTGCGGTGTGTTTGAAACAGTCGAAGAAAGCTGTGACCAGCTCACGCCGTCATCGGTTGATTTGAAAATCCCATCGCCAAGATACATGCCATCGCCATCGTTGGCGGCGCTGTTTCCTTTTTTCTCGCCCGTGCCATAGTACCAAATATTTTGTTTTCCAGAACGCGTATCCTGCGCAAGACACGTCACACTCTGCAGCAATGACGGTGCCGTCGTTTTCGTCCACGATGAACCGCCGTCCGTTGAACGCCACATTCCGCCCGAAACACCGCCAGCAAGAACCATGCTGGCGTTTGTAACATCAAATGCAAGCGCGCGCGTTCTTCCGCCTTGATTCACCGGACCGCGCGTTGCCCATGTTGAAACTGCCGTTTTACTTAACCTCTGTTCCTTCACCAACTTTTCTACCGTGGGAAGAGTTTTCGCAAATTCAAGTTCGCGTAAATGCATATCGCGCGGAATGGAGTTCGTTTTCGGATCACGCAACATCATAAACTCAAACTGTTCCCGGCTTTGCAGATCCTCTCTTTCCGATTCATACGCAGCACGAATTGGAATCGGCGAGCGCTTTGCGGCCCCGAGGGGATTTTCAACGTGGGAAAGAAAGAAAGACGCGCTGAAAAAAAACATCAACACTCCCAGCAGTAGAAACCGTTTCATGGAAAACCTCATAATATGAATGATAGGTGATAAACGAAAAATTTCATTGACAATCTTAACGCCGCAATTCCGGAAGCCGCGTGTAGCCGTAAATTACAAAAACCGGCATCATAGACTGTGTGGCGCCACGCACATCACGCAAACTTTTAGATTGTTGCCGTTCAATATCAGCGATAAACGATGAACCAATTGTCATGCCGGGGTATTCTTCTTTCATCGAAGGAAATAATTTTTTCGATGTTGGTGAAAGTGTAAAGACAAAATGCATTACATGCTGCGCGCCTTGCACAACCGGATTCCCAAACGCAGAACCATAGCCGAGAATCGAATCAATGCGGACTTCGGCGTTGCACGGAACTTTTGCACACGGTTGCGAAAAATCTGTTATGGTAAGAGTGGAATCAATCGTTATAATAGTCCCTCTAATGCGGCAATGATTTGGCGGAATGACATTCTCCTCAGGATGAATAACCGGCTGGCTCACGACTGTATGTTTTGATGTACAGCTTCCGAACAAGAGTGCGATAATCACAAAGAAAATTTTTTGACGGCGCTTCATTCTCTCAACAGACATAAAGGAAAAATTTTCCAGAATGCACTTTCTGGCGCAACGTTAATATCTGCCACAACACGCTGGATGACAATTCATTGATTGTGTAAATAAAGAAATATGGCATGGAGTTAATTAAAAAATCCAACGGAACGCCTTTAGTGATATTGAAAGCCAAGTGTAATCGCAAACCCTGAGGGATTGATAGTAAAGTTATATGAGCCGACCGAATTTTGTTTTTTCGACGCAAAATAAAAACGCGGCTCAAGAAAAATCTGCCCGATCAGAATTCGTGCAAAAGCAGTGGCAAACAGACTGCCGCCGCTTTTCGAATCGGACTGTGAAGCCGGCACAAGCGAACCGCCGCCTAACAAACCGCCACCGCCGCCGCTCGAACTGGGGCTGTACGAGACGCTGTAAAAATAGAAATAATAGCCGCCGCCCGCACCAAGATAGCCGCGTGTGTCGGCATCCGGAACATCGAAAATTTTGTAGCCAAAATTGACGTGGAGCGGAAGCAGAATGACCGCTTGCTGAGAAATATCAGGCTTCGGCTGCTGAAAAATGTCGATCGTTTGCTTCGGATAAAAATCAATCGCACCGGAAAGAAAAAAATTATAATGTATGAATTCCGTGATCCCGTCAACGCCGAGAACAAGCCCGTTATTCAATCCGTCGCTCGGTTGGTAAAAACCGAATTTACCGCTGTAATACTGCCGCAAATTTCCGGTATCATTTTTCTTCGGATTGTCCGTGTCAGCAGCAAAAGAACTGGACATTGCCGCTATCACTAATGCCGCACACATCAGCCCAAGGCTGATCAGCTTCCGGCTGAAAAGAAATTTCCTCATCGCACCATTCTCCTCTCTACAAATTGACCACACGTGTTTTTTTCTTTTGACAAATGATCAGTCTCTGCTTCGCAGCTTGGCAAGCAAGCGAAGGATTTCAATATAAAGCCAGACGAGCGTTACGAGCAAACCGAACGCCGAATACCACTCCATATATTTCGGAGCACCGTTCGCCGCACCGGCTTCAATAAAATCAAAATCGAGAACGAGATTCAAAGCGGCGATGATGACAATCACGACACTGATGCCGATGCTGAGAAGGCTGTTGCCGTAGAAAAATGAAACATTCACGCCGAAAAACCCGAGAATCATCGTCGCAAAATAAAAAAGGGCAATGGCGCCGGTTGCTGAAGCCACGCCAAGCTTAAAATTTTCCGACGGACGAATAAGTCCGGATCTGTACGCAACCAGCAGGCACAACAAAGTACCGAATGTCAGTGCAACAGCTTCAATAACGATGCCCGGAAATTGCATTTCAAGAATTGAAGAAATTCCTCCAAGCGTCAATCCTTCAAGTACCGCATAGAGCGGTGCAGTAACAGCAGACCAGTTTTTCTTGAACGCCGTTACAAGTCCGACAACAAATCCGCCGATTGCACCGACCGCTACCCATGGCATGACAGCCGCAGGGTTAAGTGATGTGAAAAATAAATTCCACACCCACACTGCGCTGACAATTGTCAGAAGCAGAAGAATTCCGGTTTTGTTCACGGTGCCTTGAAGCGTCATCGCGTCAGTTTCTCCGCCGGCATAGTCAAGCGACGTAAATGTGTTTGCGTTAAGAGCGGGGTTAGCTGTTCTCATCAAAGATCCCTTTGGGATTGCCATTGTGTTTTTCCTCAATCAATTGTTGTGATTATTATTTGAGCCTCACCAACGCAATATCGTCGAACAACACATCTCCATAGGCTACTTCGGTTGCACCGGCTGAAAGATGAACAGCAATTGTGTCATCTGCAGAAAGAGATATGGTATCTATAATAGAAACTGAAGACCATTGTGTCGAATCGCTTGAAACTGACTTGCGGCTGAGCCACTGATTATCCGACCACCTGCCAAGAGATACACTGCCCTTCCACTTATCGACGCTTTTCATCCACACCGTTAATTGATATACACCTTCGCCCAATTGTCCGCTGACGTACGTCTGAGCAAATCCTTCCTGTGGCAGCCAACCGGGATTGAGTTCGAGAGACCATGTTCCATCCTCCGCCGGCGCATCTTGAACTATCTTCGCAAGTGAAGAGTCGTATACCCACGATTGAAGTGACGGTTGACCATGAACTTGAAAGGTTGGATTTTCGATTAGATTGCCCATAAGCGGAACAGGCGTTACCGGATTTTGTCTGCATGAAGAAAGCAACACAAGCAATATCCCGCCGACAATACTGCACATCATTTTCGTCATCGAAATCTCCATCCAATAGAAAATTCCCAGAATTTTTTCATTTCTTATTCCCAGCGACCGGGAATTACTGTTCCACATTTATAACAACGACCGTGCTTCATTCGTTGCGAAAGAATCCGAAATCCGCTCCGCTCAATCAATGTGGTGCGGCACGACGGGCAGAACGTATTTTCAAATTCTCCCGTTTCGCCGGGACGATTTCCCGCATAGACAAAATGAAGTCCCGCATCATAGCCGGTCTTCGCCGCGCGAATCAATGTTTCGACCGGCGTGTCGTCAGGATCGGTCATCTTGTAATCTTTATGAAATGCCGTTACGTGCCACGGAATATCCGGCGAAACCGAAACAAGAAACTGTGCGATTTCCTTCAGCTCTTCATCCGAATCATTCAATCCCGGAACAATGAGCGTCACAATTTCCAGCCAAATATTCTTTTCATGCAGCGTGCGAATCGTTTCCAGCACATTTTGCAATAGACCGCCAAACTGCTGGTATTCTTTCTGACGAAATCCTTTCAAATCAACTTTGTAGAGATCAACCCACGGGCGAATATATTCCAACACCTGCGGCGTTCCATTTCCATTTGAAACATACGACGTTACAAGTCCGACACGTTTTGCCAGCTTGAAAATTTCCACCGCCCATTCGCTGGTAATCAGCGGCTCGTTGTACGTACTGGTTACAATTTTCGCTTTGCGGCGCAAAGCAAGATCAACAAATTCCTCCGGAGAAATCCGTTCCGCATCGGCAACGGCGTTCGGGTCGCGGATCGCCTGCGACGTCACCCAATTCTGACAATACGCACAATGATAGTCGCAGCCCAACATTCCGAAACTCATTGCCAAAGCACCGGGATACGCGTGGAAAAACGGCTTCTTTTCCACCGGATCTAATTGCAATGCGCCGACATAACCGGCGGGAACATACAACACGCCGTCGCGATTAAACCTGACACGGCAAATGCCGTCTTTCCCAGGAGCTATCTTACAGCGGTGGCCGCAAGAATAGCAGCGCACCCAGTTGCTCGGCATTTTTTCGTAGATTTCCCCTTCCTTCGTATATTCAGCCAGAAGAGATTTCAACGCAACTTCTTCTGCCATAATTCCACCTCCATTCTGAATATACATCAACATCAAAAAGTTTGCAACTCGTGAAATTTCCCTTGAGAAAGTCAGAAAAATACTTTATGTTTATGCACCTTCTTGGCCGGAAATCAGCAGTAAAGAGACATCAGAAATCGCAAGAAACAATTTCATTATTTAGGGAATACGATTATGGCTGAGACAACATCCGGTTCTTCGTCGGCGGCATCAAAACATCCGGCTGAATTTCAGCGCCGGCTGAAGTTGTTCGATTCAACAGCTATTGTTATCGGCTCGATGATCGGCTCGGGAATTTTTATCGTCTCCTCCGATATTGCACGCACCGTCAGTTCGCCGGGCTGGCTGTTGACAGTGTGGCTCATCACCGGCATTGTGACAATCATTGCTGCGCTGAGCTACGGCGAGCTTGCCGCAATGATGCCGCACGCCGGCGGGCAATACGTCTATCTGCGTGAATCGTACGGTTCGATGATCGGCTTCCTCTACGGCTGGACATTGTTCCTCGTCATTCAAACAGGAACAATCGCCGCCGTTGCGGTGGCTTTTGCACGGTACACCGGCGTATTGATTCCGTGGTTCTCTGAAAGCAACAAGGTCCTCACCATCGGATATTTTTCTGTCTCGGCAACACAACTTCTCGCCATTGTTTCCATTGCGGTGCTCACATACGTGAACACTCGCGGCATCACAACCGGCAAAACTGTTCAGAATATTTTTACTATCACGAAAACCGCGGCACTGCTCGGATTGATCGTGCTCGGATTTCTTATCGGAAAAAATGCTGAAGCGGTCGCAGCAAACTTTTCCAACTTCTGGAATGCCGCGTGGACGCAATTCACGA
>JAJYOI010000094.1 GCA_021796275.1 Bacteroidota bacterium
GAGTCCGATACCAACCGACGCGCCAAACGGCGCACTCGTGGTCCTCATCCAATACCCGACCCAGCCTACTGCGCCGAGACTATCGTTATTAGCAGGACTTCCACTTCCTGAAAGGAAGCGAACTTGCCATGAGCTTTTAGAAGCAGGATCATCGAGTAATTTCACCTCCATTGCTCCGGTTCCGCCATGACTAACACTGGTAGTCTGTGCCGCCGTGGAGGAAGTACTGATGCCTGCCGTCGAACCCGAGTATGTCGGCGAGAGAGCAAAATGCCCTTTGCCTGCTTCAAAAGTATCCATCACTTTTGAAGAAGAAGAAACAACCTGGAAGCCTGTCGGAGCCGTTGTAGTAAAATTATTCGGGCCTGTCGGCGGCGAGATGACAGCAATTTCTTCGTTGGAATTTTCGAAGTACACAACATTGCCCGCCGCATCAACGGAGATATCCGAGCGAACGGTCGAAGCGTTTTCCTGTTTGTCGGTATAGATCCACGCCTTTGCCGGCGTCGCAGTATTGAGTCCTGTGATCTTCCAAATGCCTTGTCCTGTCGGCGGGTTGCCGCTGGCAATTCTTGCATTCACAAAATACAAAATATCCTGTGAACCGTCCGCAGCGGAACCGAAGTACATAGAAAGCGTGCTTGCGTATCCCGAATCAGCTCTGACCGTCCAGACTGTGTCGGCCATCGTCAGCGGAAATGTTTTTCCTTTTAAATCAAACTTTGCAACACCTGAGCGCGGGCTTCCGCCGTTATAAAGAAACGATGCATACAGTACGGAATCTCTTCCGAACGCAGCATCCCACCACATTTCAGTACCTCCGTTAACGAGCGTATCTTTCGCGCCAAAATATGTAGCGGAAGCTGAATTGAGATGGAAAGAAAGTATTTTTGAATCACCGGTAAAGGTCGCCACGCCGGAATTGACATTGGCAACAACGGCAATCGTCTTTCCTGTTGCTTGTTCCATAACAGCCAAGCCGTACGGATAGTAGGCGCCGTAGCCGGAATCAACCATTACAACATTCAGGTTGTCGGTACTATAGCGGTATATCTGTTTCTTTGTTCTTCCACTAACATAAATATAACCATCGTTGTCTGCCTGTGAACCCCATCGCGCTTCACCGGGACCAAGTGCAATACCGGTCGTTGTCAAATGGTTATTGCCTTTCACATCGCCCCACGGCATACCGTCGGCAGTGAATCTGCCGACACCGGTGTTCGCCTGAAATCCGCCGTTGTCAACATCAAAAATAAAACCGAAATTTTTCAACGCAGGATTGTTCACGGTTGTCATGCCTCGCATTGAAAGTCCGGCAGCATCCGGATAGGAAATTTCAGTGTACGATGCATAACCTTTGTCGTATGCCGTCAACGTCACTGAGTACGTTCCGACCGGAACATACACGCCGTTGTCATCTTTTCCATCCCACACAACATCAGTATCGCCTTTTGCAAGATTGAATGCCTTAAAATCTCGGACTACTGTGTTGCCGCTTTTGATCATTACCTCAACCGAATCGGCATGATCACTCAGAACAAATCGTATGGACATTCCCGTACCATCGGTAAAGCTTCCATCGAATGGATCCTGAGTACCTTGCTGTGTATAACGGATGTTGTGAGCGAAGACGTTCGCCAACACCCGCGGGGGTGCGAAAAGCAATCCCATCAGCACAAGTGCAAGCACTGCGCTTGCCGTAGCAAGTTTTTGTTTCATGGAATATTCCTCCTACTTGAATTTGGGGATTTGTTAGTTTGGTGAATGAAATTACTAAATGGATTGTATTCTATTGATGATACTTTCACCGCAGAGTGGTCATCCTTTCTCTTACATGTTCACACTCTTCATTTCCACAGACACTGTTTCTCTTGAGATGAAATTTCTTCTGCGCAAAAAAGTGCACCAGCTTCTGGCTCAACTCATACTCACTGAGAATAATTTTTCTGCGGATGCTCTCTTCTCTTTGCCGCGCGGTAAAAAAATTTGACGGCGACGATGCAGGTGTACCGGGAACAGAGTGTGTGTGAGACAGTGCGAAAGGATAGTACCAACTACTGCATTGCTTCCTCCGTGGAAATTAGTCGAAATTTATTTTTCGATTAGAAACCTGCAGATTCAGAACACAAGGGATTCTGGCGAAACCCTTGTTAATGACAGTAGTGAATATAGGAATTATAAATTTAATAGCAAGAGAAAAATTGAAGAAGGCAATAATTTTTTTACGGGGAAATTACCGAACGGAGAATCAATGCGTCCCGCCAACCCAAACAATAAGTTTTGCAAGAACCAGTGCTGCTGTCACAATAGAAACATACAGCCAAACCTTCATTCTGCGTTCATTACGCTGTATTTCTTCATGGATAGAAATCATATTCGCCATATTCGTCTGTTTTAATGTTGAAAATAAGATAGAAGAAGCGGCGAATGATACTGTGACTTGCTTCACACAATGTTCCCACATTTTGTTGAGGATTTACTTGAGGAGCACAAATTTTTTCGTCTCGATAAAGCTTCCCGCCTCCAGGCGATAAAAATACACTCCGCTTGGCAACGCGCTCCCATCAAAATTCACTTCGTAGGTACCGGGCGATTTCCGTTCGTTCACGAGTGACGCAACTTCGCGCCCAAGAACGTCGTACACTTTCAGCGTTACAAAGCGTACGCCGGCAATCGTAAATCGTAATTGTGTCGCCGGGTTGAACGGATTAGGAAAATTCTGATCGAGAGCAAAGCGGAGCGGCCGGACATGTTCATCGCCAACAGATGTCAGTTGATAATTGAACGCAAAAAATTCCGACGCATCAACATTGCCGTCACCGTTTCCGGATGGAACCTGCGCCAGCAACGTGCCGCCATCACTCGTTTGATACCGTGCCGCACCGATGTACATCAGCGGGGGAATTTTTCCGAAGAACGATTTCAGGTTCACCGTTCCTTCAAGAATTGCCCCCGCCTTGTTGGAGAGCGTTATTCCGTTTTCGCCCGCATCAAACCAGCCCGACCAATTGTTCGTACTTTCATTGCCAAGCAACACCGACCACTGCGCCGCCTTCCCGCTCTTCGCCCACGGCGCTTTCACCAACGGGCGCAATGAATCGCTCACAAAAATAAAGACATCGCCGCCGGCACTTTGCGCTGATTGCGTTGCAACGTACAAATCGCTTCCGTTCCAGCCCGCATATAAATCCATCCCATTGTTCGACGCAATCTTCTTCGCCGAAACATCCAGCACACCGTCCATCACGAAGGATGATGAGACAGAAGATGTATCTCCAAAATTAATGTGATAGTCCTGCCCGCTGTTGTTGTCCCACGTATTATTATTGTAATGAATGACGAACGCAAGCGAATGAACAATTTCTTTGGGGTTATTAAACGGCCCGATCTTAATTGTAAGCGCGCCCGAAGTATCGGGACCGGAAAACGGCGACTCGACCGCAGGGCCGGTACCGCCGAATAATTGTGTTTCTGAAATCCAGTACACACTGTCAGGCTTTTGCCACGTGCTGCCGGAATAATTTATTCCCCAGTGCAATGCTGCTTGCTGTGCGGCATGAGCAATTGTGATCGTGATGGTATCGTTATTCGTCGGCGAAGCGGGAGTCCAATGCACTGCAGCAGACGCAGTACCGCTTCCGGTTCCATTGCCAATCCACACGTGACGAATCGGCGAGCGACTGATGTTGCCGCTGCTGTCTTCCGCTTCAACAAAATAATCCGCCAAAATATTGTGAAGGCTGTCGACGATTGCTGTGTACTCCTCCGCTTTTACAGTTGGAAGCGGCGTTGTATGCGACGGCATAACCGATCCGTTCATCACAACGTTATTCCATGCCGTTACATTGCTTCCGCCGGCGTACGTTTCATTCTCTGTGGTGATGTTTGTTTGTGTGCTGTCCACCATCGTCCGATAGTTCAACGTTACATTTTTCAGACCGCTCACATCAAAGACATAGGTCCACACCGAGAGCGTCTTCGGCTGCATAATGCCCCATTGCGTCGCGCCCGGATTGTACACCAAACGTTGAGGAAGAAAAATCGTGGGCCCGGTATTGTCGCTGCCGGAGGTGACAACCTGCTTCGCATATTGAACGGCTTGATTCGCCGCGCGTGTCGGATGCGCATCCCAGATGCCTCCCTGCGATCCGTCCCAATACCAATAATCGCTCGCTTCGCCATTGAGCAAAAATTTCCACGCCGATGTTGTATTGGAATTCGTCGAAGAAATTTGGTCGGCGGTGAACACATAATTTTTCGCCGCGGTGATAACTCCCCAGCTATTGCGGTCCGGACTGTAACCGCTTGCATCCGGATCGCCGTTCCATTTTTTGAATTCCGGATCGCCGTTGTCAGCGCCGCTCCAGCTTCCGTCTTCAACATGAATGACATCGCTCGAATCAGGCGGAAACGTTTTCAGATAATCCTGAACAGTGGTACACACAAACCGCGACGGATTCTGTTGAAGCCAATTGACAAAATTCTGAAAATTGCTTCCGTAGTACGAATCTGTACCGCCGCCGTAATTATCGCCGTCATGCGCAAGCACAATGAGAATCGGATGCTGTGGATCGGTATTGTCACTTTCAAACTGACTCATCACGGCGTCGTAATTCAATGCGCCGAAGCCGCCTCGCCCGTCTTCATTTCCCAAATAACGGTCGGCAGGAACGACAATCATTTTCATGATTTGCCCGGTCGCCGGATCAACATACTGTGCATAGTGCGGCTGATGCGCCCATCGCGCGGAAACCTGCGTCGGCGCCCACACGCCGTTGAGCTGAACCCAGTCATTCGGATTTGGATTTTGAATATCGGCTTTGTTTGGTTCGATAAGATTGCCGCCGGTGTTATACGGATAGCCTTCGCACGCCCGCTCGAAATGAATATTGTCCACCAGCACCCATTGAATTCCTTCATCAACCAATGCCGGAATCATTCTTTCGGAAAAAGCATTTTCCGGCGGAAAAATCCCTTTCGAAAGCGAGCCGGAAAAATTTGATAACCGCATCTGCTGCTGCATTTCAATCTGCTTCTTCACATCGCGCGTATCAAGCAGCGCCATCAGCGGATGATAGTAGCCGAATTGCACCAAGTCAATGCGTGGATTTCCAAGTGACGTGGTTTGTGTAACAATGGAATTCCAGCTTGATTTCCAGCTTGAAAAATTCTGGTCGCCGTTCGCCTCCAGCGCATTGAGATTTTCCATGAGCGAACCGGAGAAACTTACCTGCGCTCCGAAGTTCGGCATTGCATCCGCGATGCCTTTCTGCACGGCATCTTTCGGCCACGATGTGTATGGACCGATTCGTTGATTATGAATATCGGTCACTGAATAGGAATAGCGTGCATTCGCATCGGTTTGCACCACAGATTCGCCGGGCCAATAAATCGGCTGGTGCATGTGCCAGAGAAAAGAAATGTAGATCGGCGGAGTGGATGCCGTTCGCGGCGGAGTGCCGGCATGAACGGAACTTAGAGAAAAAAGAAAAAGAAGCAGAAAAAAATTTTTCATTGCATAACCTTGTTTCTTATGAGTGATACGTCTCTTCACTTAAAACGCGGCGCCGATATCAAGCAGCAATTCGCCATTACCGGCACGCCCGGGAAAAGCATATTCAATCCGTCCGACAGCGCTGTATGAAAGAAGAAAATGCAAACCGAAACCATAACCGCCGAGAATACGATCAAGCGCAAGCGGATCGTTGCGGTACCACACATTGCCGCCGTCGGCAAAAAGTGCAAAGTACAATGCATAACGAACTACGCGAAACTGTTCAATAGGAATTTGCTCGATACGAAGATACGACGGCGAAATAATCGGTATGTGCAATTCCATATTTCCGCCGGCAATATTTTCTCCTTCCTCAACTGTTTTGAACCGCCCGCGGATTCGTTCATTGTATCCATAGTACACATGTCCATAGTTCGGCACCAATCCGCCTTGAACAGCGCTCCCGAACAAGCGGCCGGCAAGCACAATTCCCCATACCGTCGGAATGTAGCGGCGATAATCAACATCGTAGCGCTGATAGTTCACTTCGCTTTGTCCGAATCCTAATTTCGAAGCGCCGAGCGAGAGCAGAGTTCCGTATCCCGGATATTCGCCTAAATCACGCGTGTCGTAGCCGTACGTTGCATTGAATGAAAAATAGGAATCTGTTCCGGACGGCGAGAGTGTTCGTCCGGCGCGATTGTCGCTGACCGTAATGGTTGTATATTCAATGGATGCCGTTGCAGTACTGAACAACGAAAGGCGCTTTCCAATAATAACTTCACCGTCCAAATGACGTTCGTCAAATTCGGGACCATTCTCAAGTGAAATGAGGCTTTTATTTTTTACCGATCCGTACTGAAATTTTGTGTTCAGAAATAAGTTCCACTCCGGCTCGATCAACGGGTTCACATATTGAAGCGAAACAAACGGATCGTATCCGAGAGCGAATTGTGCGTACAATTGTTCGTTCCGTCCGCGAAAATTCGAGTGAACAAGACCGGCGCCGTAATATAAATGCGACCAGAGATGATCTTTTAAGCCGACAATAGGAAACGGATAAAAAAACCAGCGCTCGTTCACAAGCACAAGCAGCGTTGCCGTTGTCGAATCGGGAATAACCTGAATATCAACACGATTAAACAGACGCAGACTGTAAATGCGATTGATATCGTATGCGACTGCCCGCCGCGTAATCAGAGAACCAACTTTGAGCGACATTTCACGTTCGATGACAAAATTTTTCGTCTTCTCGTTTCCTGCAATAATAATTTTCGAAACGTGCAGCGCTGAATCGGGAAATGACGGTGCAGCAGTTCGCTCAGCCAAAGGCTGATTCGCCCTGAGGAGAAGCGAATCCGCTTCTCCGGAGGAATCCTTTGCGACCTGCGCACGAAGTGGAGACAGCAGCACAAAGAAAAAAACTATACAGAAAAAAAATTTCATCTCGCTTGCAAAATAAAAAAGACTTGTTCCCACTGAATGCTTTCGGCAAATGAAATTCATCCAAGTCTGACGGCTCAATTTCCGCACCACTTGATTATTTCATTACCACGCGATGTTCAACGGCGATACATTTATCCATCACAACATCCAGTCCGGCGGCTTCAGCTTTTTCTGCCGCATGTTTATTGATCACGCCAAGCTGCATCCACACGCAGCGCGCACCGACGGCTATCGCTTCGTCAACCACCGGTTCAACCTCATCCGGGTTTCTGAAAATATCCACGATGTCAATCTTTTCCGGTACAGCAGCGAGATCAGGAAAGCACGGCATTCCAAGCACTTCGTGATATTTCGGATTGACGGGAAACACCGTGTATCCTTTACGGCTGAGAAACTCCGCAATCGAACCGCTGTCGCGCCACGGTTTTGGCGAAGCTCCGACAACAGCAATTGTTTTCGCCGTCATCAAAATTGATCGTATTTCTTGCTGCGATTCTTTCATTCTTTTTCTTAATGAACTGAAGGGCGGTGCTGCGTTTGCGTATCGTGAACGAAGCGCGTCATTGCCTGTTCTGCCGCTGATTGCTCCGCTTCTTTTTTATTTTTTCCAATTCCGGTCCCGAACGATTCCTTGCCAATGAACACCTCAACCGTGAATGTGCGGTCGTGATCAGGCCCTTCTTCATTAATAACGTTATACCGCGGAATTGGCATTCCATGTGCCTGAACAAATTCCAGCAGCGCGCTTTTGTAATTATCATCCGGCGTATCAAGAAAGCCGTTATGCAACGCATCCACCACCTGCCTGACGATAAATTTTTGTACCGGCTCTATTCCGCCATCAAGATACATTGCGCCAAGCAGCGCTTCAAATGCATCGGCGATAATGGTGTCTGCTCCTTTTTCCGCCGCCTGCGTTGCGCTCATGCTGAGAATGAGGAAATCCCAAATTTTCAGAACGCGCGCATAGTAGATTAACGCCTTACGATTAACAAGCCGCGAGCGCACGATTGTCAATTCACCTTCTTCGGCATTGGGATTGGTGGAATACAAAAATTCCGCGACAACCAAATTCAATACTGCGTCGCCGAGAAATTCGAGGCGTTCATTCGATTGAAGGTTCGAAAGATTTGAATTCTGAAGATAAGAACGGTGGACAACCGCCTGAACAAATACTATCTGATTTTTGATTCGGTAATTAAGAGTTCGCTCGAGCTGTTGAAAATCAATCTTACCGACTAAGGAAGTGAAAAGCGGCAGTGTTTGCGAAGACGATTTCTGTGACTTAAAGCGCCGAAAAAAATTTGCAATCCATCCGCCAAAAGATTCAACCGAAGGCTGATGCGCCTTTGGCGCAAACGCACGGCGGATTTTCCATTGGCGAAAACTGATCACACGATAACTGCCTTTTTATGACTGAAATTTCTTGAAGAGAAGCGTTGCGTTATGACCGCCGAAACCAAATGTGTTGCTGATGGCAACGTTCACCGTTCGCTCAATCGGCACATTGGGAACATAGAACAAGTCACACTCCGGATCAGGCGTTTCTTGATTAATCGTGGCGTGAATTTTATTTTCGACAATTGATTTCACGGCAACCACCGCTTCCACTGCGCCCGCCGCGCCAAGCAAATGTCCGATCATTGATTTCGTTGAATTGACCGCCACCTTTTTAGCATAATCGCCGAACACAGTTTTAATTGCAGCAGTTTCGTTTTTGTCATTCGGATATGTTGACGTGCCGTGCGCATTGATGTAATCAACATCTTCCGGTTTCAAACCAGCATCCTGAATTGCGAGCCGCATGGAACGCACCGCGCCTTCGCCGCCCGGTGCCGGTTCAGTGATATGATGTGCATCCGCCGTAAAGCCGATGCCGCCCATTTCGGCATAAATGTGCGCGCCGCGGCTGCGTGCGTGTTCAAGTTCTTCCAATATCAGCATGCCGGAGCCTTCGCCCATGACAAATCCATCGCGGTCTTTATCGAACGGACGGCTTCCGCGCTTCGGATCGTCGTTGCGCGTTGAAAGCGCCTTCATCGCATTAAATCCGCCGATGCCCATCGGACAAATGCCGGCTTCTGTTCCGCCGGTCACCATGACATCGGCATCGCCGCGCTGAATGAGAATGAATGCGTCACCAATCGCGTGCGATGCTGTCGCACATGCGGAAGTTGTTGCATAGTTTGGACCCTTCAATCCGTACTTCATCGAAATTCTTCCGGCGGCAATATCTGAAATGAGCATCGGAATAAAAAACGGACTGATGCGGTGCGGGCCTTTCGTTTCCCACAACGTTTCCTGCTGGCGTTGAAATGTCCACATCCCGCCGATGCCCGAGCCGACAATAACGCCGACACGCTCGCCCGGTGTTTTTGTGAAGTCAAGTCCGGAATCTTTCACCGCTTCTTCAGCGGAAGCAAGAGCATACTGAGTGAACGGATCAACGCGCTGTGCCAGTTTGCGGTCCATGTACTTGAGCGGATCAAATCCTTTTAATTGGCAGGCAAATTTCGTGTCGTATTCCGTTGTATCAAAATACGTGATCGGTCCTGCACCGCTTTCGCCGGCGAGAAGTCCGTTCCAAAAATCATTCACTGTTAAACCGATCGGCGTAATTGCTCCCATTCCTGTAACGACAACGCGCCGTGCTTTTCCGTTAAACGCCATAGACTCTCTTACAATTATTGAGTAATTGATGGTGGCAGTACTAATTAAATGCGGTATCATTACGAACAGTGCACTCCGCCTTCGGGACGGAGTGCACTGCCGCAACAACCATCACAGAGCTGCCTCTAATCACTTCGCTTTCGCTTGCAGATACTTGACTGCATCGCCAACGGTGGAAATTTTCTCGGCATCTTCATCCGGGATTTGGAGGTTGAACGCCTTTTCGAATTCCATAACAAGTTCAACGGTATCGAGCGAATCTGCGCCGAGATCGTTCGTGAAAGAAGCTTCCGGAGTAATCTGACCTTCGTCCACTCCTAACTTATTCACGATGATTTCCTTCACTTTTGCCGCAACATCTGCCATAATCGTATCTCCTTATTGTTGATGATAGTATAGAATGAATACAGTATTTATTTCATGAACTCTACATAACCATGCCGCCGTCGACGCACAAAACTTGTCCTGTCACATAATCTGCCTCTGATGACGCAAGAAATCGAACCACTGCGGCAATTTCCTCAGGTTTCGCCGTCCGTTTCATCGGAATGAGTTTCAAAATAGCTTCTTTTTGGGAATCAGTCAACTTTCCCGTCATGTCGGTATCAACAAAACCCGGCGCGACCGCATTGATTTGAATGTTGCGCGATGCCAGCTCCTTTGCTACGCTTTTTGTGAATCCGATGACTCCGGCCTTCGCTGCCACATAGTTCGCCTGTCCTGCATTTCCCGTTAAGCCAACAACCGAAGCGATGTTGATGATTTTACCCGACTGCTGACTCATCATTGGGCGATAGACCGCTTTGGTGAAATTGAAAACGCTTTTGAGATTCGTATCAATCACAGTATTCCAATCCTGTTCGGACATTCGCAGCAACAATCCGTCTTTTGTAATGCCGGCATTGTTGACGAGAATATCGAGCTTGCCGAATTCCTGTATAATTTTCTGTACCAGTTCATTTGCCTGAGAAAAATCTGAAGCGTTGGATTGATACGCTTTCGCCTTCCGTCCTTTTGCACGGATTTCTTCAACAAGTGATTCGGCAGATTCTTTCGAGTTTAAGAACGTGAGAGCAACATCTGCGCCGGCATCGGCGAGCGACAATGCAATCGCTTTTCCGATTCCGCGCGAGCCCCCGGTAACAAGTGCAACTTTGTTTAGCAATGATTGTTCTGACATTTGTGTTTTGTTTTCACTTTGTTCTTTGAATTTTTAATTCCAGCAATTGCTTGTATCCTTCTTTTCCCAGAACAAATTCTAATTCCGCTTTGCAGGAATCAACAAGCGGCATTTCTCCGCCAGAGACGGATCCACCTTCAGCGGAAAAATTTCTGACTGTTGAGCAACACTGTGTCTCACCTTGCTGAAAATCATCGAACGTCAGCACACCATCTTCAATTGAAATTGGAAATGCAATACAATAAAACGGCTTGATTGCCCATCCGCCGATTCCTTCTTCATTTCCCATGACCTGAAGGCTGCACTTTCCTTTTTTGTTCAAGAACACGCACTTGTCGTTGAACACTTCCGTGCCGACTGCTTTTCCCGAAGGGTAATCGCGATCGTCTTCTATCTCTGAATCAAACCAGCGGCTGTCATCAGTGGTTTGAGTTTCGTCCATATATTTTTTGATCGTTTCCTTGTGTGAAAGAATCGTTTCTTTTTCTTTCAGATCAACATAAACGCCGACCGAGCAGCATTTCGATTCACAGCGAAACGGCCCGCAGCCTTTCGCAAATCCTTTTTCAAAAAGGACCGGATCAATTTCATATTTCCCAGCACGAAGCGTAGACATTTCTAGGCAATCACTTTTGCAACATCGGCTGCGGTATCAATACCGCCGATTTCAACATTCGGCGCAATGCGCTTCACCAATCCTTGAAGTACTTTTCCGGGCCCAAGCTCGATAAATTTCGTCGCGCCATCGCCAACCATCGCACGAATGGATTCTTCCCACCGCACAGGACTTGTTACTTGTTCACACAACATCGCACGAATTTCTTCTGCCTTGCGAACCGGTTTTGCGGTTACATTTGTATAGACCGGAACATTTGCGTCGTTGACGTGCGCCGAATCCAGCGCAACTTTCAATCCATCTTTCGCAGATTGCATGAGCGGCGAATGAAATGCGCCGCTGACAACAAGTTCTTTCACCAATTTCGCGCCGCGCTCTTTTGCAATCTCCATTGCTTTGCGAACACCGGCGATGCTTCCGGAAATGACAACCTGCCCCGGCGAATTGAAATTTGCCGCCTGCACAATTCCGGTTTTCCACGCACTACAGCAAATTTCACCGACAACCTTTGGCTCCAACCCGATTACCGCTGCCATTGTGCCGGGATTTTCTTCGCCCGCTTTTTGCATTAATTCACCGCGCAAGCGCACAAGTTTTAATCCATCGTCAAACAACATTGCACCGGCGGCGACCAATGCGGAATATTCTCCGAGCGAATGTCCGGCTGTCATTGCGGGTCCGCCATAGGCGGACTTCGGTTTCAACAAATTCCAGAGCACAACGCTATGAAGAAAAATCGCCGGCTGCGTATTTTTCGTTTGTTTTAATTTTTCTTCTGGTCCTTCAAAACAAATTTTTGAAAGCGGGTAACCGAGAATTTCGTCCGCGCGGTCGAACATTTCTTTCGCTGCGGGAAATTGAGCATACAGATCCTTTCCCATGCCGACATATTGCGAACCTTGTCCTGAAAAAATATAGGCGACCATTAATATGCCCACTTCACATACACGGCGCCCCACGTGTAACCGGCGCCAAAGCTGGAAAGAACACAATTGTGTCCTTTCTTCAATTTCCCGTTCAACTGCCACTCGGATAAACAAAGTGGAATTGTTGCCGCCGTTGTGTTGCCGTAGCGATCAATATTGATCATCACTTTCGATTTATCTAATTCCATTCGTTCGGCGCACGCATCAATGATCCGCAGGTTTGCCTGATGCGGCACAAGCCAATCAACATCTTTGCCGCTGAGATTATTTCGCTTCATTATTTCGTACGAGACTTCTGCCATTCCAATGACGGCAACCTTGAAAACAGCTTTTCCATCTTGATAAATGAAGTGCATTTTTTTATCAACTGTATCGTGCGTTGGTGGATTCAAACTGCCGCCGCCAAGCATATTGAGATATTTTCCGCCAGAGCCGTCGGTATACAGACGATGATCGATGATGCCGAACGATGGATCAGTGCTCGGTTCAAGCAGCACGGCGCCGCCCGCATCGCCAAAAAGAATGCACGTGTTGCGGTCGGTGTAATCGGTGATCGCACTCATCTTATCAGCGCCGACAACGACAACTTTTTTGTACCCGCCGGTTTCTATCAACTGCGAACCAACGGTCAGCGCAAACAAAAATCCCGAACAGGCGGCAGAAAAATCGAATCCCCACGCATTTTTCGCACCGACCTTTTCCTGAATAATGCAGGCTGTCGCCGGAAAAAACATGTCCGGCGTTACCGTTGCGACGATGATAACGTCAATCTCT
>JAJYOI010000095.1 GCA_021796275.1 Bacteroidota bacterium
CGAACCAAACGTGAAAATCGGATACATGACCAGTGCACTTTGCACTGAAGCAAAGCTGCGAATGCCGCTGTCGCCGCGTTCGAGTTCCTGCATCATCAAGCCGTACGCAACATTGTTCAGTTCAGCGCAGCCGTATTTTGCAGGAAGCGTTGCACCGAACAAACCAAGTTCCGCCATTTCTTTAACGAGATGAATGGGGAATGTACCGGCACGGTTGTGTTTTTCTATCACAGGAAGAATCTTATCATCAACAAATTCACGAACGGTGTTGCGGACAAGAATTTCATCTTCGCTTAACAAACCTTCAGTATTATAATAATCTACTCCTTGAAATTTCGCCATACTTCATCCTTTGGGGGCGGCATTAAAGGTAGAACATCGCCATAAAAAGTGGAAAATTGTTCAAAAAATTACCAAAAAATGAGACGAAAGTCAACGAAGGCTTAAAAACAGAATAGAATGGAAAAACACTGCTCCTGAGGAAATAAAAAAGCCAGGGAAATTGATGTTCCGTACGGAGGAACAATCCCTGGCTTCCAAGGAGACCTCAACTGAGGCCAAAATTTTACACGCACTTATTCAGTTGCGCTGATGCTGCTATTATCTGCTGTCAACAATGATTGACAAAACTTTGCAACCTTATCACTGCCATCATATAACGACGCTTCTTCGACCGCGGCACGGCCGGCAGGAACGCCAATTAAAATAAGAGCAAGGGCAGCGGCCATCCGAACGTTTTCTACTTTATCATGTTTGAGCACTGTAATCAGTGGTTCAATTGCGTTGGTTAAGCGGTACTCACCAAGAAAATTGACTGCACTCCGTCGCACTCCTAAATTATCAGAAGTCAGTGCGGCGATATAATTTAACTCCGCACGTTGCCAGTCAACATTGGGATATTCTTTCGCGCTCGGAACAGAAGGGAATACAGTGCCGGAAAAAAGAACCGTCAACGCCGTAAGCACTATCGCGGAACCGGTTTTTATCGTCATCGTTTTCATACTACACCTCAAAAACAAAAGCTTTTAAAACTGAACCATTTGATTAGTCACAGTATAGTATTCGAAGACGCCGGGAAAAAGTTACAGTACGGAAAAGTATTTTGCCGTGACACACAACAAGGCAGTGTGCTAATGCTGGGGAACAACGATGCGGTATTTTTTGATTTTGAGGTAGAGTGTTTTTGGAGTGATGCCGAGAACTTCTGAAGTCTTCAACCGGTTGAAATTATTTTTCTGCAGCGAAAATTCAATATGGCGTTTTTCAATTTCTTCGAGAGACAGCGCTTCTTCCTTATTGTGGGATTCTTCAGGACGCTTTCCTTCGGTTTTACCATCGATAATAAGCGGCAGGTCTTTGACGCGGATTTCATCATCGTGAGACAAAAGAATCGCGCCTTCAATAACATGTTCAAGCTCACGAACATTGCCCGGCCAATCGTAGTGTGAGAGGAGCTGCATTGCTTCGGCGCTGATGTGTTTCGGCTTTTTTGCCTTTGATTTTTTTTGGAGGAAATGTTCTACCAACCGCGGAATATCTTCTTTTCTTTCTTTCAGCGGTGAAATGCGAATTGTCACAACATTGAGGCGGTATAACAAGTCTTCACGGAAACGGCCTGCCTCAACTTCCTTTTGTAAATCTTTGTTTGTCGCAGAAAGGATCCTCACATCAACTTTCATCGCGTTTGTTCCGCCGACGCGGCGAAATTCACCCGATTCTAAAAATCGCAGCAGCTTCGGCTGAATCATCGGGCTGATATCTCCGACTTCATCCAGAAACAATGTACCGCCATTGGCGACTTCAACCAATCCTTGTTTCATCACAATGGCGTTGGTGAACGCGCCTTTTTCATGCCCGAACAATTCGCTTTCGAGAAGCGCATCGGGGATTGATGCACAATTCACAATAACAAATGGATGATTCTTGCGAGTGCTGGAAGAATGAATAAGATGCGCGACAAGTTCTTTGCCCGTTCCGCTCGGACCTTGAATGTGAACGATGGCATCGCTCTGCGCAATTTTTTTTGCCGTGCGCACAACGGACTGGATCGCTTCACTTTCTCCGATAAGCTCGTGTGCGGACCCTTGTCGAGAAAGTTCGTATTTCATCAATTCATTATCGATCGTGAGGCGGTGAAGCTCAACAGCGCGCTCAACCGTCGCAAGCAGCTCTTCACGCGTGTACGGTTTGCTGACAAAATCGTACGCACCCAGTTTCATTGTTTCAATTGCTGTTTTCACATCGGCAACGTTGGTGAGAATAATGACTTGAGTGGTAGGATGATATTCCCGGATGAACTTCAGCACTTCAATTCCTCCGACGCGCGGCATTTTTACATCAAGAAGAACAACGTCGTACGGCTGTGCATGCAAAAGATTAATCGCTTCTGCTCCATCAAGCGCTGTTGCGACAGAATACTGTTCACATTCTGTTAATTCTTCTTTTAACAGAAAGACAACGCTCGGCTCATCGTCAACAATCAGAATATTGTACTTGCGCGGCATACTCCTCCGGTATTATAGGGAAGGAGACTACGTCAGAGTCATTCGCTTGTAAGAACTCTCTCGATGGTTGTCAGGAGATCAACCAAATCGTACGGCTTGCTGACAAAATCCTCCGCCCCTAGTTTTTTGGATTCGATGGCATTCTTAAGATCCGCAAATCCCGTTAACATAATCACTTTGGTGGTGGGATAACGCTCTTTAATAAAGCGGAGCACTTCAAAACCATCGACTCGCGGCATTTTAATATCAAGCAGTACAAGATCAAAAGCTTTTTCCTGAAGCACTGCCATCGCTTCATCACCATCGCCGGCGGAAGCAACAGCGTACCCTTCGCTTTCCAGTTCGCTGCTAAGCACTGTTCGCAAGGCTTCTTCGTCATCCACAACAAGAATGCTGTTTTTCTCTGCCATTGAAACTCCTATAAAATATCGACCCGGTGCGGGGTAGAGTTGGTTGAAGCAAAAATGTAAGGCGGTAAATTATAGCCAATCTGTTCATCAAAATCAACATAAATTTGCTTCAATGAACGGTGTGTGGTACATTGCAGGAAACACTATTTTCTCGGGCTTTTCATGGATCAATCTGCTATTCACGTTCTTCTAATTGATGACGACATTTCCTACGCCAAAACTGCCCAGTCTCATTTGAAGCAATTTGAGGGAAAGGAATTCAAAATTACATGGGAAGAATCCGGTGCTGGCGGAATCGAAAGACTCAAGGAAGATTCAACGATAGACATCGTCATTTTGAACTATTACCTGAAGCAGAAAACAGGATTGGATATTGCTCGGGAGATCCGCACTCTCAAAATTGACGTGCCGATTGTTTTCGTCACCACAAGCAAAGATTTCAGCGTTGCAGTAGAAGCGATGAAGCTTGAAGTGGACGATTATTTGGTAAAAGACGAAATAGTCGGCTCAATACTGCCGCGCACCATTCTTAACGTTTTGAATCGTGCGCAACTCTATAAAAAAATTGCCCTGGTAGAAAAAAACAAGATCATCGCGCAGAAAAAAACCGAAGCGATTAAAGAAGTGGTGGTAACGATATGCCACGAATTTAACAATCCGCTGGCGGCAATCAAAATCAGCACGGAGATCATCTCCCGTCAAAAACTTAATCCTGCCGAACGCGCTGCCGTTGAGGAACTCGATAAGAATATCAGAACGATTGAAAAAGAAATTATCAAGCTTCGCGATATCAATCTTCCCTCTTCGTAATCTTCGCGACCGCTATGCTGCACGAGGTTCAAGAATTTTGTATGAATGCGTGATCTCTGCCGTTTTGCTCAACATGGCGCTGACTGAGCAGTATTTAGTCCGCGAAAGCTCAATCGCTTGTTCAATATCATTCGGCCTGAGATTTTTTCCTTCAAAGACATATTCAACGTGAATTTTTGTGTACACTTTAGGATGCGTCTCCGCACGCTCGCCGGAAACAAAAATCTCGAGCCGTGTGAAGGCGGCGCGTTTTTTTTCCATGATTCCAACGACATCGGCTCCGGTACATCCGCCGAGAGCGACAAGCACGAGTTCCATCGGACCGGTCGCTGCCGCAGGCTCCCCTTGATGCGCAGATTCAACCGTCACCCAGTGATTTGAGCCGGCTTTTGCAAGAAACGTAAATGCCTTTACATGATGAAGTGCCGCTTCTTTCTTATCCATAAATTTCCTTTCTTATCAAAATTAGTTCCTCACTAACAACGTGGTATTTGATTTCTTCAGATGTTCCTGAGTTTTTCGGCGAAAAATTATTGTAGTGAAATATACAAACAGCGCAAGAACGCTGCAAGTTTTTCGCTGCGGAGAGCGTCGCCGCGTTTTTCTTCTTGATAGTTCATCATTCTCCTCGTATCTTTTCGTATGAAAATTCGGGCGTATGCAAAAATCAATCTGGGGCTTCGCGTTGTCGGAAAGCGCTCCGATGGATACCATAACATCGAAACAATTTTTCACCACATCAATCTCTTCGACGAATTGACATTGCTTCCTTCACCTTCAATTTCACTTTCTTCAACGCGCCGCGATCTTCCAAGCGATTCCCGTAATTTGTGCTGGAAGGCGGTTGAACTCCTTCAAAAGGAAACAAGGACACGAAGCGGAGTGTCACTGCATATTGCAAAATCAATTCCGGTCGGCGCCGGACTTGGCGGCGGAAGCAGCGATGCCGCGGCAGTTCTGCGCAATGTGCCGCGCTTGTGGAATATCGCCATCCCTCTGAAGAGGTTGGAAGATCTTGCCCTCCAACTCGGCTCAGATGTACCTTTTTTCTTGCGGGATGAGAGCGCTTATGCTGCCGGACGAGGAGAAATTTTACATTATTTCAGACTAACGCTTCCGTACTGGATCGTCTTAGTCACTCCGGGCATCGACATCAACACAGCGTGGGCGTACCGCGAACTGTCGAAACGAAAAGCGCCGCAGGGAAAAAGATCATCTTCATCATCAGCCTCTTACGATTCCGATAACGCCAATATTGATTTTCGTTCGCTGAAAAATGATTTTGAAAGAGTTGTGATTTCCGCGCACCCGGCAATCGGAGAAGTAAAAACAACATTGCTTCACAATGGCGCATTCTTTGCACTTATGTCGGGCAGCGGCTCGTCCGTATTCGGCTTGTTCGAACAAGAAGCGCAAGCGCGCCGCGCCGCAGCGGCATTCAAGCGCGAGTATCACGTTTCCATCACTGAGCCAAATTTCATTCCACAACTTTGATGCCTGCACGTTTGAGATTTCTTTCTGTTCTGTTGATTTTGCTGCTCTTCTCGACGGCTGCGTTTGCTCAAACCGCCGCGGAGAGCCAATCATCACCGGCTCGTGATTCGACGAAAGCAAAATTATCATCCCCGGAAGATACCTCGAGGGTTAAGCAAAAATTTCTCCGTGTTATTCCAATTCGTCTCATTGGCGCATTGGATCCGTTCGGCGATTCAACCGAAGCCATCACACAATCTGAAATTCCGTGGATCGAATATCGCTACATCGGCGATTTGTTGTGGACACGGCCGGGAATGTACATCCGCGATTTGGCAAGTCCCGGCGAAAATAACCAAATCACCATCGGCGGTGTTGATGCGCGGGCAATCGGATTTCTTGTGAATGGAATTAGCGAGAACAGTCCGATTACCGGAACGTACGACTTGTCACTCTTTCCGGTTGACGATATTGAACGCATCGAGTTCATTACCGGTCCGCGCGCTTTTCTGTACGGGATGAACACAACCGGCGGAACGATCAACGTGGTCACAAAAAGTTTCTACACAAACAAACCGTATTCCCGCCTTCGATACAGCCAAGGGGTTGACAGTTACGCACAAACCGACGCTGAGTTCAGCCAGAATATTTTCAACAAATTCAATTTCACGTTCGGGCTGGAACGCTATGCCTTCGGTTCAAACCTGCTTAGTCAGGAATACACAGGACGTTTTCCAAACTCCAACAATGATGCGTGGTCGTTCCGCACGAAACTTCGCTACAACCTTTCCAACTCGTTCAATATTCTTTTTTCACATTATTACTATCAAACATGGACCGGCTTGAACGGCGGCGTTGATCTTCAGCAAACAATCGCCGGCTCTGTGTTCAGCGATGCGGCAACGGTCAATAATTACGATGCATACCAAAAGATATTTCAGCATGATCTGAACTTGACGCTTGCCGCGCATCCCGGCGATGACTCGCTGCAAACAACAACGCTCTCATTTTTTTATTCCAACCAATTGCGTTTGTATCGCGACGAAGAAAACCGGGACCCCTCACTCTCCAATCACATTTTCCTCCAGTCGGATCATCAATCGGAAAACTACGGCGCGGTGCTTCGTCACGCCTGGCATTCGGCAATTCAGGATTTCACCGCTTCGCTCGAAACAGAAAACATCACAATTGTGAGAGACGACGACATCGGCAGCCATCGTGAACAGCGATTGAGCGGAAGCGCAAAGGAAGAAATGACTTTGCTCAATCCATTGTCGTTTGCCGTCTTTGGGAGAATTGACCGTTACCGCGGAAACATTCTTCCCAGCGTTGGCGCCGACGCACATCTGTCAATCATTGACGGCATTTCGCTGTTCGGAGGAATTTCTACTTCTCAACGAACACCGACACTTCAGGAATTGTACTGGCCCGGTGATTCATTGCATTCGCCGACACCAAGATTGTTTTTAAAGAATGAACGGCATCGAATTGCGGAAGCGGGCATTTCACTTATCGATGGCGAATCATTCAACACAACAATTTCTTACCAGCAGCGAACGATTGAAAATCCGATCAGCGTCAGCGCAGAATATTCGCCGAGCGCACCCGGGCAGGAACGCGTGATTCATTTTGTGCAGTCGGCTTCTTCACAAACTTTCGATGGAGTGAATGCAGCGGTACGATCATCATATGTGAATTTTCATCTCGATGCAAACGTCACGTATTTACATCTTGCCACAGTGTACTACGACAGCACCACTCTTCGCCGTTTACCGGAATTGTATGCGGACGGATCTTTCTACTATAGAAATTTGCTTTCCGGCGGCCATCTTGATTTGAAAATCGGCTTCCGCGCGCGGTACATTTCGAAACAAAACGGCATGACGCCGAATAATGAATCTGAAATGTACGTGCCGTACGCGCTTGCATCATTCGGTCCAAGCGCCGATGTGGATTTCTTCCTCATCGGCAAACTTGGCAACGCGTATGTTCATTTTATCTGGGAAAACCTGACTGCCAATCAATATATGCTGACGCCGATTTATCCGATGTATGACCGCAACGTACGGTTCGGCGTTTCCTGGGTATTCTGGAATTGATCATGAACTCACATCAACACCGCTGCATCACTGTTTTTGGGAGCGCGCGTCCTGTTAACGGCGACGCGGAATATGAACAGGCACGCTCCGTTGGCACAACGCTGGGTGCTGCACAGTATGATGTGTGCAACGGCGGCTACGGCGGCACAATGGAAGCCTCAGCACGCGGTGCGAAAGAAGCCGGCGGGAAAACTATCGGCGTTGTTGCGGAATTTTTTGGCACCCGCACCAACCGCTGGATTGATAACGTGATCGTTGTGCCTTCCTTGGTAGAACGATTGATGAAGCTTGTCGAATTGGGAGACGGTTACATTGTTCTCAAAGGCGGGACCGGAACATTGCTTGAACTCGCGGCAGTGTGGGAATTGATGAACAAAAATGTGATGAAGGAAAAGCCGATCATTGTTCTTGGGAATTTTTGGAACGACGTCGTCGGCACATTGAACAGTGAATTGCTGTTCGAAGGAAAATCGTCCCCAAAAGGATTTTCAACCTGCACAAAATTTGTTTCTCTTGCAGCCGATCCGGAAGAAGCAGTTCGCTTGCTGAACGAAAAATTAAGGAATCCGTAAAAGGAACACGGTAATGCCGTTAGTAAAAATTCATCTCATCAAAGGAAAATCCGAACAATACAAGCGCGCCATCGCCGACGGAATTCATGCTGCATTGGTAGCAGCTGCAAACGTACCTCCTGCGGACCGCTTTCAACTCATCTTCGAATATGAACAAACCGCCATTATAGCCGATCCGGCATATGCCGGCGCTTCACGTTCGCTCAATTGTGTAATCATTGAAATAGTGCTGAACAGCGGAAGGTCTCTCGAAACGAAAAAGGACCTCTACGCTGCCATCGCCAAAAATTTATCGGAGAATCCGAAATTGCGCGGCGACGATGTGATGATTTCTTTGCAGGAAGTGACGAAAGAAAACTGGTCGTTCGCCCGCGGCATTGCGCAGTACGCGTAATCATTCAACCGCGGAATTTTTTCCTATGCGCCCACAAAGAATTATCAGACAGGTTCTTGAAAACTTCAGGGATTGTTTTCCAACAAGCTTGCCAAAGGAAGCTACCTTAAGCTATTCCGCTTCTTTTCTTGAGTTTACCTTACTGCATTTTGATCTTTTCGCTACACACTGACACAAGCACCTGCCTTCTCCCGGTCAGCAGTGCTGCTTCTTATCCAAGGCAGGATGTTTCGACGCCAAGCATCGTGCGCTTCTCCCGGAAGCATTGTTCCTTCTTTTCGATAGATGTGATGCTTCCAGCCAAAGCAAACTTCCTTCCGATAGAAGGATTTGTGCTATTGCCGCATAGGGGAGATGCTTACTTAGGAAGGATTACTTGCTACCCGGAGAAGCATTACTGCTTCCCCGGATAGCTTTTTTGCTTACGCTGCAGGATTTTGAGTATCGGTGGGTTTTTTGCCTGTTTTTTTGGCAAAACGTTTTCCTAACTCATCCATCAGGTCGTCTAAACCATCTGTGCCGATATTATTGTGTTTGGCAAGGGCATAGACTGCCAGTGCGGCAGAATAAGCATCTGCGGCAACGGCGGTATAAGTGTTGTCAACAAGCTGAGCTAATTGTGTTACTGCCTGCTGAATTGGAATAAGAGCGGACCAGAGGTTAACATCTCGCCGCATTTCTTCCAAATCAAATCCGCGGGGAAGGAAATCCTGATTCCGCGTTGCAAGCTCAAGAATTGCCGATGCCCACGGCTGTCCGCCGGCGTCAATTCTTGGCAGGCTTCGTTTTTCCTCTTGGGAAAGGGTGATAAGGAACGACAGATTTTGCCGGACCGTATCGAGCGCTGAGAGTGCGGCAGCGCTTTGCTCTTGGGTTAAAGCCGCACTCACGCGATTTGGTAATGCCATAAATAATCCTCCAGAGATTATTTAATGAGCAGGAAATGAATTATGACAACCACCCGTCCTGCTTTTGCGGGCGGCTGTTTTAAAAAGTTAGAAATAGGACATCCCCGCCAAAAAAAACGGCGGACAAGTCTGAGGTGTCCTACTTCTTGTATTCGTTCAGTTAAGGAAATTCCTTCCTCAGCGCAAACTCACCATAAAACTTCTGCGCTGTCTCTCCGAAATGATTCATCTGCGGGTTGGGATGCGGTGTTCGTTCAGTTCCGTCTGACAACATCACACCTAAAGAATAGAGCGTGGCAACAATCCCGGCTTTATTTTGATCCGAAAGAAACGCTCCGGTGCTTTCCCACCGATGCTGAATCATTGCAACATACGCGCAGCAGTAAAGAATATTGATGCTGTCGTTAAGCAAACGGTGAATCAACTCTGAACGCGATGTGCTTCGCGGAATTCTTTGCGCCGCTTCGTTTCCGAGATAATACAAACTCTGTGCGTTATGAACTTCTTTTTCAATCCAGAATGCCGTTGTTACTTTGATCTGCGCAAAACCGATTGAGCTGTTGTAGCCCGATTCGGCGAAAAGACCGTCCAATAAAGCATCTTCCCAATTAAAGTTGAGGAAGCGTTCGGAGTAAATAATGCTCGCAACGAGACGCGGAGATATTCCAAATGAACTACTTGCCGCAACAATGAGTTCATGATGCTCTTGAATTGCAATGAGGACATCGTGCTCATTTGCAGCAGGCAGATTGGCATTGCAAACAAATAGAATTAGAAGAAGCATGAAAATAGTTCTCATTGCATTCGAAGGAAAATGGAGCCTCGTTTTTAACGAGACTCCATTTTGTCATAGTGTTACTTCATCACTACCATCCGTTTTGTGTCAGTGAAAAGAGATTTACTGTTTTGAGATTGAACCGAGAGATGGTAAAAATAAATGCCACTGCTCATTTTACACGCGTCCCATTCGGCAGAGTAATATCCTGCCGATTTGAACCCATCTACCAACACGGCAATCTCTCGCCCAAGCACATCATAGATTTTCAACGTGACATTTCCGTCCATTGGTAACTGATAGGAAATTACCGTTGTCGGGTTGAACGGATTAGGATAATTCTGGTACAAAGCATAACTGCTGATAACTCTTGGTGCGGATTTTGAGAGTTGTTCCATCTGTTGGTCCTGGTCGCTGAGAATGAGATAATCGTTCACGATAATCGGCTGTATGCCTTCCTGCGAACCGATCATAGAAATATCAAGACGCAGTTCTTTTCCTGCCAAACCGTTCAAGCTAACGGGGATCTTCCGATACTCTCCGTCAGTTCCGCCCGCTGCATTTGTAAGGTGAGAGAACGGAACCCGCCATATCTCTTTCATTGATGTGGTATTATCTTTCAATGTAACGACAGCGAGATCGCTTCCCTCTCGAAGGTCCCCTTGGGCAATTTGCTGTTCAATATCGCTTAGACTGGTTTTCTTTGGAAGATTCAATCCTTTGGCGTAATACGCGCCCGCGAGTGTAAGTTTATCCGTGTTGTTTTGAGCAGTAAACTTGTTTGATTGGAGCGTGCTGTGTTGAGCGACAGTGGAATCCTGAGAGAACAAAGTATCATCATCAAAGAAGCCGATGGGAGTCGTTGAGTCCTTGTCAAAACGCGCCACTTCAAAACCGATCAAACCTTTCACATTCAAATCATTCAACTCCGGTAATGACTGCAGTTCAATAAGGCTGTGACGGTTGATGTGATAGGCAAGCGGAATTGGCTTCAGAGCAATACTTAAGTTGATTGAATCAGCAGTTGCTGTTTTTCCGAGACCTCGGTCAAGTCTGGCGCGGGCAAGCAGATGACCGTCACTTTCTTTCCATGTGCCAGCAATGTTGGTAGAGTATGGTGCGGTAACATTTAACCCTGTGCCTCCCAGTGCCCCTGAAGCAAGAAGATAAAGAGAACCCCAAGAGCCGCCGTCGAACTGCGCACTATACACATTGTTTCCTAAATTCCAGATCAACATCATTTCGTAACTACTTGAACGTGTTCCGATCGAGGGCTGCAAACTTCCGGCACTACTCATGGTAAACGAGGTAATGGTGGATTCCCAACTTCCTGCATTAGCAAGGCCGGTTTTTCTTCGAACATGTACTGACGGCATACCTTCAGCAAGGTTGCCAAGACTTTCCCATGCAACTATTGCCATTCCACTAGCGTTGTCATTGCTGATTGCAACAGAGGGATGGGCATTGCTTCCCCACCCGCTGGGAGAAAGTTGTACCGGGTTTCCGTAATACCATGACCAGCCATAGCCGTAGGAATGTGCTTCGATATATTTAATACTTGCGTTACTTATATCTTGCCAAGCGATTGGAGCATAAGAATTATGCCCGGAGCAAGCAATAGATGGAAAATAGCAGTTACTGTTATTGTTCGTTCCAACTATTGCCGATTTGTTATGCCAATAGTTTTGATCAGTACTCTTCTCCATAATCGAAAGCTGCGACGGTTCTCTCCAGACAACAATAATATCAGTAATCTGCCACGGCGGCCCTGAAACGTCATAATATGCTACACCTATTGCGGGGGTTGCCAAAAAATTCTGAATGTCGGGAGTAAACTCGGAAACTTCGTCTGTGCTTGACCATGCTTGTGTTGCAAGATTGTACGACCTTTCCTGAATGTAGCAGAGGCTCGACGGATCTCCATACCACGCCATACTTTGCCATACGATATAAGCGATGTTGTTGCGAATTGCAATGGACGGATAACTGTTCACGGAGCCGCTGCTGCCTTCGCTGATCTCTGTCTCATTGGACCAGTTATAGCCGTCTGTTCCTGTACAAAACCAGATACGGTCTGAGCTTGTATAAACGATGCAATATGTTCCATTCTCTGCTTGAGCTATTTTTCTCTGGTTGTTTGCGGCGGTCGCGGTGGAAGAAAACGAAGCGAGGTGCGCTTTGTAATTCGCGGTTGCTGTTGCGCCAGAGTTTGTAAACACAACTCCCGTCTGTGCGCTTCCAGAGTTTTGATATGTTACATTTGTGCCGCCCCAGTTGAGAAAGAATGAGGAAAAACCGTTAATGGTTTGCGGTGCTGGCGCGGAGACGGTGTAATAGGGAAGTGTTGGATCAAATGTTAGGTCTTGATTCAACAATACACCTTTGTAAACATCACCACCATAAGAAGTAGTTAAATCAATTGTGAAAGGCGAGGCGCGATTTTTAAGAGCAGCACTCATTCCCCTGTTTGTTGGCGTGCCGTAGCGATCTGTTGCATCAATCAGCCACGGATCTGCAAAGTTAATTGTTCCACCCGGCGTGCCGCCATCAAGAAGTGCCGTTTGAACCGTTGCCTGCTCTGCGGGAAGGAATCTTCCGTACACCGAGTGATCGTTGCTATTTATTGGAACTTCCGCATGATTAACCACATAAAGAGTGCCGTTTTTATCCCACCAGTGATATTTCTGATTTGTGCTCGGCTTAAAATCCTGACTTGCTAAAAGCGTATCTGTGCGAGGGGAATCTGGTGGCAAAAATCTTGTGTCCGGATATGGCTCCCAATGCCCGCCTTCGCGGCGGTTCCATTGACCGAACGAATTGTTATCTTTATCAAGTTGCGCTATGCGTAAACCCGTAACAAATGTGTACCGTCTCTCTATTATTTCACTGAATTTGTTTGAAGAAGCTGAGTAACTTCGAAACTTGAGGTAACGTCCGTATCTTTGTGTAAAAAATAGGAGGTGCCGCTCCAGTTGATTAAGTTTGTAGTGTCAAATAACAAAATAAATCAACACAAAGGAGACAGCACCATGAAGAAAGTAGCAGAACA
>JAJYOI010000096.1 GCA_021796275.1 Bacteroidota bacterium
GAAAATTTGCTGATGCGTTAGATTCTCACCTACTTTGCAAAGGAAGCCGCTCGCCTGCTTCCATAAATGCAGCAACTTTGATGAAAACAATTCTCATTACCGGTGGAACAGGTTTCATCGGTTCAAACCTCGCCGCCGCACTTGTCGCACAAGGCCATCATGTTAAAATTTTTAGGCGCGTAAATTCTCCAACATCATTAATCGCACACCTCAAGGTTGAGCACTGCATCGGTGATGTTCGTGACAGCGCATCGCTTCGCGCAGCGCTGAAAAACTGCGACATAGTTTTCCACACGGCGGCTATTGTCTCGTTTTGGAAGCCGTTGCGAAAATTGCAATACGAAGTAAATGTCATCGGAACAAAAAATATTGCACATGCGTGTTTAGAACAAGGAATTAACAGGCTTGTCCATACAAGTTCAATTGCTGCGCTCGGCTATCCCGCCGATGGCGCGCTTGCCGATGAAGAGACAGCATTCAACTGGCACAATCTCGGCGGCGGGTACAAATCCTCAAAGCATCTTGCAGAAATGGAAATTGAAAAAGCCGTTAATCGCGGACTTGATGCAGTAATGGTAAACCCCGCTGTTGTCATTGGACCAGGTGATATTCATTTTAATGGCGGGAGTATTATTCGATCCGTCAAGAAAGGATTTGTTCCATTTTACATCAAAGGCGGAATGAACGTCGTTCTTGTTGATGATGTAGTCAACGCGCACATCGCTGCCGCAACAAAAGGAAGTACCGGCGAACGCTATATTGCCGGTGGCGAGAATCTAACGCATCAGCAAATTTTCGGAATTACTGCTGAAATTGTCGGCGGGCGTGCACCGCGCTATAAGCTGCCCGTGCCTTTGCTGAAACTTGCTGCACGAGGTTTTGATTTCGCAGGCGCTCTGTTACACAAAGAGCCGCTCATTTCTTCAGAACTGAGTTCCGCAGCGGGACTCTACAATTGGTATAGTTCAGCAAAGGCGCAGCGCGAGCTTGGTTATCAATTCACGCCTTTCCGTGAGGCTGTCACGAAAACGTACCAATGGTACTGTAAACAAGGATTATTGTAATGACGGCTATGATTTTTGTATATTGAAAAAACTTTTGCGCAATCTCATCGCTGCATTTGTAACGAGATGCGGCATCATCCAACTTCCTGTACATTATGACAAACACTTCTCGTTCTGAATCGCTTTTTCAAAGGTCAGTGAAAATTATCCCAGGCGGTGTTAACTCACCTGTGCGGGCGTTCAAATCAGTTGGACGATCACCGGTATTTATTCAACGGGCACGCGGAAGCAAATTATGGGATGTCGATGGCAACGAATACATCGATTATGTCGGCTCGTGGGGACCGATGATACTCGGGCACGCTCATCCCAGAATCGTAGAGGCAGTTCAAAAAGCGGCGATTGATGGAACAAGCTTCGGAGCTGCAACGGAGCGGGAATTAGAAATGGCGGAATTGATTGCCTCGATTATGCCCTCGGTTGAAATGGTGCGAATGGTGAACTCCGGCACCGAAGCAACGATGAGTGCCATCCGCTTAGCACGAGCATTCACCGGCAGAGAGAAGATCATTAAGTTTGAGGGGTGTTACCACGGACACGCAGATTCATTTCTCATCAAAGCCGGTTCCGGTGCAATGACATTGGGAATTCCCGATAGTCCGGGGGTACCGCGATCAATAAGTGCGGATACGCTTACAGCGCGATATAACGATGCGAAATCTGTAACAAGCCTAATTGATAATTATCCAAACGAAATTGCCGCGCTTATTATCGAACCGGTCGTTGGCAATATGGGATGCGTACCACCGAAGCCGAATTTCTTGTCAGAATTGCGCGCACTGTGTTCTCAGAATGGTATCGTGTTCATTGTCGACGAAGTGATGACGGGTTTCCGAATTGCGCTCGGCGGCGCTCAGCAGTTGTATAATATCACGCCCGACATCACTACATTAGGAAAAATTATCGGCGGCGGATTACCAGTCGGTGCGTACGGAGGGAAAAAAGAAATAATGTCGATGGTGGCACCTGCGGGACCGATGTATCAAGCCGGAACGCTTTCCGGAAATCCATTAGCAATGGCAGCAGGAATTGAGATGCTTAAAATACTAAAAAGCGATCCGTCAATATACTCACGGCTTGAAGAAAAATCTTCCCGTCTTGAAAAGGGTTTTCAGTCAATCATTGAGAAACATAATTTGCCTTTAATGCAGAACCGCGTCGGCTCAATGTTCACAGTATTCTTTACAAAAAGGAATGTGATTGATTATGACACAGCAAAAGCTGCCGATGTAAAAAAATTCGCTCTGTATTTCAACGAAATGCTAAACCGCGGAATTTACCTTGCACCGTCGCAATTTGAAGCGGCATTTATGTCTGATGCCCATACTGATGATGATATTGAACGCACAATTGAAGCAGCAGAACACTCTCTGCTGAAAACAGTTCAATAGCACTGTTCCCGCAAAAAAAAGAAAAAGCCTTGCTGCCGCATGATAGTCAAGGCTTTTTCTTTTTTCGGTTACTTAAATATCGCTGCCGGAACCCCGCAAAGTAATTATTGAATCCTGGCAGTAAAGCTCTGAGACCACGTGCCGAGCCCGGGGCTGTTGACTGTCAAAACGACTGTCACTGTTGTGCCTGCGAACGTACCTGCCGATTGATCTACGACAACAAAACTGAAATCAGTGATACCTCGGCCCGGGAATCGTGCATAGCCGGCATTGGGAATAGTAACAGGTAAAGTAGACGAGATATCGCCGCTTGCCGAGACTTTAAAACCTGTCGGAGGATTGTCGGGCGGAACAACTGAAACGGAAATTGTTGTACCGTCCGGCAATGGATTGCCGTTGCCATCTTTCACTGTAATTGAAATTGGCGCTGATGTTCTTGTTGAAGAATCAATGGTCACAACGGAATCCACCCGCGGTATACCCTGAACCGTGATTGGAAGCCTCGTCCACAAAACAAAAACGCTATCAATCACATTTTGACTATTGCTGCCCTGCGTTTGAGCATAAACCCACTCATAACCAACTCGTCCCACTGGCAAGCCGGTATTCGGATTGACGATTGTCGAATCGAAGAATGGCAAGGAGGTCGGCGTTGGGTTAACAGTCAGTAATCTCACTGTTGCCTTCCCACTGATGTCGGTATAAGCATTGAAATCGCTGCTGCCGGTTTGGATGATTCCTGCCTGCGAATGGAAATATACCGCAGTTCCGGTCGTAACCGGATTGCTGAACGTGTCGCCTATAACGACAGTAAACGGAATTTCATTATAGCCGTCAATACCGGGGAAAACAAATCTGCTGGGAAGAATTGAAAAATGATGTTGGTCCGCAAAGCCGGCATGAACTGTTATCTTCACCGGCTGTGATGTAACGGTCTTGCCCGGCAGTTGAATGGTCACTAAGACTTTCAGCACGCCGGCTTCAGTTCCGCTGACAACAGAAACACGCAATCGTCCTTGGTCATCTGTACTGTCCGCAGTCGGAATCAATGTAGGAGCAGTTCCGCCGCCGATAGTTGAATTTGCAAAGAACTGTGGCGTAAATGTTGCATAGGCTCTTCGGCTTTTATCTATCGGCTGGCCAAGCGAGTCACGTACTTCATAGCTGATCACTGAATTCTCTAAGCCGCCAACTCCAGAAACAAAAATATCTGAGGCTGTATTGCTTAGGAATGCAATCTGAGCGGGCTGCCGTGCGCTTGGAGGAACCACAATAAGATCGCCGGGAGCAAAAAGTTCGCCTTGTAAAACTTTTACCACGGTACCGGATTCACCGGTAACAGTAATCGTGATAAGGAAGCTGCCGCTGGTGCCGCTGCCCGCAAACTTATCGGCGGCACGGAACGTAAATTTTGTTGTGCCTTGAATTGTGTCCTGAGTTTCAGGCATCGTCACGTTAACATCGCCGGTCAAAGCAATATCGGACGAAGCCGGACCGGATACCGACACGGAAATAGAATTCGACTTGGAAAGCGGGTTACCTAACAGATCCGATACTTCATAATTCACATCAAAGACTCCACCATCGCTGAGTTTTATTGTGTCAGTCGGGACATTGTTCACTGTAATGGCTGGCGCACCTGAAAAGATAATGACGACAGAATCGCTTACCTTCGCTCCACCTTCACCATATGCCCAAGCGGTGACCGAGGCTTTACCGTTTGCCGGTATCGGCGGAACCACTTGCAATGTGGCAGTCGCTTGGCCTAGAGCATCTGTGTATCCTGGAGTAGTAATACTTCCGGCGTTATTTGTTGTGAAGTAAATAGGAGTGCTAACAGGAATGGGATTTGAATATTTATCGCTGGCCACAACACGAAGCGTTACTGATCCTCCTTTGATATATGAAACGTTCTGCGGCGGACTAATAAAAGAAAGATGATATGGCGGAACTAAACCGCCTGCAACAGTAAATGAAACTGGTGCAGATTTGATTGCCCTGAGCCGCGCTAACGCAGTCACTTGAACAATACCAGAGCCGTATCCTGAAGTGAAATGCGTCACCGCTCTGCCAGTCGCCGGGTCAGTCAACACTACTAATGGATACAAACTCGCTGTTGCCATTGCAGATGAATCGCCGCTGATCGCAAAGTGGATAGAATCAGCATACGATGCATCAATTGGGTTGCCTAACGAATCTCGCGCCTCAAAAACAAGTGTTGCAGATTCTGTACCTCCAACACCACGGACAGAGAGATTAAGCTGAGGATTATTAACTAATACGACGTAAGCAATTGGACCCGTTCTAATATATACTGTCACAGGTAAAGAAGAAACAGTTATTGAATCGCTTGAAACTTGAGCAACAACCTGAACAGTGCCGGAGCGAATTCCGCTCACCAATTTTGTGCTGACCACACCATTAGAATCCGACACTGCGGAACGTGTCTCTAAATACTCTCCCCCGCCTGTCGATTGTGTAAGGGTAAATTGGACAGCAATATTCTTTGACGGCTGCCCCAGTGCATTCAAAACCTGGAATTTAAGATTCTTGAAATTACGCAATGCGGTACCTGAAACGCCAATCGTATCAGGTGAGATTGTATTAAACGAATTTATCTGCGCCACGTTACCGCTGTCCGCCACGTTCACACCTAACAAATGTCCTTGCAGCGTCATCGAGCTGTTGCCATTCTGGCTCGTAACAGTAATAATAATGTTAACAGGTTTCGAAACATTTTTTACGAGACGTTTATCTTGAATGTATGCTTTGAATTTCGTGTACGTCTTATCTTGAGTATCGGGCAACGTTGTATTCACATCGCCGGTTATATCAACATCGGAATTGCTCGACGCATCCGTCGTCACAGTAATCGTCGTCCCGCCGGAAAGCGGATTCCCAAGCGGATCTGCAACAGTGTATTCAAGCAATTTAGAATTCGTTGACGGAATGACGAAACTGGTATCGCTGGCAGTTTTAAGAGAGATCGTCGTTTTCCCTGAGAACATAATCCTGAGTGACTGCGAAAAAATAGCGCTGAGATGGACACTGGTTCCGGCTCCGCTTGATTGCACCGCATTCGTTACGCCGCTGTTTGGTGAATCTTCATCTCCAAAAAACTGTGCAAGTTTTTTCTCTTTCGCAGTTCTTCTCGGGCCAACGTTGCTGACACCAATGTGCTTCGGTGTTTTCGGTCCGCTGCCCGGCGCGACTGACGACGTTCCTCCGCCTGAGCCAACTACCGCTGTTACAGTTGCAATGCCGCCGGGCGGAAATGGATTTCCAGAGATTAAATCAACTGCTACGCTGCCATCATTCGAACTTGTGCCATACGGCTGAATTATTCCACCGTTTGAACTAAAGTACACCACCGTGCCGGGATGCGCCGGGTTGCCCGCAGAATCTCCAAGCAATGCTGTAATTTGATCCCGTAGACCGAGCACAACGCCGCCGGGAATATTTTTTGTTGCAGATGTCAATGAAAAATGTGTACTGTCCGCTTGTCCGCCGAAAATCGGAATGGAAACAATTTGTGAGCGAATAGTCAGCTTCAACGAATCTATGCGAGTGTACGCTTGTATCTGAGCGATGCCGGCTTTTTTTCCCGCCGTAAGAAGAACAGACACCCGGCCCGATGCATCAGTCGAAGCTGAATCCAGGTTAAACGTTACGAAAGAATCCGGGCGGGCGACAAATGTGAAATGCACCTTTGCTCGATTGTTGATATCAACCGGATTGCCGGCAGAATCTCTCACTTCAAAAGTCAACGATGAAAAATCCTGACCGCCTGCGCCGTTAATGGAGAGAGAATTGAACGTTGTGCTGACAAAAATTACCTTATCGGCACGAGACGAAGCCTTTCCCGGCGTAGCGGTATTTTCGGAAGAATCTTGCGACACCATTACGACCGCGCCAAGGTCAATGCTTTTTGCCGACGAGCTGTACGATACCGTGACCGTTGTATCAGAAAATCGCGACCGCGAAAAGGTCAGCTTCGATGAGCCGGCATTATTATCCGGTGTTGTGAACGAAATTTGAAACTTTCCGTTTGCAGCAACACTATCTCGCTGAAACGGTTTATCCACAACAATCTGCACACTGTCCAGCGGGAAAGAACTTTTGCGCACCACCGTGCCGTTGACGGTAACAGTGTACGATGTTTCAGGAGCATTCGGATTTGTGCATGAAAATAATCCTGTCACCAAAAGAATGATCAGGTTGGTAAAAAATTGTCGTTGCTTCATGGCGCTCACCGTTTCACTTTTCGTCGTTCCATATCAGATTCAAATTCTTTCAGCGTTTTTTTGAGCACATCTTCAGAGACTTTTTCTTTTTGTGCGAACCTCTCCTCGAGCGTCGGAACAACTTCTGCTTTGAGGAGAATGATGAGTTCTTGTTTTGTATCCGTCACCTTATCGAAACCGAAGACGTACCGCAATCCGAAAAACCACCAAGGCAAATCTTTGAGCAGTGGAATTCCGCCCCTTTCGTGCGACTCAACGGTCGTATACAAACCACCGATCACCGTTTCCTCGCCGTTCATCAACACCGAATTTGTGGTCACCGATGAAGTATTGATGATCGGACCGGGGCTGAACGAGCTGCGTTCTGCATGAATGTCGAGATTGATGAACTTGATTCCTTTCATTTCATACACTGTCGGTGTCACTTCAATAATGATGCCGGTTTTTTGTTCCTGCTGCACCGTGTTACCGGCAAAGTCCTTCGTCGTGATAAAAAAGTTTTGCCCAACCTGAATCGTACCTTTTTTCCCCGATGTAACGGTCAACTGCGGGCTGGAAATAACATCTCCAAGTTGATTGTCTTGAAAAAATGAAATGAGCGCCGAAAGATTTGTGAAGTTGATTGAAGGAATCACTTTCAGCGCAAAGCCAGGCTGGTTGTTTGCTGTTCCAGTTTGGCTTTGCTGTTGTTGAGTAAGGTCTGTCACGCCGGCGTTAAAATTACCGCGCACAATTGTTGATTGCTGTCCCAAAGTCGCTGAGTCGCGTGAAAACATCAAATCCCAGTTGATACCTGCGTTGAGTGACTTTACAACATCGACAGAAAAGAAGACCGAATAGATTTTCACATCGCGGGAGTTTAACAATATAATGCCGGTAGAATCAGACGATAACGCTTGCTGGGCATACTTTGCCGTTTGCTGGGAAGTAGTATCGGTTGGACTGTATATCTGAAAATATTCCTCGCGCTCAACATACCACAGATTGTTCGCGCGCAGAACAGTTTCCAGCGCCTGAATCCAGTACATATTTTGAATATCAATGCCGATCTCGTTTCTGCGGCCTTTCGGATCGACGATAATCTTGTTCAAATATTTCTTGCTGAAGTCGCTGAAGATCGAAACCGCCTTATCAAACGGAAGGGTTTTCGACATTGAAACGAGCTCTTCAGGCGAAACATATTCATTGAGCAAAAGCCGCCGCTCGCCGAGATTTTGCGCCTGCGCTGTCAGCACCATAAATAATGCTGCACAAACAATACGCACATGGTAGGTTTTCATTGCATTATGCCTCGCTGCGTTTTGTCAAATACAATCTGTTTTTTCACGGTGTCAATAATGCCACCGCGATTCATCGTAAACACGATTGAGCCGTCCTCCGGATTGATCGCTGTAACTTTGCCGAGATAAACTTCATCGCCGAGTTTCAGCGTGACAAGATTCCCGGCATTGTCCAAAATAAGTGCTTTGTCATCAGCTACAGCTTTTACGGAAATCTTGTCAACTTCAACAAGGTTTTTTGTGTTCCCCGGTACTATCTGGAAAATTGAAGGCTCGAATGGATTTGAAGTAATCGGCTGGGGCGTTGAATCGGGATTGGCAACCGGCGTACTTAATGATTGCTCGGAAGTGAAGTACGCCTGAAGGTCCATTTCATAATTGAGCCGGATCGTCGGTGTATTTTTTGTCGAATCCGGTTTCTCTTCACTTCTCACAGTAATCGTGTTTATTTTGTACAGCCGCCTTCCGTTTTCCAATAGCCAAATGAACCGAAAAATATTGGGAAACTCTGCTGTGCCAATAACGTGATAGGTATTGAAACCATATTTCGGAAACGATTTCGTTCCGTTGAATGCCAGATTCAATTTCATGAAACCGCTTTCGTCAATGATATGACTGAGATAACCGTACGTCTGCGAAGAAACATCAAACTCAGGAATCTCTTTTGAACGATTGTTCCATCGGTGCACGGTTTCCCGAAGCGTATTCTGCATGTCCGTGATCGCCCTCATCTGCATCGCGTTGTCCTGCAATTGGCTTTCGATTTGCTTCGCCTCTTTCTGAAGGCTCTTGATCTTTCCCGGCTGATAGATCAGAGAAATATAGCCGCCGATCCCGAAAACAAGAAGAAGCAAAACACCTAACGCAATCGAATTTCGAATTTTATACGACACAACGTCCTTAGCGATCTGATTCTAACTGTGAAATTACCATGTCAAATTTGTATACTGTCTTGCCGCGGATATCTTGAAGTTCAACGGATTGCAATGTCGCTCTTTGAAACATGTTCGCCATACTCGGAATCTTCGAACGGTCGGTGGTATATCCTGTCAACTCGATGGATTTGTCAGGGCGCGTAATAATATCTTTGATCCACACCGACTTCAAGTCGTCAAGGTTGTTGGTAATATGATAAAAGAACCTGCTCCACTGATTATAGTTTGGAACGATCGAATCGTAAACAGCGAGAGCGCTGACATAACGCTGATTTTCTGCCTGAAGGTTATTCAGAATGGTTTGAAGCCGCTGGTTCTCCGAAAGCTGAAATTGTTTTTGCTGCAAATCGGAACGGGCGCGTTTTACATCATCGTTCGTACCGATAATACGCGTCGTGAAATACAACGTGGACGCAAAAATCAATAGCATCAACAGATAGCCGTGCCATGCAAGCTTGAAAACTTTTTGACCTTCATGGACATCAATGGGAAGAAGGTCAATGGAATAAAACAGCGAATTCTTAGGTTCGAGCGCCCGCAACGCTGCAGATATCGGCACTGCATATTCGGATGTGATTTCGGCGACGCTGTCGGGAATGACATTGGTATCGAGGGTGGAAGGTATAAGATATTCAATCGGCGATTCCGGAAATTGCGGCGCAAGAAACTGTTTCAACTCAACTTTATGGGCTTCGCCGGCAAGGAAGATTCTGTCGATACGCATAATACCGGCGCTGTCTTGCTCAAGCAGGATTCGAGAGTAAAGCGTGTTCTCAATATTCGGCGTCGATCTTCCTTCGCTGATAACGGGGGCAAAGTGGAAAAAATACTGCCCCTTCATAAAAATCAGCCGGCTGAACTCATTCCCGATGTACACAATCACCGATATGTCTTCCTCGCCCAGCTCATAGTTGGCGCGAACAAGATTCATTAACGAGACATCGGATGTTTCGAGAAAAGGAATCCGCGGAACGCGCCCGATAAATTCTTTGATACCCTCGAGAATTTTAAGGAGGCTGAGCCCATCTTCGCGGATGATCGACAAAACCTGTCCATCGGCAGCGGGAACATATTCCACTGCATCTACATTGGGTTTTGTTGCACGAACCTGCGCAAGCTGTTCAACGAGTTTCCGCTTTAATTTCATTCCATCCAAACCAAACGAATCTTCAAACGCTTGGTAATACACCGATGGCTCAGAAACCGAATAGACGAGTTTGTATGCGGACGTGGGAAAGTCGGAAAGTAAACTATACAAAACACTACGATTGCTTTCTTTGTCAGCGTCCTCTCCTGTTGTAGTTTCAGTCAGGTCTGCGGTCTCGAGACCTGTATCCATCATGTCCAAACCTTCGAGTCCGCTCGTCAAGGGCTCAGCAGAGGCTTGAATCTCCTCCAATTTCTTAACGAGATTGACAGTTTTGACTTCCTCAAGTTTGAACTGCTTATTCTTAAACGAAATATGCGCAAACTTGACGTCAATGCCGTCAACAAAAAGTCCTATTGCAGTTTTTCCTTCTGATTTCGAATATGGCATCCTTAGCCTGCGATCATAACAAGAAGCTCATTTTTACTATCTCGTTGTTTGCTATCGAAATAAATTGTCACGCAGCATTTGCCGAGAGAAGTTGCTGCATTCGTTTCTTGTTGTTGGAAAAGTTCATTGCCGTTTCGAGTGAAATCTTTTTCTGCAAGAAGTACCGCCGCAAATCCTGCTCCATTGTTATCATTCCCAGCTCACCGGATTCCTGAATCATCTGGTATATTTCTCCGGTATTATTATTTTTGATGGCTGAGCGCACCGACGGCGTCATGAGCATGATTTCACGAGCCAGGACTCGTTTCCCATCGAGGCTCGGGACAAGTTTTTGAGAAATAACACAACGGCACGTATCGGCAAGGCGGTTGCGCACGCGTTCCTGTTCAACCGGCGGAACCTCGCCGATGATACGATCAATACTTTCTACAGCGGAACCTGTATGGAGCGTTGAAAAAACCTTGTGACCGCTATCGGTCACTTCCAATGCCGTCATAATAGTTTCCGGATCGCGCATTTCACCAATGACGATAATATCCGGGTCTTGCCTCAATGCCTGAATTGCACCTTCTTTAAATGAAAGAACATCGCGTCCCACTTCACGATGGCGAATAATGCAACGATCAGATTCATGCACATATTCAATCGGCGAAGCGACAATAACGATGTGCCCTTCAACAGTGTGATTGTTTAAATCAATCATCGAATCGAGGGTGCTGCTTTTGCCGGAGCCGGTGATACCGGTAATAAGTGTCAATCCTTCTTTTGTATGAGCAAGGCTGATCGTCTTCGTAACGTTGGGATGAAGCTCAAGCATCTTGTACGGACGAATAGTCGTATTGATTGCGCGCATGTTCAGCGCAATTTGATCAAGATCGAGGTACACATCTGCACGGAAGCGGCGCGTAACAGTGCCTTCTTGAATTGTATAAGAGAAATCAAGATTCTTATTCTCATACAGGAATTGTTTTTGTCTCGGCATGAGAAGGGAAAAAACCAAGATGTTCGTTTCATCCGCAGAAATTTTTTCGATTGCGGCATCCGGTTTTTTTGCTCCAAAAATTCTATACCAAACTTGACCCTTGGTTCCGTATCCGCCAATATCAATATCGGATGCGTTAATGCTGAACATTCGCAGCAGAAAAACATTCATCTGCTCGCGAAGAACGGCTCTTTCTTCAAGAGGAAGCTTTTCGACCAAATCACCGGCAAACATTAATCGTTCAAGTCCAAATGTACTCTCAGGAATTTGCGTGAGCAGACTTTGCAATAATTCCTTTGCATGCATTTGCACATTATTACTTGATTTTGAGACTTGTTGCGTCGCTTCAGTCTCCATCAATTCCTCTTAAACTATTCTTAGCAATTTCTGGCAGTTGGCAGGCCCTTAATTATTCAGAGAAAGAGAAACGAATCTAAAGTGTTACATTAAAACAACAGGAGAAATATATTGAATGAGGTAGTGAATGTCAAATACTTTTGTACAGGCAAGCTCGTTACGTCATTCCCACCAGTCAATTATTTGGTAAGCACGCAAAGACGGGGCGTTTTGTACGTTTTTCAACGCTTGCGAACTATAATAATATTGTCCATTGCCTTTCATTGAAAAACTGCTTTTCGGCGGACCGGACATCAAAAAAGCACCATAAATCTTAGGTGTGCCGGAGGTTGTGTTGATATTCACTGTTACGCTGTCCCCATAACAAATAACAATTCCGTAAATCGTCACTGTACCTGTAATGGTGAGGCTTCCTTTTACAACCAAAATACCATAAATGCTTAAACTGCCGCTCAAACTTAGATCACCATCCCGAACGGCGATTGCAGGATTAGTGGCAGAGCCGTAGGTCGCGTTACTGCTTACTGAGGAGGGAAATGTCACAGTTGCATTCGCAAGATATTCTTGAATGTAGTTTCCCGGCTGTGGAATAGAATCGGAAACTTTAATTGTTGGAGAGCCTTGCAGATAACTGTTAAAAGGTGCGACATTAGAGGAATCATAGTTGGTTGGCACGGTTACTGCCGGCAGAGGCGGATTTGGACCAAGAGAACCATCTGTATTTTTGTCATAGCCGCTCACTGTCGGACTTCCATTGAAAGAAAAATTCACGCTGTCTGAAGCAAATCCAATCGTAGCATTTGTCTTTGGAAATGGCTTAGGATACTGCACCAGCTTTACCCGCATCCTGCATGTCGTGTCCGAAAAAACGGAAGCGACCGCCAACTGCACAGTGTCGGCATTCTGAGTTTTCGTTACTGAGTAACTTCCATCGTCAAAACTGCCGGAAAAAAGAGAATCGGTACTGCCTTGATCTATTTGATGGAGCGCAATATTCACAGCGCTGTGAGCAATGTTCCGCGCCATTGAAAAGCTGTATTCTTTCATCGAAAGTCTGACGGCATCGGAACTCGTGTTATTCAAAATGTAAGTAAAAACTCCAATGATAACACTTAAACCAATGACAAGGAAAATTGCAATTCTGCCCATTACCGCTTTCCTTTCACAAATTCATCGGGAAAAAAGTTCGTTCCCA
>JAJYOI010000097.1 GCA_021796275.1 Bacteroidota bacterium
GCTGGGCGCCTTTTTCGAGCCAATAATAGACTCGATCTTCTTTTAGTTCAATGGACATCGGGTTGGTGCGGGGATTGTAACTTCCAACCGCTTCAAGAAAACGTCCATCGCGTTTAGCACGGGAATCTGCCGCTACAATTTTGTAAATCGGCTGTTTCTTCTTTCCCATTCTTCTAAGCCGTAGTTTGACTGCCAAAGATAGTTCTCCTTTTTCCTTAAATATGATTAGACAACAATTAATATGCAACTCATTTGAATCTCTGCGCCAGCATTCTATTAAAATTCTTTCCTTTTGTGAAGTTTTTCATCATTTTCTGCATGTCAAAGAACTGCTTGAGAAGCTTATTCACTTCCTGAACCGAAGTACCGCTTCCTGTCGCAATTCGTTTGCGGCGCGAGCCATTAATAATATTGGGGCGCTGGCGTTCTTCAATCGTCATTGATTGAATAATCGCTTCAACGTATTTCAAATCTTTTTCATCGACATCAGAGACGTTGCCCAAACGACTGGCGCCGGGAATCATCGCAATCATCTGGTTCAACGATCCCATCTTTTTAACTTCTTGAAGCTGGTCGTAAAAATCTTCCAGCGTAAATTGCGCTTTCCGGATTTTTTGTTCAAGCTTCTGCGCTTTTTCTTTGTCAAATGTTTCTTGCGCCTTTTCGACGAGTGTGACAATGTCGCCCATGCCGAGAATGCGCGACGCCATGCGGTCCGGATAGAACGGTTCCAACGCATCCATTTTTTCACCGGTGCCGACAAACTTGATCGGCGCCTGAACAACCGAGCGAATGGAAAGCGCTGCGCCGCCGCGCGCATCGCCGTCTAACTTTGTCAAAACAACGCCGTCGAAATTCAACCGGTCGTGAAATGCTTTTGCCGTATTGACCGCATCCTGCCCCGTCATCGCATCGACAACAAAAAGAATTTCATGCGGACGAACAGACGCTTTGATGTTTTCGATCTCGCGCATCATTTCTTCATCAACATGCAAACGGCCGGCAGTATCAATGATAACTGTATCGCGCGCATTCTTCCGCGCATGGTCAATGCTGTTCTCTGCAATTGTCAACGCTGAATCCGTACGGCTGACAAATACCGGCACATTGATTTGCTTCCCCAACATTTCCAACTGATCAATAGCGGCAGGACGATACACATCTGCCGCAACAAGCAACGGGCTTCGTCCTTTGTTTTTCAGCAGATGCGCGAACTTTGCAGAAAACGTTGTCTTTCCGGAACCTTGAAGTCCGGCAATCAAAATAACAGACGGCGGTGCCGATGAAAATGTGACATCGGCTTTTGCGCTGCCCATCAGTGTCACCAACTCATCATGAATGATCTTGATGATAAGCTGACCCGGTGAAAGACTGGAGACAACTTCCTGTCCCAGCGATTTCTGCTGAACGGTGCCGATAAAATCTTTGGCCACTTTAAAATTGACATCGGCTTCAAGCAGAACACGGCGCACTTCGCGGAGCGATTCGGCAATATTCGCTTCCGAAATTCTTCCCTGGCCGCGCAGGCGTTTCAGCGCAGCATCTAATTTTTGTGTTAACGTTTCAAACATTGCAATGATTGGTCAACCATTTTCCGCATTCCATCTCCCATTTTTCCATCATCCATTATCCATTCTGCAGCGCTTCCGCACCGCTGACAATCTCTAACAATTCTTTCGTAATGGAAGCCTGACGAGCTTTGTTGTACGACAATGTCAGAGCGCTAATAATTTCTTTTGCATTAGTCGAAGCGTTTTCCATTGCCGACATGCGGGCGCCTTGTTCCGCGGCGTTGGATTCAAGCAGCACGCGCCACATTTGAAAATTCAAATGCTTGGGCACCAACGCTGAAATAATTTCTTCACTTGCCGGTTCATAAATATAGTCAATGTGCGCGGCGGCATTCTTCACATCGCCGTCGTGTCCTTCAGTACCGGCAACCGGCAAAAACTGTTCAATAACAACGCGCTGCTGCACTGCATTTTTGAATTCATTGTACACTACTTCAACGCGGTCAAATTCATGTTTGCTGTAGCCTTCGGTAACTTCCTGCACGATCGTTTTTGCATCAGCGAACGCGAGCGAGTTGAAAATACCGACGTGCTTCAATACAATTTCAAATTTACGTCTGTTGAAATATTCATATCCCTTTTTGCCGACGCAGATCAGCTTCACTTTTCCGGAAGCATGAAGCTGCCTGTAATTATTGTTGATGTGATTCATCGCCGCCCGGATGATGTTGGAATTGAATGCTCCGCACATCCCGCGGTCCGCCGTTACCACGACAAGCGCCACCGATTGTACTTCACGCTTGGCAATAAGCGGATATTGAGAAAGGTCAACTCTCTTGGAGAGGTGTGCAAGCATTTCCGCCATTTTGCGGGCATACGGCCGTGCCTGCAGAATTGCATCCTGCGCACGGCGCAGTTTCGCGGCGGCGACCATCTTCATCGCCTTGGTAATTTTCTGCGTACTTTTCACGCCGGCAATGCGGCGGCGAATGTCACGTAAGGTTGCCATGAATGCGTCGTTCTTTTTTTACAGCGAATTTCATTTCTTCAATAACTTTTGGAGAAACATAAGATCAAGTTTGTCTTTTTCCCGCAACGTCTGTTTCGTGCGCCATAACAATTCAGGATTAGCGAACGGAATTGTCACATCATTCATTGTGGCGTACGTAATAAAATCTTTAGCTTCCTCATACCGTATTCCACATGCTAACTTCATCAAGTCCACAACGAATTCATCGGCGATTCGTACCACTAAATATTCATCCAGATCAGTCGGCAGAATTTCTTTCACCGCTTGGTCGGGAAGACTCAACATCGCCTTTCGAACTCGCTGTTGATTCTCCGCGGAACTTTCAATTAAGAGATCAACATCTTCGGTTGCGCGGGTGAAGCCGGCTTGAACCATTGCGATTCCGCCGATAACAATATAGTGCGCGCCTTCGCAATTCAATGCTCGACAAAGAGCGACGACATCTTCCGTTCGCGGCGGGCGTGACTCTAAGTTCTGGTCATCATCTTCAGAGACCATTCGTTGCTTTCCTCAAACGACTTAAACCGATGGACTCCTTTCGGTATAAAAGGCTTGCCGCGCCGAAGTTCAATCACAAGATCAAATAAATTTTTGGCGTACATGAGATCGCGATGAGCGGCTTCCTTCCGTCCAACGATTTTTGTCTTTTGATTCTCAAACAATTCCATTACGACACTTTGAACGTTTCAATAAATTCTTTGGCGATGAGTTGAATGCGGCCGACCAGTTCATCAGACAATTCTTTTTTCTCTGAAAGCTGATCGAGAAGGTCGCGATGCCGCGTTTCCATCATTTCCAAAAATTCTTTTTCAAACTGCAGAATATGATTGACCGGTAATTCGTCCAGATAACCGTTTGTGCCGAGGTACATCATGACAATCTGTTTCTCGATAGGCATCGGCACATATTGTCCCTGCTTCAGCAATTCAACAAGACGCGCACCGCGGCGAAGCTGCTGCTGCGTTGCTTTGTCAAGATCGGAACCGAACTTTGCAAACGCTTCAAGCTCGCGGTACTGCGCAAGATCAATGCGAAGCCGTCCGGCAACTTTTTTCATTCCTTTCACTTGTGCATTGCCGCCGACGCGCGATACGGAAATGCCGACATTGATTGCAGGACGCACGCCGGAGTTAAATAAATTCGGTTCAAGATAAATCTGTCCGTCAGTAATAGAAATAACATTTGTCGGGATGTACGCCGAAACGTCGCCCGCCTGTGTTTCAATAATCGGAAGTGCAGTCAAGCTTCCGCCGCCTAATTCATCGCTCAGCTTCGATGCGCGTTCCAATAAGCGCGAATGTAAATAGAAGACATCACCCGGATACGCTTCGCGGCCCGGCGGACGGCGAAGAAGCAGAGACACTTGACGATAGGCGACGGCATGTTTCGATAAATCATCATACACCACAAGCGCATCACGTCCGCTGTCGCGGAAAAATTCTCCGAGCGTCACTCCGGCATACGGCGCAATGAATTGCAGCGGCGCAGGGTCGCTTGCTGTCGCCGAAATCACGGTGGTGTACGGCATCGCGCCCTCTTCTTCCAACTTTGCCACAACCTGCGCTACCGTTGAACCTTTTTGTCCGATGGCAACATAGATGCAGTACACCGGCTTTACGCCTTCCTTTTTTGATCTCTCAGTGTGCGTGTATTTTTGATTGATGATCGTATCAAGCGCCACGGCAGTTTTTCCGGTTTGACGGTCGCCGATGATCAGTTCACGCTGTCCGCGTCCAATTGGAATCATTCCGTCCACCGCTTTCAAACCGGTTTGCAGTGACTGTTTCACCGGCTGACGCTGAATAACACCCAGCGCTTTACGCTCCAGCGGAAGAAATTTATCCGTTTTAATCGGCCCGCGGCCGTCAATCGGCTGGCCCAGCGGATTGATAACGCGCCCAAGCATCGCTTCGCCGACCGGCATCGAAGAAACGCGCTTCGTCCGCTTCACGGTGTCGCCTTCCTTGATTTCCGTATCGTCGCCGAAAAGAATGCATCCGACATTGTCTTCTTCAAGATTCAGAACCATGCCGAACACGCCGTGCGGAAATTCGACCAGCTCGCTTGCCATCACTTTGGAAAGTCCGTACACGCGGGCAATACCGTCGCCAACCTGCAGCACGGTGCCGACATCGTAGAGATCAACTTCTTTTTCAAATCCGGAAAGTTGCTTGCGCAAAATCGCCGTTATTTCATCCGGTCGTACTTCAGCCATCGTATTTTCCTTTTTGTAAATCCGTCTTGATTTATCTTTGGACGGAGTTAATTATTTCATTGTGAAAATTTCTCAGTTCATCGAAACTGCGCCGTCTCTTAACCGGCTGCGGAGCAGATCCAGTTGATGGCGCACGCTTCCGTCCATCATCGTATCGCCGACGCGTGCCACAAAGCCGCCCTTCAACGACACATCAATACTGAATGTCACACGTACTTTTTTCTTCGTAAACATTTCAAGGTGCTTCATCAATTCCTTTTCCTGTTTCGGAGAAAAATCCACCGCACTCTGAACTTCCACGTTGACAATGCCGAGTTGCTCATCGCGGAGAAGAAAAAATTGTTTCAACACCTCATCCAGCACATCGTCTCTTCCTTTAGCGATCACGAGCGCAAGATAGTGCTGAACGGTCTCGCCGATTTTCCCTTTGAATATCGCCGCCACGGCTGCTTTCTTTTTCTGTTTTGAAACAACCGAGCTTTTCAACAATCGCGACAGCTCGTGCGAATCGTTCATTGTCCGCAGCACAAGCGCAAGATCGCTGATAATAGCATCCGGCTTTTGCTGGCCGGAAATCAGATCAAGCAGCGCCGCAGCGTACCGTTTTGCAACACGAGTCTTGCTCATCAGTTTTCCTTCGGCGAATTTTCAGTTTTTCGGAAGCTGTTGAAGAACTTTGTCTACCATTTTTTTCTGCCTGGAAGCATCGAGCGATTCGTCGAGAATTTTCTCAGCGGCATTCACGGCAAGATCGGCGACTTCATTGCGAAGCTGCAGCAGTGCCGCTTCTTTTTCCCGTTGAATCGCTTCCTGCGCCTGCGCAAGAACATTCCTTGCACCGTCATTCGCTTTGGCAAGAATTTCGTTTTTCAATTGCTCTGCCAACTCCCGCCCTTCGCGAATGAGCCGCGCCGTTTCTTCATTCGCTTTGGCAAGCGCGGCTTTATTTTCCGCAAGAATGCGCTCTGCTTCTTTCTTTGCCTCTTCCGCACGGCGCAATGCGTCGCGCACACTTTTCTCACGCGATTGCAGTGCAGCGACCATTGGCTTCCACGCAAACTTTCCGAGCACGAACACCACAATCACAAACGTGATGATCGTCCAAATGATGAGACCGGGATTAATTTCTAACATGCCGTTACCTGTGCTTACTTGGTGGCAAGAATAATACAGATTGCAAGTGCGAAGAACGTCACGCCTTCAATCAGTGCGGCGGCGATCAACATTGACGTGCGTACCTGTCCGGCAACTTCGGGCTGGCGACCGCTGGCATCCATCGCCGCGGCGGCAAGTTTTCCGATTCCGATTCCCGCACCGATGACCGACAATCCTGCTCCGAATCCGGCGGCGAGGTAGCCCCATTGCGAAGCTGTTGCTTTAGCAATTTCAACCATGTTGGCTTGCATTGTGTTCTCCAAAATTAAAGTTGATGATGAATTATTGTGCTTGTTAAAATTTAATGAGAATGTTCTTCGCTTCCGTGTCCTTCAGACTGCATGCCGAGTCCCATAAAAATTGCCGTCAGAATTGAAAACACATACGCCTGCAAAAATGCGACAAACAACTCGAGCATATTCAGTCCGACAACAAAAGCAACCGGCGCGGGAGCAATAAGGTACGATTTGAAAATGAAAATCAATCCGAGCAGTGAAACAATAACGATGTGCCCGCCGCTCATGTTGGCAAAGAGACGAATACAGAGCGCGAATGCTTTCGTGAAAAGGCCGAGCACTTCAATTGGAATCATAATGGGCCACAGAATCCAATGCACGCCGCCGGTAAGATGTGCAAGATAATGCTTTAGCCCCTGCTCGCGGATCGCCGACACCTGAATCATGATGAATGCGATAACTGCAAGCCCTGCCGTGACACTGACATTGCCTGTCGCCGATGCGCCGTAGGGAATCAACCCGAACAAATTCATCAACAGAATAAAAAAGAATGTTGTAAGGATGTAGGAAATATATTTCATTCCCTCCGGACCCATATTCGGCAGCACAATATCATCGCGGATAAAAACGATAAACACCTCGATCAGATTTCCAAAACCTTTGGGAACTGACACCTTCGAATTTTTACGGGCGACAATAATAAGACTGACCATCAAAATGAATGCAGAGAGCCAGAGGAATACCACGTGTTTTGTAACCGACATATCGATTCCAAAAAGCTGTATCTCCGGCAAGTGAAATGCGCCAAACGGCGTTTCCAACTCATGCGAATCACGAACATGCTGAAGCAGATGCGTGAAAAGACCGCCGCCTTCGTGAGCAGTTGCGGCTGCAGCCTGCACTGTGTCTGCGACTACGTGCGCGGCGGATGAATCAGTTTGCTGTAAAAAAAACAACGCCACGTTTTATCCTTGATTCCGTGAACTTAATTTCCGCTGAATAAAAAAAACTTCCAGCACTAAAAAAATCATATAACATCCCAGCAACGACACCGCAAGCGCAACCGCATTAACATGGAACACTTCAATCAGAACGAGAAGCAGTCCCAGCATCACTAACAGTCGTGCACCCATTCCTCCAAGAACAATTTTCAAAAAGGTGGTATACGATTTGTCGATGGAATATTCTATTGCCGCATATCCGGCAAGGACATTTGCCAGACTTAAAAGCGCACCGGTTACTGAAGCACGAATCACATCAGCACTTGCGTAGGAATAAAGCGGATATGATGAAAGGACCGCTATACCAACGAACACTGCAAGCACAACACGAGGAAAGGAACGATCGCGTCCCGCTGATCGGGGCGTGGAAGGAACGTTCGACTTCTCATTCCCGTTGTGAACCATGCTGCTGTTCCTCTTTCCTCGTTACATCGATAACTGTTTGAATAAACTTATACAATCCAGCCGCGCTGCCGACAAACAATCCGGCGATCATCAGCCACGGCGCGGTATGCAACTCTGCATCAAGCCACCGCCCGACAAAGAACATCACAACGACGGTGAGTGCCAGTTGAATGCCAATGGTAAAGAACGGCGCAAGACTCTGCATGAGCGAAGCGCGGTCTTCTCCGTCGAACGATGTTTTCTTTTCTTCCCCGCCTTTGGCGGGGTCATTGACCGACACGAGAGCGCCTTCCAAAATACGCACTAATATTTCTGTAAATCGTGTCCGCCGGTTTTCGAATCCGACATTGAAATTTTCCCGTCGAACACTGCGCCTTCATCTATAACAAGCCGCGCCGCGCGCACATCGCCGCGGACAACAGCTTTTCCTTCAAAGACCAATTTATCAATGGCATTGATATTGCCGCGAACTTTTCCTGCGACCGTCACATTTCTACCGTTCACGGTTCCTTCAATCTCGCCGGTCAAGCCAAGTGCAAGATTTTCCGCCGCGTGAACTTCGCCGACCATTTTGCCGTCGATCCGAATGCTTCCCTGCGTCCGAATTTTCCCCTCGATACTCGTTCCTGCACCAATCAGATTCAACTCTTTAATCGAATTCTTATCAGCCATTGGTTCTTCCTTACAATGATTCGGTCGCTAACAAATATTCTTCCGGATTCTGCGGCTGCCCGTCTTTCCACAATTCAAAATGAAGATGGGGGCCGTAGCTCGTTTGTCCTGAATTGCCAAGAAGTGCAATCGGTTCGCCGCGCTTTACAAATTCGTTCGCCGATTTCAGCAGCGACTGATTATGTTTGTAGATGGTGAAAAAACCGGAGCCATGAGAAATAATGATCATATTTCCGTCATTGTACGTCCATCCGGCAAACACAACGTAACCGTCTGCTGCAGCTGAAATTACCGTTCCACGCTTTCCGGCATAATCAATACCAAAATGGCTTTTCGCTTCATTGAATCCGCGCGTCATGTAGCCGAGCACGGGCGGCGAAATAGGAAATGCCGCGTGAAACGAACCGCTTGCATCCTGCCGCGGCACAGCGTACTGCTGAAAACCGATTTCCTGATTTTGCATTTCACCAGCCTGCCCGGATTCAGCTAACGATTGGTCGGTTTCATTTTGTTGGCTGCTCTCTGACAGCTTTGCGGCATCTTTATCAGAAGCAGATTCATCATGTGCTTGTGTGCCTGTCTCGTCAATATTCTGACCAAGCGCCGCGCGAAGCTTTGTGTTGTATTCTTTCACGACCGCAAAATCTTCAGTAAGCTTTGTCAATTGATCGTGTAAAGTAACAAGCTCTTTGCCGTATCGCCGCTCCATTTCGGCATTGGAAATCGGAACCAGCGCGCCGAGCGGAGTATAGCCCAACACCAAAATGACAACCGCTGCAATCACTGCTATTATGCCAAAGAGTGCGCTGCCAAGTAATACCGGAGTAGCATGAAACGTACGCTTTTCGCTGCTCTCTCCTTCAGGAACAATGACAATTTGAAATCGCTTGTTCTTTGTCTTATTATGACTCTGAGTGGCAGGCATTTATCCTACAATCCTCTCAAAAAATTCCCCTTTCCCGAAGGGATGCCTTCGGCATTTGAGAAGGGGAAACCAAAATTGGACTATAAATATACTGAAGAACGCCAAGAAAGTCAACGTAATTTCATGTCATAATTCTGACATAAATCTCACGCCAAAGCGCGAAGAAAAAGCATACGTGAAAATTATTGTGAAAGTTTTCAAAACTTTATTCTCAAAAACAACTTTGCTGCTTTACGTGGGACTAAAGCCGATTTCAGGTTGCGACTTTTCCAACCGATAGATATATTACGTTATACAAGCAACAACAACTCAGCCAAAAGCTGATCAGCTCCGAAGAAGTCCTTCGTGACCTCCGGCTGAATTCCACAGAAATTCATTTTTCATTTCATCTGAATGTCGGATATTTTCTGAGCGCATTTTCCTCTGCGCTTTTCTCCGCTTCAGGCGGATCAGCCTAAGGCTGAACATCTTATTTTGAGAGACAACTTATGAGCGACAACAAACGAAGTAAAACCATCACACAAGGAGTGCAACGTTCGCCAAACCGAGCGATGCTGCGCGCAGTTGGATTTGGCGACGACGATTTTGTCAAACCGATCATCGGCGTGGCGAACGGTTACAGCACCATCACGCCGTGTAACATCGGATTGGATGCGCTCGCGCAACGGGCAATTGCCGCTCTTCGAAAAGCAGGCACAATGCCGCAAGTGTTCGGCACAATCACCGTGAGCGACGGCATTTCAATGGGAACCGAAGGCATGAAATTTTCGCTCGTTTCCCGCGAAGTCATCGCCGATTCCATTGAAACGGTCTGCAACGCGCAATGTATGGACGGCGTGCTTGCCATCGGCGGCTGCGACAAAAATATGCCGGGCGCAATGATCGCCATTGCGCGATTAAATATTCCGGCAATTTTTGTGTACGGCGGAACGATCAAACCGGGACAATTGCACGGACAAGACTTAACCATTGTCAGCTCGTTCGAAGCCGTCGGAAAATACAGCGCGAAAAAAATTTCCGAAGCAGAATTGATGGACGTGGAGCGCCACGCGTGCCCGGGCGCGGGAGCGTGCGGCGGAATGTACACCGCAAACACGATGTCGTCAGCGTTCGAAGCGCTTGGCATGAGTTTAATGTATTCTTCTACAATGGCGGCAGAAGACAATGAAAAGGCTGACAGCACGGCACGATCCGCCGAAGCACTTGTCAACGCAGTGAAAAAGCAAATTCTTCCGAGCGAAATTCTTACGCGCAAAGCGTTTGAAAATGCAATTTCCGTTGTCATGGCAATCGGCGGTTCAACCAACGCGGTGCTTCATCTTCTCGCAATCGCACACGCGGCGCACGTACCGTTGACGATAGACGACTTCGAAACAATTCGCCGGCGCGTACCGGTGCTGTGCGATTTGAAACCGTCCGGAAAACATGTGACAACAGAATTCCACGAAGCCGGCGGCGTTCCGCAAATCATGAAAATGCTTCTCGCGCACGAATTGATTTACGGCGACGCATTGACAATCGCCGGAAAAACTGTCGCTGAAGTTCTCGCCGATATTCCCGAAGAACCGAGAAATAATCAGGATGTTATTCAACCGTGGTCGAAACCGGTGTACGCGGAAGGACATCTTGCAATACTTCGCGGCAACCTCGCCACAGAAGGCGCCGTCGCAAAAATCACCGGCATCAAGAAAAAATCAATTACAGGACCGGCGCGTGTCTTCGAGTCGGAAGAAAATTGTCTCGATGCAATTCTTGATCCAAAGGATTCTCCGACCGGAAAAATTAAACCGGGCGATGTGATTGTGATTCGTTACGAAGGACCGAAAGGCGGCCCGGGAATGCGCGAGATGCTTGCGCCAACGTCGGCTATTATCGGCGCGGGACTCGGCGATTCGGTCGGATTGATCACCGACGGAAGATTTTCCGGCGGCACGTACGGAATGGTTGTCGGACACGTTGCACCGGAAGCGTTCGTCGGCGGAACAATTGCGCTGGTGAAAGAAGGCGATTCCATCACCATTGATGCAGAAAAGCGGCTCCTGCAATTAAATGTTTCCGAGGAAGAACTTACAAAACGGCGCGCAGCGTGGAAACCGCCGCAGCCGAAATACACGCGCGGTGTGCTGGCAAAATATGCAAAACTGGTTTCAAGCAGCAGCGTGGGGGCAGTAACGGATTGACAACGAAGAAGATGTCCTCCACCTTGGAGGTGGAAACCATCTTTGCCACCGTAATTGCGTGTTGCATATTGTTATTGAATTGCTAACATTACATCTGTTTGATTTCCGAAACAAAGCGAAAGAAGGAACCCCCCTATGGAAAAATCGAATATAGTGCTTCGATCTGTATTGATTAAAGAAAATGAGGGCTATACTGCGCTATGTCTCGATACAGATGTCGCCAGCGATGGGATGACACCTAATGAGGCTAAAGCAAACTTGCAAGAGGCGGTGGAGCTTTACATTGAGGCGGCTGTAGAAAATAATCTTCCGGTAATTCGTCCAATCCCAAAGGAAGACAATCCACTATTCACAAAAACCGCTGACATCGTTGAAGACTTTGCTCTTAATGTGAACTTCCAGATCACGACGTATGTCTAAACTGCCGGTTTTGAAACCGAAGGAAGTACTTCACGCTTTGGAGCGTGCCGGGTTCATTGAGGTACGAACGAAAGGAAGTCATATCCAATTGAAGAAAGGAAATCTTCTTGTCACGGTGCCTTTCCACAATCGTGATCTGAACCAAGAAACACTTAAGTCTATCCTGCGTCAGGCAAAGATAAGTGTGGATGAATTAGAAAAGCTGCTCTAACAATACGCAAAGCACATTTCAAGTTGAAAATTGTAAATGGCGCAGAAGGCGACACCACGCCAAATAGAAGCATGCTGTACGTGCCACGCAAAAAGCGTGGATGGCGCAACAAAGCGACAGGCGTGCGTTGCAGCGTGGGTGCGGTAACGGACTAAAGGCAGGTTTTATCAGCCTTCGGCTGAGGGGTTAGGTATTGGGTGTTGGGTACCTTGAGACTTGGAAAGGAATAAGTGTAATGAAAACAAGATTTGTTTTGATTGCAATACCATTGCTTGCCAAGATTGCCTTCGGGCAATCAGATACAACGACAAGTGCGGTGGAAATGAACCAGAGCACGGCTTTCAGTTTCGGAGGAAATGTCGACCAACCCGTTTATTTAAAGGTCGACGAATATGCTAATTCTTACGTCGCGGGACTTTACGAATATGATAACCCTAGCGGTGGGGGGGGGGATATGTGGCCCGCTATCACTAAAATATCGCCTTTAGGAAAAGTTCTTTGGACGAGGGTTGATTCAATAGGCGCAGGAAGTGCGTTTTCTATAGCCAAATGGTCCAATGGTGTTTATTGGGGTGTTTGGGACACAACAAGCGCCATACTGAAATTGGATTCAGACGGCAACACTATTTGGAGATTAAATACCGACGGAATCGTTTATCGCGGAACGGGCTTCAATGACTCCCTTGTAATCGTAGAGGAAGCTATGACGAGTCCGATGCACATAAAAATTTTGACTCCAAGCGGAAGCATTTCCAAAACGTATGCCATTTCAACGGAATCTCCAAATGTGAGAAGCGTCGTTGTAAAAGACGGTTTTCTATATATAGCCGCCAATTCATGGGGAGGGTCTCTAATTAGCCAGAGCGGGTATATTATGAAAATTAATCTCTATACCGGGCAGGTTATTTGGAGGACCAACTTCGACAACGATGTTAAAATTTTCTGCGATGTCGATGTCGCAGGAAACAACGTATTCGTAGCCGGATCAAAATTTATGGGCGAAAACGCAG
>JAJYOI010000098.1 GCA_021796275.1 Bacteroidota bacterium
AAAACAATCTTTTTATCTGTCACATTGAATTCCCCTCCGGCTTCTGTAGAGAAAAATTATTAAGTCATGGTACGCAAAAAGATTGTTTTGAAAATCAAAACCAGAGCAACGTCATTCCCGCGAAAGTTGAAAACCACGCCTTGGCGTGTGCGGGAATCCATGTTTTCAGTATAAATTACGTAAATAGATTCCCGACAAAAAAATTCGGGAAAGACATTTTCTTGTTTTGGGTAACATAAGTTAGCAAGGAAACCATCAGACAAAAAACACGGTTATAGTATGCACGATGAGATTGCTCCGTCAATATCTTAGCATCGCGCTCATAGGTTCTCTCTTGTCGGCGAACGGTTTCTTCTTCACGCCGCTCCGGCAAACCGCCCCGATGCAGAAATGTACCTGCTGCGATTCCGGTAACGGAATGTCGTGCGGAAATTGCTGCTGTACATCTCATCGCGCTCAGCCACATTCCCGCACGTGCGTCTCCACAGTTCCCTGCACAACTCCCGCAGTAATTTCTTCTGTCAATACTCTCGACAAAGCAGTTGAGACAGCGGACACGCTTCAATCATCCGCGCTCAACACTGCGCCGGAACAATTTCCAACCGAAACGAAGCCGGTTCTTTCCGGCAAAGACAAATCTCTTTTCCACCCTCCGCAATTCTTTTCCGTGTCATTTTATTTAGCATAAAGTTATTCAATAAACCCGCGCGCACGTGGTGAGTGATAATTGTGTGCGCTGTACACTTGGAGAATGTATGAAACAATGGACCATCATGTTCGTTCTCGTTTCAATTGTCGTTGTGTCCCGGCCGCTTGCCGCAAGCTGCGGCTCAGCGACGTGCCCGTTGAACACACTGAAGTCGCTCCAATCCGGCTGGATGTCGGTTGGATATTTTCATGAATACATTGACCAGAATCAAATCTATGTCGGCACGAACAGATCGCACGTCGGAGCAATTCCGTACGATCACAATGAAGTCGAAACACTGAACGAACGCGACGTTATTCAACTGCAAGCCGGACTTTCTCAGAACATCGGACTCTCTGCCGCAATTCCTTTCGTGCATCGCGCACACAGTCACATTGATCAGGTGAACGGATGGGAACACTGGGATTTTCGCGGACTCGGAGATATTGTGCTCACCGGAATGTTTGTCGTCATTCCTTCAGACCGGCAGTTTGCACCGGCAGTGAGCGTTAGTGCTGCAATGCAATTACCAACCGGCATGACCGGCGCAAAAAACGGCGCAGGCGAAACTGCGGAAGTTACCATTCAACCGGGAACCGGTGCGAAAGCCGGAATCTTCGGAATAAATTATCAACAGGCAATTGCAAGTGTGCCGGCTCTTGCCGGAGGAGTGTACAGCACACTGCCTGTCACGGCATCCGCAACGTATCAGATGAACGGCGCAGGCACAAACGGATATCGCTTCGGAAACTCTCTTGTTGCAAGCATCGGTACCGCATACCAAATGGCGGAACATGCAAGCTTCTTGTTTCAAGTGAACGCTAAACTGCAAGGCTACGCCGATCCGGGCGCAACTTCCGAGCCGCGTGAAAATACCGGCGGCACATGGGTGTATGCCAGTCCGGGCTTGCACATAGAGATCAACGATAATCTCTCCGCTCAGGGCTTCGTGCAGATTCCCGTCTATCAAAATGTGCACGGCATTCAGCAGACCGCACCGTTCAATCTGCAATTCGGCATAGCCGCCGATCTTGATCTTCTTGAATAAGCCAACGAACAGCAATCCGATGATCCGCACCAATCGGATTGCTGAACCCGGGTAGTGTCTCAGTCTGAACATCTTAAAGTTGCAGATAGTGGCTCATTTTGATGCCAGAGCCGTGGTGAGTCCCGCTTCGCGGGATAAACTCCGACGAACCACGACAAGAATGATGTAGCCCTTCGACTCCGCTCCGGGCGGCATTGCCATTCACAGTACGAAAAGCATAATATCACGCTGCTAAGTTGCACACTCCTGCGGGATTTGTTATATTTCGCCTACCCTTCGGGGCACATTTCTTAAGCAACGTGAAGAGTTGAAAATATCACAGCGCGTGCGGTTGATATTCTGATATGGAAACAACGTACTGCTCAACATCATATTTGTTCGGTTACAAAACAATCTCACGAATCCATCGTTCACAGAGACGTGGAAAATACTTGAGGCGAAGGCAAAGCTATGAAGGTTTTGTTCAGTGAACGGCAGTCAGACAAATACAGCGCAAGGAACGGCCGCCGGCACCTCACCGAAGGTTGCTGCGAAGCAATGTTTTCTTGCAGCGGATCGCTTCATTAAAGACGCCCGCTATCGCGAAGCGCGTCTGGAAATCGAGAAGGCACGACGGCTCGATCCTGCAAACACATATATTCCCGCCTTCCTCGACCGCATTGCATATTTTGAACAGCAGCAAAAAAAAGAACGCGGAAATGTAAGCGGCAAGGAAACGCCGGCACTGCATCCTTCACCGCAGCCTGCGCCATCCTCCGCGGCAGGCATTCAACAAAAAATTCCCGCAGCACCGAAACCCGCACCGGTGCACTCGGAAGAACATCCGCAGGCACCTCACATCGCAATTCCAAAACCGGCTCCCGCTCCTGTACATTTTTCACCGGCGTCTCAACCGCCTGTCGTGGGAACACGCACAGAAATTCCGCCCATCGCACCCGCATTTGTTCCCGAAGAACAAATGGAACATGGCGCAAAGAGCGCCATGGATGTCAACTTGCAGGAAATGAAGCGGCAGATTCAAATGCTGACTCACGCGCTCGAACAGGAAAAGAAAGCGCGCGAAGAAATGACAAGCCAGCACGTGCATGTCGCAACAACGCAATTGCGCACTGCGCTCGAACAATCGTGGGTGAACGGCGCACCCAATGAACAGGAAACCATTCGCTTGCATGAACTCGCAGTATCGCTTGCTATTCCCGACGAAGCAGAGCAGACAATTCTTCGCGAAGTAAAATTGAAAATGTACAGCACAGCGGTGAAGGAAGTACTCTCGAAGCGACGGCTGTTGCGCAGTTCATCGTCAACAATGGAATGGCTGCGGAAAGTGTACCAGATTTCGATGAGCGAGTATCTTGAATACGAAACAAAATTCCTGCTTGATCTCATTGCGGATCAGTACAAAGGCACGGTGTTGTATGTCGCGCCAACGAACGGTTCAAACGACGATCTGACACGGCGGCTGAAAACGGCAGGCTTCGCCGTCGTCCGGGCTGCGTCGCCGGAAGAAGCTCTCGGGAAAATCGAAAAGATTTATCCGAATCTTATTTTGTGCCAGATGGAGTTTGCGCCGGGAAGCCTGAGTGGAATTAAATTCCTTCATCTGATTCGTTCCACAAACAAATATACATTTCTTCCGTTCATTCTAATTTGCACGACAGCGGAAGCCGGATCGCTGCAATCATCGGAACTTCGCCCGCATGAAGGGTTCATCCAATCGCCGGTGGATTTTGACGAACTGATCATCGTTCTCAATGAGAAGCTCCTCCAATTGCGCGATCAAATTTCATCACTAAGTTAATCGGGGACCGCAGGTTCCGAAAAGGAGAACATGAGCATGAAAAAAATATTGCTGGTCGAAGACGACGAAGATAACAGAGACCTCGTATCATTTGTGCTTCAACGGAGCAATCTCAGCGTCGAGCTGGTCATTGCGGAAAACGGCAAAGAAGCAGTACAGAAAGCCGTTGACGACCGCCCGAATCTTATTCTGATGGATATGCAAATGCCCGTCATGGACGGCTGGACTGCCGTGCCGATTTTGAAAGGCGATGATCGCACAAAGGCAATTCCAATCATTGCCTTTACCTCGCAGGCGAAGCTTGAAGACAAGGCGCGGACAATTGAAATCGGCTGCGTAGAACATTACGCAAAACCGATGGACCCGGAAGAACTTCTGACACTGATAAGAAAATATGTCCACGAGTGAACCGTGATGCAGACAAACAGAATGTGATGGAGTAAGCTATGTGGAAATCAACGTTATATTGGCGTGTTCTCGCAAACTTTGCGATGCTGCTGTTCATCATCACCACAATGACGGTGCTGACGTTGTTCATTCTATCGGAGATCGAAACGAATTTCACCTTCGCGGCAAAAGATATTCAAGCTTCGTCCGATCTTGAAACACTTCACCATATCATGGTGGATGTTCCCGAAGATGCACTCGAGTACGCGCTCACCGGCACGCAATCGTCGCACGATGCCTACGAAAGCAGAACGAGAGATTTTGAACGTATTGTACGGACAACGCTTGACGAGGTCAGCGACACGTCAAGCCTGCAAGCGGTCACGGATGCCCGCAAACAATTTTATCAATGGATGCAGGAATTCGGTGATCCATACATGCAGCTTGGCGACCGGGCAAAGAATGGAGACAATGTTGATAAAGATATCGTCGCATTACGCCGCGCTGAAACGAACTCGCCGTATCTCATCAATGCCCGTGGACTCATCAGTGCAACTTCGACCGGCTTGAAATATTCACAGAAGAAAAACCTCGAACTCGCGACCGGCTGGAATAAGGACCTTTCGGCATTTATCGGCCTGGTGAATATTCTGATCGCTATTTTCGCAGTGACACTCGGCATCGTGCTCACACGTTCCATCACGACGCCGGTCAGGCTTCTGAAAGAAGGAACGCAGAAAATTATGGCGGGACAATTTGAGCCGATCACGCTCGACCGGTCGGATGAATTGGGACAGCTTGCAGCAGACTTCAATAAAATGTCTTCCATGCTCGGCAATAACTATACACGCCTTAACGCGTATTCCGAACTGGTGACCGCGCTGAATTCGCATGCGGATATTGCAACCGTGAAGAACGAAAGCTTGCGGCTGCTTTGTCACGATGCCTCCGCTTCGGTCGGCGCGCTGTACTTGTTGAATGCTGAACGAAACGTGCTTCAGCTTGCTGCCGGGTATGCATTGAAAGACTCGCTCCCGACCGCAAAAGAGTTCGCAATCGGCGAAGGAATTCCGGGACAGTGCGCCGCTGAACAGCGCACGCTCGAAGTGGACGACATTTCAATCACGGCGGAGTTCCGCATTGACACCGGCCTTGTTGAAGTGGCGCCGCAGTATGTCATTGCCATGCCGATCATTTTTCACGACAGAATTTTAGGCGTGCTTGTGCTCGGAGCAACGCATAACTTCACCGACCTGCAAAAAGAAATTATCGGAAATTCCGTGCCGCAGCTCGGCGTCGCGATCACGAACGCACGAAATTTTGAAGCGACACAGCAGCTTTCGCGCGAGATAGCAAAAAAGAACGATGAGCTGAATACAAAAAATGTCGAGTTGGAAAAAGCGTATCGCGTGAAATCGGATTTTCTTGCAAGCATGTCGCACGAGTTGCGCACGCCGCTCAATTCCATCATCGGCTTCACATCGGTATTGCTTGGCCCTAACGGCGATCCGACAACTGATGACCAGCGGATGGCAATGGAAAAAGTACTGAAGAACGGGAAACATTTGCTCCTGCTTATTAACGACATTCTCGATTTTTCAAAGCTCGAATCCGGCAGAATGACGGTGAACGTTGATACCGACGAAGCGGCGAATGTCGTTGCAAATTCCATCATGACGGTTGAGTCGCTCCTGAAGGCGAAAAATCTTACACTCAAACAAGCAATCGAACCGAACCTGCCGGAAATGAAAACCGATACGCTGAAGGTGAAACAGATTCTTGTCAATCTCTTGAGCAACGCTACAAAATTTACGGAAAGCGGGGAAATCGTCGTCGGCGTCTCGCGGCAAAAAGATTCGCTGGTGTTCTCGGTAAAAGATTCCGGCATAGGGATCGAGCGGAAAAATTTCGAAAAAATCTTCGAGGAGTTTCAGCAAATCGATAATTCCAATACCCGCAAATACAAAGGCACCGGGCTGGGGCTTCCGATATCACGCCGTCTCGCACGGATGCTCGGCGGCGATCTTTTCGTCGACAGCGAATTGGGCAAGGGATCGACATTCACACTCACAATTCCAATCGTCTTTCCTGAAAAACTTATGCCGGAACAACCACCGCCTTCCCGGCCCGCTTCACCGCAGCCACAGCCGGGCGAATCTGCCGCGCCGATGCCGGAAGCCGTTCCATTGCAACCGCTTGTCTCTTCTCTTTCACACAGCGGCGTTCACATTCTCTGCATTGACGACGACCCCGATGTCATCGAAATCCTGAAAAAATATTTGGTGCCGGAAGGTTATTCCGTCACCGGAGCGCTTTCCGGCGATGAAGGAGTCAAACTCGCCGAGCAGCTTCAACCGTCGCTCATTACGCTCGACATTATGATGCCGAAAAAAGACGGCTGGCAGGTTCTGCGCGAATTGAAAACAAATCCGGCGACGAGCACAATTCCTGTCGTGATTCATTCGATCATCGAAAACAAGCCGCTCGCCGTATCGCTTGGCGCAATCGATGTCATGACAAAGCCGACAGATATGAAACAGCTGCTCGCTCTTGTGAAGCGCGTTGTCGGCACACGCGACGATCAGATTCTTATCGTTGACGATAACGTTGATTTTACAATCGCCATTCAGCGCTTGCTTGAGATTGAAGGTTTCAAAGTGCAGACCGCGCACAGCGGCAGCGAAGCGTTAGAATTAATTTCACGCACGCCTCCGTCACTCATCTTTCTCGATCTGATTATGCCGGGCATGGATGGATTCGAAGTCATCCGGCGGTTGCAGGAAAATGAACAATGGAAAAATCTTCCCGTCGTCGTTTTCTCCGGCAAGGAACCAAGTATTGAAGAGTGGGAGGTGCTCAACACGCATGTGCGCGAGTTTTTGAAAAAATCTGAATTTACACAAAAAGCATTAGCCGATACAATTAAAACAATCCTTCATTTAGCATAGGAGGGGTATAATGGAAGAAAACGAATATCCGACAATTCTTGTTGTTGACGACACAGAAGACAATCTTGATCTTCTGGAATTTGCCGTGAAGCGTAAACCGGTAACAATGCTGCGTGCAAGGAGCGGACGCGAATGTCTTTCCATTGCACGGGAAAAAAATCCCGACGTGATCCTGCTGGATATCCAAATGCCGGAAATGGACGGCTACGAAACACTGCAACGCCTGCGCGAAAGCCCGCTCACGGCAAAAATTCCCGTCATTTTTCTTACGGCACAAAAGAAAGATGCGACAAGCATAGAAAAAGGATTGGCGCTCGGCGCTGAAGAATATCTCACCAAACCAATCGACACAGAAGAGCTTCTCGTGAGGACAAAAATGCTCGTGCGTATGAAACGCGCGGAAGCAGAACTTGAGCGGACAAAGAACGATTTCACCGCGATGCTTGTCCACGACCTTCGCAGCCCGCTGAGCGGCATTAAAGGCGCTCTCGATTTTCTCCGCGACATGCGGGATCAGGACAAACAATTTACCAGCGAACATCTCGAATTGCTCGATACATCCAGCGCTGCAGCACGGCGCCTGCTCGAACTCATCAACGACATTCTCGATCTTTCAAAATTTGAAGCGGGAAATTTAACACTGGAGAAACAAACAATTTCGCCGCGCGTCATTCTTGATGTTGTGCTTCATGAATTGAAAATTCAGTTCGCTCAAAAAAACGTCGCGCTTGTCACAAACATCGGCGATAATATTCCGAATGTCAGTGTCGATCCGGAAAAAATTGGGCAAGTGTTGATGAACCTTCTCAGCAACGCGCTGAAATTCACGCCGAGCGGAGGCACCGTCACCCTCACGGCTGATGTCATTCAGGCGGCGGCAACAGACGGAAAAGAACAAAACGTCGTGCGGGTCACGGTCTCAGACACCGGCGTTGGTATTCCGGCAGAAGAGCTGCCGCATATTTTTGAACGATACAAACAGGTGTCATCCTCCAAAAAAACGAAACAAAAAGGCACGGGGCTTGGACTGACCATTTGCAAGCTTATCATAGACGCGCACGGACAACATCTCAGCGTCGAAAGCGAAGCCGGCAAAGGAACCACATTCAGTTTCACGCTTCCGGTTGCACAACATTCATAATTTCACAGGCATCGGTACTTTTATGAGCGAAAAAATTCTTGTTGTAGATGACGAAGACAGTCTGCGTCTCCCTCTAAAACTTCGGCTGCGCGATGCAGGTTTTGAGGTCGCCGTTGCGGCGAATGGTGAAGAAGCGCTTGGCATTCTAAAATCGGCCGACATCGACTTGGTTCTTCTCGACATCAATATGCCTGTTATGGATGGCATCGAAACTCTGAGGCATATCGGCGAGTTACATTCAGCGGCAGATGTCATTATGCTCACGGGCTTCGCGGATTTCGGCACAGCGATTGACTGTCTGAAGATGGGAGCGAAAGATTACCTTGTGAAGCCGATTGAAGCGGCTGAGCTCATCACGCGCGTGAAAGCGATTTTACGCGCGCGTACGTCGGAACGAAAACTGCACGAACTGCAGCAGGAATACATGTCAACATACTTTCACGAACTCCTCGGCCCGCTCGCAACCGTTGATTCAACATTCGAACATGTGCTTGAAGGGCGGTCGGGGAAAATTTCCAAAGAACAGGCTGTGCTGCTTCGCTACGCCGCCGAACTTACCGATAAGATCATGAAGAACCTCAACGACATGATCGATCTCTCGCAGTTCGAGGCGGGCATTGTCCGATTGAACCGCAAGCCGGTAGATGTGCGGGCACTCACCGAAATGGTCTGCGTTCGTTACGAGATTATTGCAAAGCCAAAAGGGCTCAATGTCAAACACTCAATCGAGAAAAATTTGCCGATGATCGAATGCGATTTCGACAAGATCGCGCAAGTGCTGAATAATATTCTGGATAACGCTGTGAAATATTCTCTCAGCGAAGGGACAATCAGCGTTGCAGTTTCAAAAACATCTACGGATGAACCATCCGATAAGAAATTGAAAATGGCGCCAGAGGCAACACAGCACATTCTTTTTTCTGTGAAAGATAACGGGATCGGCATCTCGGCTCAGGAATTGCCGAACGTATTCAACAAATACAAAGAACAACTCGCGTCAAAGCCCCCCGACATGAAGAAAGCGGTGCTCGGCCTGGCAATTTCGAAACATATTGTTGAAGCCCACGGCGGCACAATCTGGGCGGAATCGGAAATCGGCAAAGGAAGCACGTTTAGTTTCACTCTTCCCACCGGAAAGTAACACTGCTTCAACCACTAACACACACTGTGGAAAAAACAATACAGGTTGCCATGAATAACAAGAACACAATAGAGTACACGTATACGTTTAGATTCAAGAGCGGTCAGGAAAAAAAATTTCAAGTAAAATTGGACGAGGCAACCTTAGCATTAATCCCCTCAGGTGTTTCACAGAAACCCGAGTGGGCGCGCTTGGATTTTTTTCCGTGCAACAATTGCCCGCTCCAAGGCACGCTGAAGTACTGCCCTGTTGCAGCAAATCTTTCACACCTTGTTGAAGAATTTAAAGACACAATTTCGTACGAAGAAACCCTCGTTACAGTTGAGTCTCCCGAACGAACGTACATCAAAAAAACATCGGTGCAAAAAGGCTTAAGCTCAATTATCGGCATCTATATGTCGACCAGCAACTGCCCCGTTCTCGACAAACTTCGGCCGACAGTTCGGTTTCATCTTCCCTTCGCCACAACGACAGAAACTGTGTATCGCATGGTGTCGATGTACCTGCTCGCACAATACTTTCGTTCTCATAATGGAAATAAGCCGGATACAGAACTCAACGGCCTGATCGAAATTTACAAGGCTGTATCTGAAGTGAATAAAGGCATCTCGCGGAGAATCTCCCACGCGTCTGAAAAGGATGCCAACGTCAATGCGGTTGTTATTTTGCATTCGCTGGGCGATTCAATTCCGTTCTTTATTGAAACCGGATTGGATGAAATTAAGAACTTTTTTTTACCTTATCTTAGTGAAAATAAGGCGGAACAAAATGACAGGACTGATTAGTACTATCTTTGCCGCGTTCTAAACGCAGACAGCGCTGTTATCTAATTTGTGTACCGTGGTAAACTTAAAACGAAAAATTTATCAGAAATCTCTCTCCTCCCACTTGATTTTCTTCCATTCTTTGCATAAACTCATTAGCAGCAAATGCGGCACTTCTCCCGAAGAGTTGCCTTCGGCATTAGGATTTTCTTCTTTGTAGATTTCCCTGCAATCGCGTTGCTCTTCTCATGCATTTGTATCAGTGCGATTCGCGGTAACAATTTTGCATCACAATATACATATCACTATGGCTACTTCCTCTCTTACATCTTCGCAGATTCAACAATTAACATCACAAGGCTGCACGGCGGTTGACTGGGCACACATTTCTGTTCATTCTTCCTGCGATATTTCCCGCATCCGCAACGTCAATTTCGTCGGCACCATATCGGTTGGCGCCAACAGCGGAACAATTACCGTTGACGGAGTTGAGCTTCCATGCGGAATGTATAATGCAACAATCGCGAACTGCGTTATTGGCGACAACGTGCGGATTGCAAATATCGGTTCGGCAATTTCAAATTATCATATCGGCAGCGATGTGCTTATCGAAGATACCGCATCGCTCGCGGCAGATACAGATTCGTCCTATGGAAATGGCGTCGAGCTCGACGTTGTCAATGAGGCGGGCGGACGCGGAACAATTTTGTTCAACGATCTTTCCGCGCAGACGGCATATCTTCAGGCGCTTCTGCGGCATGATGAGCAGTTCACTAAGAATCTTTCTTCGCTCATAAAAGCGAAAATTGCAAAAACAAAGACGGTGCACGGAATCATTGAAAGTCATGTCCGCATTACGCATTGTGGTTCGATTCACAATGTGAATGTCATGCAGTTCGCTTCAATTCACGGCGCACTTTTTCTTGAGAACGGTACCGTATTAAGCTGCAAAGAACATCCAACGGAAATCGGCGAAGGTGTTCACGCAAAATCATTCGTACTTGCCGAAGGAGCGCGCGTTGACGGCGGCGCAATGCTCGACAAAGTGTACGTCGGGCAGGGAACGAAAATCGGCAAACAATATTCAGCCGAAAATTCTCTCTTCTTTGCAAACTGCGAGGGCTTCCACGGCGAAGCGGTATCATTGTTCGCCGGGCCGTACACGGTCACCCACCACAAATCAACGCTGCTCATCGCCGGACTTTTCTCTTTTTATAATGCGGGAAGCGGATCGAACCAAAGCAACCACATGTACAAACTCGGTCCCGTGCATCAGGGAATTTTTGAGCGCGGCTGCAAAACCGGTTCGTTCTCGTATGTGCTGCTTGAAAGCCGCATCGGCGCATTCAGCGTGGTCATCGGAAAACATTTCACCAATATGAATACACCGAATCTTCCTTTTTCGTATATTTATGAAGAAGGCGGCGAATCGAAGATTATACCGGGCATGAATCTTTTCTCCGTCGGCACTGTGCGCGACGGAGAAAAATGGCCCAAACGCGATAACCGCAAAGCCGCCAACAAACGCGACCTGATCATTTTCGATGTTTTTACTCCTTACACCGTAGAAAAAATGCGCCGCGGCAGAGACGAGCTTTTGTCGCTGAGCGAAAGTGTTCCCAAAGAAAAAACTTTTGTGAACTACGGCGGACTTCAACTGAACCGGCTGCTACTTCGCAAAGGTGCAAAGTATTATACGATGGCGATCCACCGGTATTTGAATGACAAAGTGAGTTCACGTTTAAGCGATGCATTGGCACATTCAAAAAGCTGGAAAGACGCAACGGCAAAACTTCGTTCTAAAAAAATTCTGAGGCAGCCGGAAAACTGGACCGATCTTTCCGGATTGTTGTCGGCAAACGAACGCGTTGCTTCGTTGCTGGACTGCATCCGCAAAGGCGACATCGCTTCATACGATCAGATCACGCAAGAGCTTGAACGCATCCACTCTTCGTACCGCGATGACGAATGGGAATACGTGTGCGAAGCGTTCACCGAAGAATACAAAGTCGAGCCTTCGGCAATGACAAAGGCACAAGCGCTGGCGGCAAGTGAAGAATGGAAAAACGCGGCAATATCGCTTCACTCGATGATTCTTGAAGATTCGAAGCGCGAGTTCGGAGATTTTGCGAAGATCGGATTCGGGCTGGACCAATTACAAGAAGATGCCCAGCGTGATTTCGATGCGGTGCGAGGCACGATCGAGACGAACAGCGTCGTTCAAAAACTGACGAGCGAAGGAAAAGCAATCGAGCAACGTTTTGCAGAGTTCAAAAAACTTGTTGAGGGAAGCGCCGAATAATTTTTGCAACAAGGAGAGAAAAAAACAAACTTTCTCATACACAATTAGTCTGATATAACAACTAACCTACCTGCCGATAGGCAGGCTCACAAAAAAAGGAGAAGTCATGACACGGGATGAAGTTTCACAACGGGTAAAAAAGGTGACGGCACGAGAACTGAATCTCAATGCGGCAAACATAAAAGACAGCGACCAGTTTTCTGTTGAATTGGGAGCTGATTCTTTGAAGTCCATTGAACTTGTTGCTGCATTTGAAGAAGAGTTCAACGTTTCCGTCAACGAAGAAGAGGCGCTGAAAGTACAATCCATCGGCGCCGCGATTGATTTTTTTGCTAAACTTCTTAACAAGTAAAGGTAACCACTATGAAAACGTACGAATTACAAGACATTCCCCAGCCGAATTTGCTGGAGGAGATGTTTCCCTATTCACTTCCGCCGCTCATTCAATTTGCCGGAAAAATCAAAGAAGAAATTGACGGCAAGATTGTTGAGTTCGATCCGAATGAAGTGAAGACGCGCGACATTCACATTACCGACACAACATTCCGCGACGGCCAGCAGGCGCGGCCGGGGTACACAAAAGAACAAATGGTAAAATTATTCGGGATG
>JAJYOI010000099.1 GCA_021796275.1 Bacteroidota bacterium
TTTTGTGCACGCAACGTGAAAACAAAAAGAAAAAGCAACAATGTTATTTTTTTCATAGCTGTAATCTTTTTAAGTGAGATTTGATCAGATATCGCTTTAGTGAAAAAAATTAAGCTTAAATGTGTGATCTGCATTTTTCTATGCGATCGTCTCAGAACTCAATGGGAAGATGACATAAACAGAAAAGAAAGCTATCGAAGAACAATTTTCCGTTTCTTTCCGATCTTCCCTTGTGATATAAAATCCCATAGGGATAATTGATTTGAAACATAATGGAATAAATTAATGCACCTCTCTTGCGGCACCATCTTCGGTGCTGCCCCGCGGATGCGTAAGGTAAGGTAAGGTAAGGTAAGGTAAGGTAAGGTAAGGTAAGGTGGGTCTTACCTTACCCCCAGGCGTATCTGCGTTGTGTCCTCAATAAGCCGTCTTCATATTAGTGAAAAACAACGCGAGTGTCAAGGAAAAATTTTTGAAATGTTCAAAAGAGAACAGATTTCAATTGTTTTCAAGAAATCTATTCGTAGATATATTAATAGGAATTACGTTCTTCTGAAGTTCGTCTGATGCCTTGCGCTGGATTCCCCTCTTTATCCGATCATCTCCCGCAGTAACTTCAAATCGTCGTACACCATTCGTGTGATAAGAAATTTCTGACGCACATCTTCGCGCCCGCGCTCGCCAAGATGTTTGCCCATTTCCGGGTGCTGGAGGATTTCCAACGTCCGCTGTGCCAACTGCTCGCTGTTCTCCGGTTCAACAAGAAATCCCGACTCACCGTCAACAATCTGTAACGGAATGCCGCCGACATTTGTCGCCACAACGGGCTTTCCTTTCCATAGCGCTTCGGTCACCGTCAATCCGAAACCTTCGCGCGTCGAATTTTGAATTACGACGGCAGAGCTTCGCTGAAGCGCATTCACCAGAACATTGTGTTCCGTTGTGCTCAGAATAACATCGCCGCTTTCAATCAGCGCTTTCGCTTTCGATTTCACGCTGTCGTAAATATCCCATCCTTCCGGATCGTCCGCCGCCATGCTGCCGCACAGCACAAGCCGGGAGTCTGCTTTACGCCGGATGAGCTTGAACGCTTCGACAACGCCGAGCGGATCTTTCCATTTATCGAAACGGGAAATTTGTGTGATCAGCGGCTTGTCGGACGGGATGTCGAATTTTTTCAGCATCTTGTGAATAAGAGCATGCGGCAGCATCTTGTTTTTTGCCGTGAGCGGATCAATAACCGGCGCAATCACTTTTTGTTCTACCGGAAGGTCTTCCTTCCGGTAATATTCTGCGGAGACGATCACCGCATCGTACCGCAAAATAAAATCGGTGAGAAAATGCCATAAGTCCTGATTCGGATGCGAGAGATCGACGTGACAGCGCCATATCCACGGCTGGCGCTTTTTATAGAAACGGACGAGCGGCAGCGGCTGCGGATCATGAACGATGACTGCATCGTGATCAATCTCGCAGTACGATGAGAAATCTTCGTTTGTGCTGATGTACACATTTTTTTTCATTTCACTGAGATTGATGCTGTCTCCCTGAAGAGCGTTATGAAATTTTTTCGTGATTGTGAAGAAATCCTCGGAGCCGCGAAGAATTCTCCAGTCTGCGCTGATGCCGGCATCGTTCAGCAGCGGCACGAGGGTGTAGAGCATTTCGGCAACACCGCCGCCGTAATAGGTGGAATTGATGTGGAGTACTTTTGCTCCATAAAGATCGCGGGCGAGCCGGTAAATTTCTGAAATAATTTTGTCGCCCACAATCGGACGGTAATCATTGAGTGTCAACGTATGCTATTTCCTTTCTAAATCGGATAGTAATGCCCGCACATCTGAAATCGTTTCAACATTGAACCGCGCCTTCGAAACACTTTTCCCGACCCTGATGGAGTACGTCGCCGAAGGCAGCACGCCGAATAAATCTTCATCTGTCCAATCATCGCCGATCACAAGCATAAATGGAATATTTTTTTTTGCAAAATGCTGGTTGAAGAAAATTCCTTTGCCGATGCCGGCGTTCCGCACTTCAACGGTTTTGCTTCCCGGCAAGACGCGGATGCCGAAGTTTGCCGCAAGGTTCGAAACCGTATCGAGCAATTCTTTGGAAGCGACAGAGCCGGATTCGACATCTGCCTGGCGGTAATGCCATGCCAGTGCGAAATCTTTTTCTTCGATGAATGACCCGGGAACCCGGTCAACGTACAGCTGAAGGATTGGGCGCACTTGTTCCTTCCAGACATCCTGCGAGCCTGCAATAGTGGAATGCCATTCTGCATCGCCGCTGCGTTTCTCCCAGCCGCCGTGTTCAGCCGCAAGCATGATGTTCATCGAGCCGAACCATTCTTCCAGCGAATGGCGTCCGCGTCCGCTGAGAATGACGACGGAATTTTTCGGAGAATCAGACAACGTCTGTAAAATCTGATAGAGCTCTTTATCGGGTTTCGCGGCGCTCGGTTCGCTGGCGAATGGCACAAGTGTTCCGTCGTAATCGAGAATGAGAAGCCGGCGTTCGGCTTTGGCATACTCTTTTAGTAACTCTTTCTTCGTCGTTGCGTTGAGAATTTTTACCGACAATGCCTGCGACTGTGAGACGACATCGTTCAGGCGGCGAAGGAATGCACGGACCCACTGTTCCAAGCCGTAGCTTTGAAGCCTGCGCCGCATGATCTCGTTGCGGCGGCGCTGTTCTTCCACGGGCATTGTCAGCGCCCGGTCGATGGCAGCGGCAACGTCTTCCGTATTGTTTGGGTTCACAATGACCGACTCCAAAAGTTCTTTTGCTGCGCCTGCAAGTTCGCTCAGAATCAGTACCCCTTCACAGTCGTTTTGCACGGCAAGATATTCCTTTGCAATAAGATTCATGCCGTCGCGCAAAGGCGTAATGAGAGCGGCATCCGATGCCTCATATAATGCAACTAAGAAAGGGAAATCGAGGTTCCTGTAAATGTAACGGATCGGCACCCAGTCGAGTGTCGCGTAAGCACTGATAATGCTGCCGACTTGTTCATCAATTTGGCGTTTCAATGATGCGTACCGTTCAACGCGCTCGCGGGAAGGAACGACAACAAGAATGAAGGTCACATTCTCGCGCCATTGGGGATAGTGTTCGAAGAATTCTTCGATCGCATCGAGGCTTTGCGGAATTCCTTTTGTGTAATCGAGACGCGAGACAAGAAAGACGATTTTTCGTTTGCCGATGCGCTGATGGATTTTCTCCACTTCCTTCAGTGCCGCTGCATCCTGTGCGGCGTGCGAGAAGCGGTCAAAATCAATTCCCATCGGAAACACATCCACTTGCACAACGCGGTCGCCCAGCATGATCTGTCCCAGCGCGTTGTCGTAACCGAGAATTCTTCGCACGCTGCCGAGGAATGCCTGCGCGTAATCGTGCGTATGAAATCCGACGAGGTCCGCCGAGAGAAGACTTTCAACTATTTCCTTGCTCTGTGGAAGAAGACGAAGAATATCGTACGGCGGAAACGGAACGTGGAGAAAAAATCCGATGCTCGCGCGCGGAAAATGATCGCGCAGCAGTTTCGGCAGCAGCATCAAATGGTAATCGTGAATCCAGATCGTATCGTCGTGCCGCGCCGTTTTTATCACTTTTTCCGCGAACAATGCGTTCGCTTCTTTATATGCTTCCCACTCCGACGCGGAATATTTTGTGTACATCGGGAACGAATGAAGCAGCGGCCAAATTGTTCGGTTGCAGAATCCCTCATAGAATTTTTCCACAAGCCGCTCGCTCATGAAGACCGGCGCGTAGTTATGCTGCTGTATCAGTCCGGTTTCCGCTTCTTTCCGGTCTTCCTTTGCAACCGTACCGGGCCAGCCGATCCACAAAATTTCTTGATCACTCTGCACAGATTGTAGCCCGGTTGCAAGCCCGCCGACGCTCGACCGAAAATCTAACCCGGTGTTGGTTTTTTGAATTGTTACCGGGAGGCGGTTTGAAACAAGCAGGATTCTGCTAAGCTTTTGATGTGCAGTCATAATGGATTTGCCTCCTTCCTTAACGGAGATCGTCGGGCGTATTTTTCAATGCCCGCCGTTTGAGCAACTGATAAATTATGCGCGCCCTCTTTATGTGGTGCGGGAATTTACCTTTCCCCCCAATGATCACCACTGTTCTCTTTGTGTGAAATGAAACTGCCCGTTGTTGATTGTTATGGGCTGTCGGCTTGCGGCGGATATTTTCTGAAGTGAGCCGCTTCTACTATCTAAGAAACAAAATGGACGGTAAGATGCAAGTGATAAATTTTGTAGCAGGTCATTTTGGCTGCCCGCCAAAAATCCGCAGGCATGACATCGATGGAAGAGCGTTATTCCAGAACGTGCCGCTTTACGGCATCCCGTACAGCGGGACTTTTGCCGGGAATCTGTTTGCGCTTTTCACAAAATAATTTAAAATTCCCCACCGCTAAAAATGTTGGTAGTGTCTCATTTTCGTTCTTGGGGGATTTGAGCGCCGTTGGCGCCATGGCGCTTTGCGCCACTTGTCTGACCTATTTTTGACAGACAGGAATGTCTGTCCCACCGGAGGGATTCTCACACTGAGACACCACCAAAATATTCAGGCACATGCTCATGTCGGAAAATTTCAGTACATTATTGCGTTCCACCTTCTAACGAAAGGAGTCTTGTATGGCTCAGAACAACAATTCCTTTTCTCCGCCGAAGGCGGATGAGCCTCAGGCTCAAGTACTCCAGCAGCACATTCAGAAATTCCTCGATGAGTTTATGCGTGTTGAATACAAAGGCAACGAACATATCGTTGCCCGCAAGCATTACCGTGAGGTTTTTTCCGAATTGATTCCTAAATATTTTATTCCGAAAGACAACGACTATGAACATCCTCGTACTTAACTGCGGCAGCTCGTCGCTCAAATTTCAAATCATCGAAACCGACCTTCCTCTTATCGAAACCGACGCCGATATGCAGCGCGCGAAAGGCATCATTGAACGCATCGGCAGCCAGGCGCTCATTACATTTGAAGCATCCGGGAAATCGCCGGTCAAGCAGGCGGTTCCGCTGCGCGATCACCGTGCGGCGCTCGATTTTGTTGTGCGGTGGATTATCTCGCCGGAAGCTGCAATTCCCGGCATTCGTTCGCTGGCAGATATTCATGCCATCGGTCACCGTGTGGTGCACGGCGCAGAAAAATTCACCCGCTCGGTCATCATCAGCGATGAAGTCATCAACGGCATCGAAGATTGCATTGACCTCGCGCCGCTTCATAATCCTGCAAATCTGAAAGGCATTCATGCCGCGCTGGAATTGTTTGGTACCGGAATCCCGCAAGTGGCGGTGTTCGATACATCGTTCCATTCGACGATGCCGGAGAAATCGTTTCTCTATGCCATTCCGTATCAATTATATCGAAGACATAAAATCCGGCGGTATGGATTTCACGGTACGTCGCACCGCTATGTCGGGTACCGCTACCGCCAATTGATGCACATCGAACGCGAGCAAACGAATATCATCACGCTGCATTTGGGCAACGGATGTTCGGCGTGCGCCATCAAGAAGGGCGAGTCGGTTGATACGAGCATGGGATTAACACCGCTTGAAGGTTTGGTGATGGGAACGCGGTCCGGCGATATTGATCCTTCGATCATCGAATATCTGATGCATAAAGAAGGAATGGGTATCGGCGAAATTGATACGCTGTTGAACAAGCAATCGGGATTGCTCGGACTTTCGGGGCTGACGAACGACATGCGCGACCTGATTGATGAAGAGCGGGAACATCAGGATCGCCGTGCGAAGCTGACGATTGAAATTTTCTGCCAGCGCGTGAAAAAATATATCGGCTCGTACCTTGCAGAATTGAACGGCGCCGACGCGCTTGTCTTCACCGGCGGCATCGGCGAAAATTCTCCGACGATCAGAAAACGGATTTGCGAAGGGCTTGAATGGCTCGGTATTGAAATGGATGAATCGCTGAACGCAGAGATGCGCGCAGGAAAAGAAGGAGAGGTTCAGAAACAATCGTCGCGCGTGAAGATTCTTGTCATCCCGACAAATGAAGAATTGCTCATTGCCCGCGATACTGTCCGCTGCGTGAAAGACGCGCCGCGCCGGTGGTGAGGAAAGATGCGAAGAGCGAAAAATGAAAAAACGGAAAGTTTGAAAACTTTTTCTAATGTTTCCAGCGAGATGGCGGGAAGAAGATCATACTGTTCATTCCGCCATTACTTTCTTCATGATCAGGTCCGTCTGCACTTCATCTCCCATTCTGAATGTATGGCGCCCCGCTTCCTGAAACCCCATTGTTGTGTAGAATGATAGCGCCGCGGTATTCTTTTCCCAGACTCCCAGCCACACATAACGCTTCTTCTTTTTTTCAACAAGCCGGAGCGCATGCTCCATCAGAGCGCCGCCTAATCCCTTTCCCTGATATTCTTTCTTGATGTAGAACCTTTCGATCTCGATGGAGTCCGGGTCATTGATATCGGTTTGAGCCGGCGCCTCGTTCACTTTCAAATATCCCGCCAGATGAGTATCGGCGTACAGGAAGTAGAACGTGCAGCGGCGGTTCGTCAGTTCTCCGCGCAAATGTTCTTTGTTGAATGCAGCGTGAAGATATTTTTCCATCGTCTCTTCAGTATTCATTGGACCGAAAGTTTCCCGGTACGTTGTGTACGCTATCTGCTGCAAAACATCCAAGTCTGCTGCCGTACATAAACGTATGTCAATGGTCATCGCTCTTCCATTCATAAATGTCGCTACAACGCACTGTAACAATTTTTACCACGTTCTAATGGAGTTTCTTTGGGATTTCATCTTGTTCGCACGCTCCTGCGTTCCGCTTGGGTGGACTTGCATGATATCTTTTTACCCTCTTGACTTTTTACTTATTAAAGAGGTTAGGCTTATGCTACAGAATTATACTTCGGAAATTCAGCAAATAACAAAAAATAATGATTGCGCAGTTGATTTAATGTGCCCATGCAAAGCAATTGAATATAATTTCTTTCAGGGAAATGTTTGCTCTTTGGCATTTCGATTGTCATCTCCTTGCCGTTATCTTTTACATATTTAAAGTCCAAGTCCCCAATTTTCACTTCAAGATTATGAGCAAGTTGATTTCTTACTTTGTTTATTCTACTAACATTTTTATAAATATGGTCTGGTAGCAAATTCATAGAATAAACTATTTGTAATTTGACAGCAAAGGGATAAGAACGATGATCATCTAAAATTTTTTGTGGATTTTTACATTTTCGCTCTATAATTCGATTGATAATAAACTCAATCAAGAGATGTCCTTTAATTATTGATCCTAATTCATCTTCTCTAAATTTTAAACGAGCAATATACTCCTGGGTTATATCGTCGCTAAATGGCTTACTTTTATTCTTCATTAAAGTATTTGTTGAATGACAATTAGCATAAGCCTAACTAGTGATTAGATAGACTCAGTCTATCTATCACGCATATTAGACATGAAAGATAAACCTGTAAAGAATTATTTTGTAGGCTCATCTCGTTTCAATTCTCATCAACCATTTTCTCCGTCAAACTTCATCCACAATAATGCACTGAGTCATTCACCGCGGAATTTCGCTCACCTCGCTTCCGCTTGGCGGAGCGGGCTCGCCGTGCAAGCAAACATCCTATCACAGCCGAACACCATCTGGCGCAATGGGAAAAAATCTAAGAGAACCGTGGGGCTATTCTCTTCCTGCCCGTCACAGGCAGGCTCACCTAAATAATGGCACAATCTCTCTTTTCTTTACCACAAAATCAAGCCCCTTTCATAACAATCACGTCTCGTTGCGAGAGGCCATCTTTTTTACAAGACTTCTCCACAAATCTTCACCCAAACCATAAACCTTCAACCCCGAATCTCAAACCTCCAACCTCAAACCACCCCCGCCACCGCCAATCATCCCAATCCTCCTTGTCAATTTATGCAATTTTAATTATCCTTTGTTAATTCTTTATTCCTAACTCACGGTACGCATGGGAAAAATCCACCTAAAAAAGTGAGTTCGTCATGGTACGCTTTAGCGTACCATCCATACTTGGATTCCTCCCGACTTTGCCGGGACGGGAATGACGTTACTCTGGTTTTGATTTTCAAAAACAATCTTTTTTGCGTAACATGACTTCCTAATTCAAAACTGCCAAATGGACACGGTTTATTAAACAGACACCGACCAATCTTGAAAGAATGATAGAACTTGCAGATGAATTTTTCTCTGCAAAAAGCGACCCGAACCAGATTTCCGTGACAGCGGAAGTGATGGAGCGGCTTCGGCAACTGCATCCGGCGACAATGAATGAGCAGGATGAAGGAGACGGGCCGGTGGCGTGGGTTCTTGTTATTCCGACCACCGAAGATTTGATGAAGCGGTTCATTGCAAAGGAGATCAACGAGCAGGAACTGCTGGAGATGACGCCGCTCCGCCAAAAGGACGGCGGACAAGTCGGCGGAACATACGATGCGGTGTATCTGTGCTCGGCGCTTGTTCTGCCGGAGTTTCGCGGCAGGGGAATTGCAAGGCGGCTGTTGTGCGAAGCAATTGCGGCGATTCGGAAGGATCATCCGGTCCGGCATCTTTTTTATTGGGCATTCAGTTCTGAGGGAGAAAAGCTTGCGGAAGCGGTTTCGCGGGAAACGGGTTTGCGCGCCGAAAGGCGTTTTGGTCCGTAGGCGGGTATCGCACTTTATGAAGGCGATGTTTCATAGCGCGGCAAATTCGACTATCGTTTGTCGTAGGTTCCCGATTCATCGGGACTCACTACGACTTGACGGCACATGAGGACACTGCTTAATTTGTTTTTTGACTTTTCACCACGCTCTTCGTACTTTCAACACAGCCTAAGGTTACGAAGGACTCCATTGGAGCTGATCGGCCCTCGGCTGAAAGCCATTTCACAAATTCAATTTATCCATTCCTTCAGAAAGGCACACAATGTCGGAACCACTTGCGAAAAATAGCGCGGAAGGTGCACTTCCCCCGCCGCCGCGCGCGTACCGCTGGATTGTTCTTGTGCTCATCAGTCTGGCGATGTTCGGCAACTATTATATTTACGATGCGATCAGCCCGCTGGCGGATGTGCTGGCGAAGCAGCTGCATTTTTCAGATTCCGACATCGGCTTGCTGCAGGCGATCTACAGCATACCGAATGTGTTCATGGTGCTGATCGGCGGATTTATTATTGACCGGTTAGGAACGAAAAAGTCCACGTTGATCTTTGCCGTGCTGTGTCTGCTCGGTGCGGCGGTGACTGCCGCAACACCTACGCTGGGCATTATGGCAACAGGGCGGTTGATCTTCGGTCTCGGCGCCGAATCGCTGATCGTTGCGGTGACAACGGCGATTGCAAAATGGTTCAAGGGAAAAGAACTGAGCTTTGCGTTTGGTTTGAATCTCACTATTGCGCGTCTCGGATCGTTTGCCGCGTTGAATTCGCCGTCGTGGGCGTCATCGTATTTCAGAAACTGGCAGCTTCCGCTCTTCATCACCGTTGCGGCGGGAGTAATTTGCGTTGCGGGAGCAATATTGTATTGGGGACTGGAAGATAACGCGGCAAAGAAATATGAGATCGGGCAGGGCAGTGCGACAGACAAGGTGGTGTTCTCGGATATTTTCAAATTCGGGACGTCGTATTGGTTCATCGTGGCGCTGTGTATTACATTTTATTCCGGCATCTTTCCGTTTCAAACGTTCGCTGTGAAATTTTTTATTGAAGCGCACGGCACCACACGCGAATTTGGCGGATTTCTTTCGAGCATTCTCACGCTCTTCGCGATGATCGCAACGCCGCTGTTCGGCTTGATGGTTGACCGTGTCGGCAAGCGTTCATTGTTCATGATGTTCGGTTCGCTGTTGCTGATCCCCGTTTATCTCATCATGGCATACACGAATATTTCTTTGTATGTGCCTATGGCGATGATGGGAATTGCGTTCTCATTGATTCCCGCCATCATGTGGCCCTCCGTGGCGTATATTGTTGACCAATCGAAATTAGGAACGGCGTACGGATTAATGACAATGATCCAAAATATCGGGCTTGCCGGATTCAATCTGCTTATCGGCTGGGCGAATGATTATTCAGGTGCGAGCGCCACTAATCCCGGCGGTTATCATCTCGGCATGTGGATTTTTTCGTGTCTTGGATTTTTCGGGCTTCTTTTTGCGTTTCTATTACGGCGGAGCGAAATGGGTTTGCACGCTCACGGACTGGAAACAATTAAAGCCAAATGATTTGCAAATGACAATTGCCGATTGACGAATAAAAGAGATTGAATTATGGATACTACAGCACTCAAGAAAAGAGTAAAGCTGTTAGCACTACGAATTGTGAGACTTGTGGAAGCATTGCCAAGCTCAGTTGCGGCACAAGTCATTGGTAAACAGGTGTTGCGATCTGGAACATCGGTCGCCGCTAACTATTATTCCGCATGTAAAGCGCGTTCACGAAAAGATTTCATCAGCAAAATAGGAATTGCTGAGGAAGAAGCGGATGAAACATTGTTATGGCTTGAACTTATCACAGAGTCAAAGATGCTGAAGGAAGACAAAGTGGAAGGCCTTCTCACAGAAGTCAACGAAATAATTTCAATTCTTGCCGCTTCGCGTATTACGGCAAAGAGAAATGAATTCGCCAGTGCAAGGCATTCGTCATTCGGAAATCGTCAATCGTAAATCAGAAACATCGTGAATTGAAAATTGTAAATGTCTATGTATCATCTTGTATCTGACTATACACCTCAGGGCGACCAGCCGGAAGCGATCCGGCAATTGCTGGACGGCATCCGGCGCGGCGATAAATATCAAACGCTGCTTGGCGTGACGGGAAGCGGCAAAACGTTCACGGTCTCGAATGTCATTGCGCAAATTGACCGCCCGGTGCTCGTGATGTCGCACAACAAAACACTTGCGGCGCAGTTGTATGCGGAGTTCAAGGGATTTTTTCCGAACGACCACGTCGAGTTCTTCATCAGCTATTACGATTATTATCAGCCGGAAGCATACGTGCCGACGACGGACACGTATATTCAGAAAGACGCGTCGGTTAATGACGAAATTGACCGGCTTCGTCTTCGCGCAACAAGCGCTTTGCTCAGCGGTGAGCGCAATGTGATTGTCGTTGCGTCCGTCAGCAGCATTTACGGTATTGGCGCACCCGATGAGTGGATGGAGCAAATGGTCGTGGTGAAAAAAGGGGAACATATCGAGCGGAATAAATTACTCAAGAAACTTCTCGATATTTTGTACACGCGGAATGATTATGATTTCGTCCGCGGTTCCTTTCGCGTCCGCGGCGATGTGGTGGAAGTGATTCCGGCGTACGAAAACGAAGAAGCGGTGCGTATTGAATTCTTCGGCGACGAGATTGAACGCGTTTCAATTATTAACCGAATGGACGGTGCAATTCTCGGCGAAACTGATTACGAAGTAATTTATCCGGCGAAACAATTTGTCACGACACGGCAATCCATCGAGCGTGGCATCAAGTCTATTGAAATAGAATTGAAAGAGCGCCTTGCCGAATTGCGTGGAATGAACAAGCTTGTTGAAGCACAGCGGCTTGAGCAACGCACGCGTTTTGATGTCGAAATGATGCGCGAGGTCGGTTATTGCAATGGCATCGAAAATTATTCACGCCATCTTGCCGGACGTCCGCCGGGCTCACGCCCGTACTGCCTGTTCGATTATTTTTCAAAAGATTTCCTGCTCGTGATTGATGAATCGCATGTTACGGTGCCGCAGATCGGCGGAATGTATCATGGTGACCGTTCACGAAAAGAAACACTCGTGAGTTTCGGATTTCGCCTTCCGTCGGCGCTTGATAATCGTCCGCTTAAATTCGATGAATGGGAGCAAATGGTGAATCAGGTGATTTTTGTCAGCGCAACGCCGGGACCATATGAACTGGAAAAATGTAAAGGCGCATTTGTTGAGCAGGTGATCCGTCCGACCGGTTTGCTCGATCCCGAAGTCCAGATTCGTCCGGTGAAAAATCAGATTGATGATTTGATCGAAGAAATCCGTCAACGCGCAAAGAGGAAAGAACGCGTGCTCGTTACAACGCTGACGAAACGAATGGCGGAAGATTTGACCGAATATTTGCAGGATATTTCAGTGCGCGTACGGTACATTCATTCCGATATTGATGCGCTGGAACGCGTGGAAATTCTTCGCAATCTCCGTCTTGGAAATTTCGACGTGCTTGTTGGCGTAAACCTGCTTCGCGAAGGGCTTGATTTGCCGGAAGTTTCGCTTGTGGCAATTCTCGATGCGGACAAGGAAGGATTTCTGCGGTCGGAGCGCTCGCTGATTCAAACAGCGGGACGAACAGCGCGCAATGCGGAAGGACTTGTCATCATGTATGCCGATAAGATCACTGATTCGATGCAGCGAATGATTGATGAAACAGAGCGCCGCCGTGAGAAACAGATGAAGTATAACGAAGAGAACAACATCACGCCGAAGACGATTTATAAGTCGTACGACGAGGTGATGGCGTCGACCGCAGTTGCCGATGTGAAAGCATCGCGTGATAAGAGGAAAGAAGCAGAGCAGCTTCCAATCGTTGCCGATTCTGTAATGAAGTATCTGACGACGG
>JAJYOI010000100.1 GCA_021796275.1 Bacteroidota bacterium
TGGTATATGTCTACCCTTTCTTTGCAGGATTCATTTTTGGTTATCTGACGTACGACATGACGCATTACGCGATCCATCATTTTCCACTGCGAGGAAGGATCGGTACCTATTTGAAGAAGCACCATTTCCGCCACCATTATATGGACGCTGATATTAATTTCGGCGTGAGCTCTCCGTTGTGGGACGTTGTTTTTCGGACATTGAACGAGGAACAAAAATCGAAGCCAACGACACAAGACGTCGGTTTCAACTCGTCTACCGGGCACTGATGAATTATTAGGTTCGCCAGAAAAGAGAAATGCATGGCAGCAAAGGAAAAAATTCTCGAGACACAGCTTTTGACGCGGCGGTTCGGATCGTTTGTTGCGGTGAATGAAGTGAGCTTTATTGTTCACCGCGGCGATGTGTTTGGATTGATCGGCCCGAACGGCGCCGGGAAAACGACGACAATCAAAATGTTGACGACGCTTTTGCCGCCGACATCGGGAACCGCGACGGTTGCCGGTTTCGACGTTGCGCATCACCCTGCGTCGGTTCGCCGCAGCATCGGTTACGTGCCGCAATTGCTTTCGGCAGACGGGAGTCTGACCGGCTACGAGAATATGCTTGTGTTTGCCAAGTTGTATGACATTCCTGCACGAGAGCGCGCGGCACGCATTCATGACTCTTTTGAATTCATGGGGCTTTCGGATGTGAGGGACAAACTTGTCCGCACGTATTCCGGAGGAATGATTCGCCGGCTCGAAATTGCGCAGGCAGTGCTGCATAACCCGCCGATTCTTTTTCTCGATGAGCCAACAGTTGGGCTTGACCCCGTCGCCCGCCAGTCTGTGTGGAAGCAAATTAAACTGCTTGCCCGCAATGGAACGACAATCATTCTCACCACACATTATATGGAAGAGGCGGAAAGCCTCTGCACAAGAATTGTAATAATGCACAAAGGGAAAATGGTTGCCAACGGTTCTCCCGGCGAGTTGAAAAAATCTGTTGGCGGCAATGGCAGCACGCTTGACGACGTTTTTGCTTTTTATTCCAAAGACACGCTTGAATCCGGAGGAGGTTATCGTGAAACATCAAGAGTACGCCGCACAGCCCGACGGCTCAGTTAGCCCGCTTCGCCGAAGCTTCAGCGAGGCGAGCATTCCGTTCATGCCTGTCGGCAGTACATTGTACATGGTCAGACAATTTTTTTATAAAACATTCGTCATTGCAGAACTGGAGGTAAGGAAGCTTCGCCACGATCCGACGGAGCTTCTCACACGTGCGCTTCAGCCTGCATTGTGGATGCTTATTTTCGGTGAAGTTTTTTCACGCATTCGGGCAATTCCTACCGGCGATGTCGGGTATCTTGATTTTATGGCTCCCGGAATTCTTGCGCAGAGTGTTCTTTTCGTTGCCATCTTTTACGGCATCGCAATTATTTGGGAACGCGATCTCGGCATCATCCACAAATTTCTTGTCAGCCCGACGCCGCGAATGGCGCTCGTGCTGGGGAAAGCATTATCTGCCGGTGTGCGCGGACTTTCGCAGGCGGTTATCATCTACGGGCTGTCGCTTATTCTCGGCGTGCACATCAATTGGAATCCGGTTGCGCTGCTCGGCATTCTTCTTTTCGTCTTTTTAGGATCGGCGCTTTTCTCGACGTTCTCGCTTATCATTGCGTGCATCGTGAAAACGCGCGAACGATTCATGGGCATCGGACAGGTGATGACGATGCCGTTGTTTTTTGCCAGCAACGCAATTTATCCGATCGCGATAATGCCGGCGTGGCTGAAAGCGATCGCGCACATTAATCCGTTGACGTATGAAGTAGATGCACTGCGCGGGCTGATGCTTCTCGGCGGCACCAGCGTGTTCGGGATTGGATTCGATTTTGTAGTGCTGATGGCAGGAACAATACTGCTCGCGTCAATCGGAGCGGCGCTGTATCCGAAAGTCGTTGCATAAAATCATCGCGTCTTCGCAGTGAAAAAACAGCACCGCAATAACGCTAAGACGCAAAGGAGAAAATAAAACATGAGCGATTATGTAACACTGAAAGTTTCTGACGGCACGGAAATGCGTGCGTATGTTGCACGTCCTGATTCAGCGGAAAAAGATCTCCGCCCAAAAGACGGCGGACAAGCCGGCATCATTGTGTATCAGGAAGCGTTCGGTGTGAACGCGCATATCCGTGATGTGGCGGAGCGTTTTGCGCACGAAGGATATGTGGCAATCGCACCGGAATTGTTTCACCGCACCGGTGCAGGATTTGAAGGCGACTACAACGATTTTTCCGGTGTGCAAAAACACATCATCGCTCTTCGGGACGATCTGGCTGAAAAAGATATTTTTGCCGTGCATAACTGGCTTATCCACGATTCTTCGGTTGATAAAAATCGAACGGCATGCGTCGGATTTTGCATGGGCGGGCGCATTGCGTTTCAGACAAACACGCTTGTTCCAGTGAGCGCCGCGATCAGCTTTTACGGCGGCGGAATTGCAGAATCGTTCGTGCATCGTGTGCCTCAGCTTCATGGTTCGGCGTTAATGTTCTGGGGAGGACAAGACAAAAGAATTCTTCCCGAGCACATCCGGAGCATTATTGATGCATTTCGCTCTGCCGGCAAGCCGTACACGAATATCGAATTTTCGGAAGCCGCACACGGATTCTTCAATGATGCGCGTTCAACGTATCATAAAGAATCGGCCGAGCAGGCATGGCGGGTTGTACTGCATTTTTTGAAAACACATTGCTGAAAGAGAATCTATTCTATGAACTATCGTGAACTTGGAAAAAGCGGATTGAAAGTTTCTGCGCTCGGACTCGGCTGCATGGGCATGTCCGATTTTTATGCCGGGCGCGATGATGCCGAATCAATTGCAACAATTCACCGCGCGCTCGATCTCGGTATTAATTTTTTCGATACCGCCGATATGTACGGTGTCGGAAAAAATGAAGAGCTTGTCGGGAAAGCATTGAAAGAACATCGAAGCGAAGTTATCACTGCGACAAAATTCGGCAATGTCCGCGGAAAGGACGGGAGTTTTCTCGGCGTGAACGGGCGCCCGGACTATGTGCGCTACGCCTGCGAGGCAAGCCTGCGCCGTCTCGGCGTTGATACTATTGATCTTTACTATCAGCACCGTGTTGACCCGGAAGTGCCGATTGAAGAGACTGTCGGCGCGATGGCGCTTCTTGTCAAAGAAGGAAAAGTGCGTCATCTCGGTTTGTCGGAAGCGTCGGCGAAAACGCTGCGCCGTGCGTGCACCGTTCATCAAATCACCGCACTGCAAACAGAATACTCGCTTTGGACGCGCGACGTGGAAGATGAAATCCTTTCGGTGTGCCGTAGCCTCGGCGTCGGATTTGTTGCGTATAGCCCCTTGGGACGCGGATTTCTTACCGGCAGATTTACATCGCAGGAAAATCTTTCTCCGGACGATTTCCGGCACACGCATCCGCGGTTTCAGGGAGAAAACTTCACGAAGAATCAGGAAATTGTCGGGAAGATTAAAAAGCTTGCCGAAGAAAAACACTGCACCGCCGCGCAGCTTGCGCTTGCATGGGTGCTTGCGCAGGGAAATGATATTGTTCCGATTCCCGGCACGAAACAGAGAAAGTATCTCGAAGAAAATATCGGCGCACTCGATGTTGAACTAAGCCGCGCCGATTGTGACCGCCTCAGCGAAATGATTCCTCCCGGTGCGGCGGCAGGAATGCGGTATGCGGAAAGCGGCATGCGTGGCGTGAATCGGTGAAGTTTTAAAAATAGAAAAGGCGCTCCGAAATTATCGAAACGCCTTTTAATTCACGAACCAGTGAAATCTACCGCTGGTTTTACTTCATCACCATCATCTTCTTTACTGCTGTGTAGTCACCGGCGCGAATAGTATAGAAATACGTACCGCTGGAAAGTTTCGAGGCATCAAACTCGACCGAATACCTTCCTGCAGGTTTCTCCTCATCAACCAACGTTCTCACTTCACGTCCAAGAACATCATAGACCTTAATAAGAACATGACTGTTCGCTGGTAACTGATAATTGATTACTGTAGAAGGGTTGAAAGGATTCGGAAAATTTTGTGAAAGCGCGTAATCCGTCACCACTTCGTTTCCTTGCAGTGATATTTTCTGGCGGCTGTTTCCTTGTTTATTTAATGCCGATGCCGACATGTGTCTGTCAATTAATGTATAAAACGTTTCTGCCGTTGAAACCGGTCTAAGACGCAGCTGCACTATTTTCGAACTGATACTTTTTGTATCTACTTCGTAACCCGTGCTTGCTTTCGGAGCAATGTCGTTCTTCATATAGGTGATGTTGTTCAATGTCCCGATAACTTTGCCCGTGGTATCAATCAGCTCAACAGTGAAATTCACCGATTTGTTATTGCTGAGTGTTGTTGCACAGAGTGCTGAGTCAACAACTCCATAGTCAACATCGTACGTCAACGATGATGAATTCAACAACTGAAATGGCTTCGTAGTAAGATACCGTTGCAACGCTGCAGAAGAAGTTATCTGTGCTGTGTCCTTCAGTTCTTCAAAATCAATATACTGTCCATCCACAGCAACATTCCCGAGCGTATAATACACACGTGCCGAGTTAAAGGCTTTGGCTGTAAGAGTGTCGTTCACAACGGCTGTTCTTCCTGCAATAGTCTTCTCTCCCGTTGATCCTTTTTGTAAACCGGTTGATGAGATGTGAAACGCATAGGGAAGCGATGAAGCGGCAAGCGCTACAACACGCAAATCATCAAAAAGCGGATAACTGCTATAGCTGTCTGCCACTTGCAGGTCTTTTCCGGTAACGGTTAGAGTCTGTGGATAATATAAATTGCTGCTTGTTATATACCGCTTCTGTGACCCGCCGTATAGACTCCACGCAACGACATATCCTGCCTCTGCGTCTAAGTCGTCATAGTACCGGTTGATATGGACATTATCGTGAATATTAATATCCAAATAATAAAATGTGCCTGTGGAAGGATTTTTCAGGATGATATACGTATCAGCATCATTGCCGCCCAGCCAAACAATACGTGATTCGTCATCTGCAACAGCTATGATCGAAGGGTTCACCTGTGCTTCTCCATCGACACCGTCGCCGTTAGAAATTTGTGAGTACGCTGTCAATCCAAATTCATCATGGTCTCCTTCTTCCAACCGCCCGTAGCGGATTGCTGTGTTGGATTGTTGCCATGCAAGATGGAAATGCGGAATCGTTTGCGGACCTGCATAATCGTCTTTCCACACGGCAATTGTCGGCTTTGTGGAATTGTTATCGGATTGTACAATTCTGTCAACTCGTGTGTCGGGATAATTCCAATGGAGTGTGCCGCCGGAGAAATAGAACGGGCAATAACATAAAGCGCCTGTCGGGAAGCCGCCGTTTGTTGGTTCTTTCCACACAACAACAAATTGTTTTACCATCCCTCCGATGGCGTAACAGTCATACCATACCGCGCCGACAACGGGCATTGCATCGTTTGTGTAAACATTGTTGGATGAATAGATTGTATATTCTGCGGTTTTCACAAAAGAGTCATTGACCACTGCAAACTTAATATCGTACTTGCCGTCGGCTCGCTTTTGCTGATAGGTGATGTAATATTCATTGTACTGTAAATCAGAATAATCAATTGGAGCAGATGCGGACAAGAAATCTATTGCAGGAGATTTTGCTTCCGGTCCGCCGTCTATAGGCTGTCCGTTGTTGCAAATTGTCCACGACGAACCGTTATCCTCGCTTTTTTCTAACCACACCCTGTTCAAGCTGGTGTAAACGAGCAGCAGCTTTCCACCGGAGTAAGGATATGTTCTCAGCACTTTTCGCTGGTCGCTGTTGGCAAAGGTGGTGGAGGTGTTGGAGCGAAGGGAGCCGTGATAATTAGCTGTAAAAGTCGTGGGAGAAGTTGGTGATACTGTTCGTGATGTTGACGTTGACCCATCTTCCCAATTCAAAAATTTCCAAGTGGTACTGTTGAGAGAAAATGAAGAGACCGTGCCTATACTTGTATTGTTCGGCGGCATAAAACCGTAATCGCTGTACGGCGACGATACGGCTGAGTTCAAAAAAGTAAGGCTATTGTTGACCGCCGTGTTTGTTCCTTCAAGACTTGTTTGGATGGTGACGGGCTGAGCAGACAAAAAATTAGCCGTGTATCTATGATCGTTTTGCACGGTAATATTCTTTTGGGTTGCCCCATCGTTATCATCCCATGATTGAAATCTATACCACTGACTGGAGTAATTTATCGCTGTCGTAGCAATACGGAAAGAATGATTTGAATTCGGCGTCCACCACGCCGTATATGGCGAAGCGTAGGTGTTCCAGTTGCTTCCTTCCAACGCCTGCATATTGCCAACCGCATTGTTGTTCACCACATTATTTTGAATTGTGATTTTTCTGTCACCGGCAACGGTGTAATAGAAAATAATTTCACTCTCAGTTGTCGTTAATGCCGGTGTAGCCGAAGTGAAGTATGATGTTATCGCATCAGGCAGGAGTTTTGTTCCTGAATTGAGTTCTATTTCAGGCATCTTGCCGATGAAGCTATTCAAATGATTTTGAATAAGTTCATCAATGAAATCAACTCCTGTTGCTGTGAAATTTCTTAGTCCTTGTGCATGAAACATCAGCTTGTAGCCGCCGCTGACTGGATCCAATCGTATTGTTCCATCAAGATCGAATGTAGTATGGACAGTAACGTTATTGATCACACCCCACACATCAACTGATGTCGCCACAACATTTGCATGGATCGTTAAAGCGTTACCGTTTTTTATGTCAACGGTGCCGCCATCGAGGTTCACAAACCATGGATCAGGGATGATGCTGCCGGTATAATCGCCAAAATTAAATCCACGCGCATCTACTATCGCAGCAATTGCTTCGTTTAAATCAGCTGCATCCAATTTTACTTGAACATCTTGCTGTGCATGCGCGAATGAAAACATAGATGAGAGTGCAAACAGCAAACAAGTTAGAGATCTCTTCATAAATTTATTTTGCGTTTTCATGACAATTCTCCGTTTAATTTATACTGCCGTAAAGTATACCCGAGGCTCCTTGTCCGTCAACTTTAAATTCTCTTACCATAAAAGTATTATCGGTCCGAAACAATATCTCCACAAAATAAAATTGAGTAGGTGAAGGCGAAAAATTCATATACCACCATTTCGTAGCATTCTTCTGAAGTGATACATCATCTGCCCATGTTTGCAAGGGCAGTCCGCCTGAAAGAGGATATATTCTCACTTCGTCTACTGTCACGTTGATGTTATAGGAACGTATTTTGACTGCAGGGCCTATATCATCAAAATCTATTTGCGCATAAAATCTCGGCACAATTGAAGTCAAAGAGATCGAAACAGTAAGCCTTAAAGCGCCAGTTATTGCTTCCCATGCCAATGATAAATCAGCTACATTTACTGAAAGTCCGCGTTGTCCGAACCATTGGGTGCTTAACGTGTCAAGAAGCTTAGACGGATAGACGTTCCAGCCAAAAGTGGTTGGGAAATTTGAAGTGATATTGGTTTTCACCCACGATGGAAGCGCGGGTGTTACTGCATCAAGCGTTGTCTGAAGATTTGTGAGAAGAGCTTGAATTTGCGTAGCGCTGATTTGTCCCGATGGTATGTCAACAGAGGGCTGAACGATAAAATGATACAACAGTGTCGGTCCTTGCCACACATCGAACACCATCTGCAATTTTGCGTTGCCGGTTGTCAAAATCACTTCGGGAAGAGTTAAAGAGATAGTGTATCCGCCAGCTACAGAAATATTTCTCGGGAAACCTGTTGCATTGTATTGTGTGTTTAAATATCTGTTAATGGCTGTTTCCGTTATTTCAATAGTGGCGCTTACTGTGTGATTGGTTTCATCGTCTGCCAGCAAGAGCCCCGTCCAAAGGCACAACATGCTGACAATAATAATTGCTCTGAAAGTACACATAGCATGATCCTTTCATAAAAAGAGTTAATGAGTTTTTGAAACGCCAATTTGCATAGACTACTATTTCCGAGTATCTTTGTTAAGAGTCATCAAAAAACATATAAACCTCCTTATCTTTGTTTGAGTTTTTGTTCTTTGGCAAACAAAAAAGGCGGGGTTATTCCTTTGCTGGAATAACTTCCGTGTTACCAACCACGCCGCCTTTCGTTTGCCGTTACACGTCCCGTGTGGTTGCAGCCACATGGGACGTTTTTTGTATTTCCATTAATGAGTACCTCTATAAATTATTGCTTGCGAATGATTATTTTCATCACCGCTGATAAATACTGTTTTATCTTTTATCCAGATCCCTTGAAGGCTTGATTGTTTCGTTTTATCAAAAAACTGATTATAGATATGCCAGCTACTTCCGTTCCAGTGAATAATCAAATCGCGATCTCCGCAGATAAACACATTGTTTGATGTGTTGCCATAGACGGTATTCATTCTTGTCAAACCAATTAAGTTTTGTCCGGGAGAATTGTATGGGATATCCGACAACGTCCAATTTCCTTGTGTACCTTCATAAGATAATGCTCCGACGAGAAATAATTTGCTTATTGAATTACCCCAAACACTCCAGAATTCGCCATAGAGTGTAGTGCTGTCAGCATTAATCCCACCCCTGACTATTGTTTTCCATCCTGTGGCGTCTAATTGCAGTAATACGCCCTCACCTGTGCCTTCATCTTGACCTGCCGCAAAAATATGTAAGTTATCTATCCCCCAGACTGACCGCAGGTTCAGCTCCGTTCCACTCTGCTGCTGCGTCCAAGTATTACCATCATAGTGAAGAATAAGTCCAGCCCAGCCAACCGCGTAAAGGTTAGAAGAGCTTGTTCCCCATATTGCAAATAATTGATCGTATTGCTGAAGTTTCCAACTTGTCCATGTTTTGCCGTCCCAATGAGTGATAAGTGCATATGCATTATTATCTACCCACCAAGAACCAACAGACCAAATATCATTTGCGCCAAAGCCATAAATACCCTCTAGATACCCTTCAAGGTAATTTGAAGATGACCATTTCACTCCATCCCAATGCATTATCGCAGTATAGCTGTATGAGGGCGGATTAGATAAAACCATAAACCCGACAGCGTACACATTATTTATGTCTGTTCCCCAAACGCCGTGAAGGTAACTGGGATAAATTCCAATCGTGTCTGCCGTCCAGGTGAATGCGTGGCTGGTCGTATCGGGTCCAAGCGGCGGCCCATCGGGTGGTCCTTTTTTACAGTCAACACCTATCAAAGAGAAAAGAATTACAAGCGTAAAGAAAAAAATATTTTTCATAATCATCCTAAGAGAATTTAATTTTAGATATTTCAAAACGTTACCACGCCGCCTTTCGTTTGCCGTTGCGCCCCTCGATACAGTAGCCGCTGTAACGAGGGGTTTTTGTTTTTACTGTTGCGTTCCTCGATACACTATTGCTTGCGATTCACTATTTTCATAACCTGTGATGAAGACTTTATCATCCTTCATCCAGACTCCTTTGAGACTTGATTGTTTCGATTTATCAAAAAACTCATCGTAAATGTGCCAGCTATCTCCGTTCCAATGAATGATGAGGTCGCGGTCGCCGCAAATGAAAATATTATTCGATGCACTTCCACGAACAAGATTCATCGCAGCCAATCCAGTAAGATTAGGACCGGGAGAATTGTACGGTATATTAGACAATTTCCAATTTCCCGGTGTGCCTTCATAACATAATGAACCAACAAGAAATAATTTGTTTATTGAATTACCCCAGACGCTTTCAAAATTCCCATAGAGTGTTGTATCAGATACCTCTCCTCCTTTTGTAATTGTTTTCCAAGAATTTCCATCGTACTGCAACAGCGCACCTTCTCCAGTACTGCTTTGATAACCTGCTGCAAAAATATGTGTATTATCAATTCCCCAGATGTCCCGTAAATTCAAGGTTGTTCCGCTTTGTTGTTGGGTCCACACAGTTCCATCGTAATGAAGAATAAGTCCGCCTAAACCACATGCAAAAAGGTTGGAAGAACTTGTGCCCCATACCGCCGATAATAAATTGTATTGTTGCGGTTTCCATGTCGTCCATGTTTTCCCGTCCCAATGCGCGATCAAAGAGTATAAGTTGTAATCTATTGACCAAGACCCGACAGCCCAGATATCATTTGACCCGAAACCATAAATGCCTTCTAAGAATCCTTCAAGATAATTTTCTGAAGACCACTTCACCCCGTCCCAATGCATTATAGCGGTGTACTTGTAGGATGGTGGATTAGATAATACTATAAACCCAACCGCGTACACATTATTTATATCAGTTCCCCAAACACCGTGAAGGTAGCTTGGGTAAATTCCAATCGTGTCCGCCGTCCAGATGAATGCGTGGCTGGTCGTATCAACTCCATCGGGTGGTACGACAGGTGGAGGTTTGTGGCAGTTCGTGCCGGAGAATACAAACACTATTACTAAAAAGAAGAGAATCGTTTTTGTCATCTTATTACCTTTTAAGTTTTTGACCTTTCGTTTGCCGTTACGCCCCTCGATACAGTTGACGCTGTGTGAAGGGCTTTTTTGTTTTAATTCAATTTACGGTGTTCCCTGAAGAACTGAGTATACCTGAGAACTTATTAATCCGGAAATCCAATAATCGTTCGGTGAAAAAAGGAAAATTCTTCCTGCGGGAATTCCTAAAGCAGAAAATGGTAATCCTTTTGAAGCAAGATTAGTTTTTACAAATTCAACTGAATTTCCTTTGGTAGTAAATTCAAAAGATTCTCTGCCCGCGGTATATAAATACAAAGAGTCTGAAACTAAGCATCGGCATACAGTCATATCATATAGGCCATCTCCTGCTTCGGGTATTTTAATATCTGTATTTGCTGTATCAAGGTTATCCATTAATTTTTTCCAACTATTGTCCGAATATTTCCAAATCTGTTTATAATGCCTTCCTGGAACTGCGCTATCGCCAAGGGCATACATTTCCGATTTTGAAATTCCTGCCATCTTGACCAGGTTAAAACCAGTCGGCGCTTTCTGTTACACCCACTCGGCATCATAACCATCTTTTGTATAGACCATCCCATTATCTCCCACTGCAATAAAATACCCCTTCCCGTCAGTCCACACTGACCGTAGGTCTCCTGAAGTTCGAAATTGTAACGCTTTCCACCTCTTGGTGTTGTTATCAAATTCAGCGAGACCAGCTTTGCCATCTCCTACTGCCCAATAGCCAACAGAGACCATATAATGATCATCGCCCGTAACGTCGTTCGACAAATGTAAGACGGTGTAATAATCTATTGGTTCATCCCACTGTTTTCCATTCCAATGCAAGCCGAGATAACTTGCTTGGCCAGGTACTGTTGATCCATGCATATTTCCCATGACATAGGCGTCTGAATCCGAAAATGCCCAAACGCCTCCAACCTCTGAAGGCCACCACGCCACGGTATCCAACCGCCATGTAAAGCTACGGTTGCCTGCGGGGTAGTCACAATTGGTTGCCGGTGGAGGACAAGTCGTGCATGGCTTGTCTGGACAGCCGAGAAAAAGAAGTGCGAGAGAAAGAAAGAGAATGTTTTTCATAAGCGAACTCTTGATATTTTTATTCTTATTTGCAATGCCTTACTGTCTGTTCGGCTTCTTGAAATAATACCGCACACCGAGCGTCAGGTTCAACCCGCCGTAATCTCCAACAAATGATTTGATCACGTTGCGCGAAAAATTGTATTGAGCTTCTGCAGAGACGGTGAAAGGACTATTTTCAAAATTCCGCTCAAGCGCTGCTCCTCCAAAATATCCTAACAGGCCGCCGCCTGTTAACGTTGATGAACCGCTGCTTGCACTTTCTCTCTTTTCGTATAGGTTGATTAACGTCGCTCCACCGCTGATACCTAGTGTATATTCTTTGGAAAGAAAAAAATTGTAATGAAGCCCGGCATTGAATATCCATTCACGGAATCTCGCAGTTCCTTCCTTTCGCTCTGATGTTTTTGTCCATGTGCTGTCTTGAAAAGAATATGAATATGTGGAAATCACCGGGACACCATTCTTGAAAAAGTAGGTTGCTTTGCCATATAGATACATATGAGTTGAAAGCGGTAACCCCAAAGAAATTCCCGGTCCAAAACCAAACTTCGAACCATATACTTTTTCAAAACCGTCATTAGCAATCAGAAATCCCCCAACGTTGACGGAAACAAATGCGCTTTTAAGATTCACATTTTGTGCACGCAACGTGAAAA
>JAJYOI010000017.1 GCA_021796275.1 Bacteroidota bacterium
CGAAGAGATCACAGAACGCATTGAGTATGCGCTGAATATTGTCGGGCTTGAGAATGTTTCGCACGTCATGCCTTCGTCACTGAGCGGCGGAATGAAAAAGCGCGTCGGGTTGGCGCGGGCGATTGCGCTCACGCCGCGCTACGTGCTGTACGATGAGCCGACAACCGGACTCGATATGGAAACAGCGGACGGTATCAATCTTCTTATCAACGACCTGCGCACACTTTTGGGTGTAACGTCAATTGTCGTGACGCATGATATTCACAGCGCGTTTGTTGTCGGCGACCGCTTTGCGATTCTCGACCAAGGAAGCACTCTGATGACGGGCACACGTGAAGAGATTCAACATAGCGATAACGAAGAAGTCCGAAAATATATTAACTCAGCCATCGGCTGATCAGTCTCAGGCTGAAGCTCTATTCCATTAAACGAGGTGCAGCGCCTATGAAACTTAGCAACGAAACGAAACTTGGCATCACCATCTTCATTGCTGCTGCGATCTTTGTCGGCGGCGTGATGTATCTCCGTGGCATTGACTTGCAGAAGAAAGCGTACTCGCTTACAATTTTTTACAGCAATGTCAACGGTTTGGCGGAAGGAAGCCCGATTACGGTTGCCGGCTTGACGGTCGGCAAAGTGGAATCCATGAGACTTGCCGGCACATCGATCGCTGTCAATGTCTCCATTCAGAAAAGAGTTCTGCTCCCGAAAGATTCAAAAGCGTACATCAAAAGCTCGAGCATTATGGGCGGAAAGCTGATTGCGATTTCGCCGGGAGTACAAACAAGGATGCTGGACGACGGCGATTCGCTCACCGGTTCGTACGAAGCCGATCTGACAGAGTTGACATCCACGCTGGCGCCGATTTCTTCAAACGTGCTCGGTATTCTTGAGCGCGTGAATACGACGTTCGATGAGAAAACACGAAAGCATATTCAGGGAATTTTATCGGATGTCAACAGCTCCTCCTCCGAACTGGATGCGCTCATTCAGGCGGAAGGCAAGCGTCTCGATTATGCGATAGGAAATTTCGCGGTGTTCTCTGCAAACCTTTCCCGTTTCGCCTCCAATCTCGACACTATTGCGCTTTCGCAGCGCTCGAATGTTGATACAAGCATCGCCACCGTGCGAATGGTAACGCATAATCTCCACGAGACATCGGAGAACCTGCGAAGAACGTCGCAGTCACTTGATGAAGTATTGTCGAAAATTCAAAAAGGACAGGGGACGCTCGGAAAATTAGTGCATGAAGATAATTTGTATAATCACATGGACAGCCTCGCGGTGAATTTGAATTCACTTATTAAAGACCTGCGTGATAATCCGGGGCGCTATGTAAAAGTGAGCGTGTTTTAGGAAAGCGGTAGCACGGTATTCAGGTAGAAAATGAAAGCGATTGTACTTCATGAAGCCGGCGAACCTGAAGCGCTTCGGTATGAAGACGTTCCTGATCCGAAACCGGGAAAAGGTGAAGCGGTTGTTCGGTTACACGCCGCGGCTCTGAACCACCGCGATGTCTGGATTCGCACGGGAAAATATGCGGGAATTAGATTGCCGATTATTCTCGGCTCCGACGGCGCGGGAGAAGTTGTTGCGGTCGGAAGCGAGGAAGACGCATCGTGGATTGGAAAATCTGTTGTTATTAATCCGACATTGGAATGGGGAAACGACCCGCACGTCCAATCGTCAACGTTTCGTATTCTCGGACTTCCCGATGACGGAACGTACGCGCAATTGGTAAAAATTCCAGCAGCAAATCTTTTTCCAAAGCCGCCGCATCTTTCGTTTGAAGAAGCGGCGGCAATTCCACTTGCTTCTGTAACGGCGTATCGCGCGGTGGTAACTCGCGGACAAGTTCAATCAGGTGAAACAGTTCTTGTGACGGGAATCGGCGGCGGCGTTGCACTCTCGGCGCTTCAAATTGCAAAATCTCTTGGCGCAAAAGTAATTGTTATATCGGGAAATGATGAAAAATTGAAACGCGCACAAACTCTCGGCGCGCACGGCGGAGTGAATTATCACTCGGAAAATTGGGGCAACACTATTCGTTCTCTTGTTGGCGAAGATGGAATTGATGTTGTCATTGACAGCGTCGGCGGAGAGATGTTCAACATAGGAATTGACTTATTGAAACCGGGCGGACGTTTTGTTTCGTACGGCTCAACAACCGGCAACGTCGGCAATCTGACATTGAGAAGAATTTTTTGGAAGCAGTTGACGGTGCTCGGTTCAACGATGGGAACACCGGAAGATTTTTCAGCAATGCTTCAGTTGTACGAGCGAAAAGCAATCCAGCCGGTTGTTGATTCAGTTTTCCCGCTCAAAAAGGCAAGCGAAGCGCACCGGAGAATGGAGCAGGCAAGCCAATTTGGGAAGATTGTGCTGAAGATTGAATAACTTCGCGGAGATTATTTCCCGATAATTCCCATCGCTTTTTGCAGCCGAATCAGCGAACTGTTGTAATCGGCAAGTGCTTGAATGTAGGTGATGCGCGCGTTGGACAATGTAACTTGCGCGTCGGTGATTTCAATCGGCGAGCCGACGCCGGAGTTGTATCGTCCTTCGGCAAGCTTCAGATTTTCTTCCGCCTGCGCCACCAATTTTGCCGACGCGCCGATGCGCTCGCCGGCTTCTTTCAGCGAAAGATAATTCTGCTCGACATCTAACCGTACGGATTCTTTCAGCAAATCGAGCGATGCTTGTGCCGCGTCGGCGTTTGCCTCTGCCTGCTGCACCTGTGCTTCCACATTAAATCCCTGAAACAACGGAACACTGAGCGTAATGCCGCCCGTCCATCTGCTCACTAAAGGGAAATCAAATCCGTTCCATGTGTACGAACCGCTCAGTGCAAGCGACGGGAGATTTTGATCCCATGCCGCGGATGCAAGCGCTTGGTTTGCTCGAACACGCGCTTCGGCGGCGGAAACTTCCGGGCGCGATTCAAGCGCAATTACTTTTGCAGAATCGAGCGGCATGGCGAATGAGGTAGTATCGAATGTATTTTGCACGGCATATACTTGTGTCGGGTGGACGCCCATAGCATTTTCCAATTGCACTTTGGCGATACGCACTTGATTCCGCGCGCTGATCAAATTGACATTCGCATTCGCAAGGTCAACCTCGGATTTTGTCACATCGAACTGCGGCCGGCTGCCGACTTTATAGAATGCCTGCGCTTCTTTCAAATGGTCTTCAGCTTGCTTCACAGCTTCTTCGTCCACACCTACCAATCGCTGTGCTTGAACGAATGCGATGTAGGCAAGCTCAACATTCATCATCACATTATCGCGTGTCGAATTGTAGTCGAATGAGCTTGCGCTGTACAAATCTTCCGACGCTGAAACGCGCCCTCCGGTTTTACCAAAATCATAAATCGTTTGCTGAAGCGAAGCGCCTGTAGAATAGTTATTGTAAAACTGCGTTCGCGCAGGAAACGATGGATTGAAAACGAAGGCGCCGCCGGTGCGCGTGCCGGATGCGTTCAAACTCAGCGATGGAAAATAGTTCGACTGTGCCTGCGTAACCGAAGACGACGCCGAACGCACAGATGCTTCTGCAGAGCGGAGCAGCGGCTGATGGTCAAGTGCAATGCGAACGGCTTGTTCCATGGTAAGTGAATCGGAGATCACTTCCGTTGTGCTATTGCCGACATTATTTTCAGTTTGCGAGCGGCAGATTCCCGCGGCAAAAAAAACTACCGCAAAAATATACATTGCTGATTTCAGATGTTCCCGTTTCATTTTAAGCAGTCTCCTCGTCGTGCTCCAATTTCCTCTTGAAGCGTTCCTCAAAAATTGTGTACAAGACCGGAACGAAGAACAATGTCAGTGTTGTCGAAACCGTCAAGCCGCCGATCACAGCAATTGCCAACGGCGCTTGTGTTGATTCGCCGCCAAACCCGATTGCCATTGGAATAAGTCCAAGGACGGTTGCAAGCGAAGTCATCAGGATCGGTTTCAACCGCGTGCGCCCGGCTTTCAGGACAGCGTCGTGCAACTCAAGTCCACTTATCCGGAGGCGATTGGTATAATCAACAAGAAGAATTCCGTTGCTTACCACAATTCCCACCATCACAATGATTCCTTGAAACGATGTTACCGACAGCGTCGTGTTGGTCAGGAACAACATCCAAAACACACCGACAATACCGAGCGGCACCGTGAACATGATGATGAACGGATCAATCAGCGATTGGAATTGTGACGCCATAACTACATAGACAAGAAGAATTGCCAGCGCAAATGCGAGCAGGAGATCGCGGAATGTTTGCTGCTGCTGTTCGACGTTGCCGCCAAGATGCAGTTGAAATCCGTTCGGTACCTGAACGGTATCAAGCCGCGCCTGAATGTCTTTCGCAACACTCCCAAGGTCGCGGTCCTTCACGTTTGCCGTAACATCAACAATGCGCTGCTGATATTTTCGGTCAATTTGTACCGGCGCAGCAGTTTTCTCGATTGTTGCAATGTTGCCGAGCAATACCTGATTTCCAGTCGCCGTGGTAAGAACGATATTTTTTAAATCATCAATGTTGGATCGGAAATCTTCATTGAGCCGCACGAGAATATTCGAAGTGTTGCCGGTAACCGGATCGGTGTACAGCGACGCGACGCTACCGTTGATGTATGTGCTGACCGTGTTCGCAACTTGCGCGACATTGAGACCAAGAACGCCCGCTTTATCGCGGTCAATCTTCACATCCAGTTCCGGCAGATTATCGTCGCGGCTCACTTGCACGTCCACAGCACCCGGCGTTGATTGAACAATCCCTTGAACTTCTTTCGCCAATGCAGATCCTTGTTCAAGATCGAAGCCGCGTACTTCAACGTCAATCGGAGCGTTTGCGCCAAAGTTCAGGAGAAAGCTCAAAAAGCCCCCCGGGCTCATAAAGACCGTTGCGCCGGGAATTCTTGTCAGTTTTGGTCTCAACGCATCCACGACTTCAAACACGCTTCGCTTTCGTTGGTCGGCTGGAATGAGTGCGACTCGAATATTGGCAGAGTGGCTTCCCGAGTTGCGGCTGAAGAAATTTCCGCTGCGGGCAGAAGGAATGCCGATATCGGAAATCATTGTTTGAAGCTCGGGCACATTTTTCGTAATGATGCTCTCAATTTGCTTTACTGCTCTATCGGTTTCTTCCGCGCGCGTTCCGACAGGCAATTTAACAGTAACGCTGAACTGTCCTTCATCCTGCTGGGGGAAAAATTCTGTTCCGATAAATTTGAATAAACCGAGCGAAAGAAGTGACAGTCCAAGAATTCCCAAAACGACGAAACGACGATGGCTCAGCGTCCAGCGCAAACGCTGTTCATACCATTCATCAAGCTTTTCAAGCTGGTCATAGGCAAAAACGCGGGCGCGGTCGGAAAATTTTTTCGATTCGCGATCCAGTTCTTTTTCGGGAGCAAGGTAGTTCAAACACATCAGTGGCGTAACAGTGCGGGAAATGAAAAACGATCCGAACAGCGCGACAGCAATGGTCAGTGTCAGCGGAACAAAGAGAAGCTTTGCGACGCCGGTCAGGAAAACGATTGGGAGAAACACGATCACCGTTGACAATGTGGAAATAAAGATTGGCGATGCGACTTCCTTCGCAGCTTCCAATGTTGCTGCAATTTTCGATTGTCCGGGTTTCCGTTCGTTGTAATGACGCGTGATAACCTCAAGCTCCACAATGGAATCGTCAACCAATCGTCCCACCGCAAGCGCCAATCCGCCGAATGTCATAATGTTCAGCGTAACGTTTCCGAAGCGGAACATGATAAAGGTAATGAGAATCGAAAGCGGAATGGCAACGATAATGATAATGGTTCCACGGACGTTGCGAAGAAAAAGGAGAATAATGATCATTGCAAGAATTGCGCCGAACATTGCCTCGCGCTGCAATCCTGAAATTGTTTGCCGGATATACAACGACTGATCGAACGACAACGACATATGTACCGATTCAGGAACGCCGTTGAGGTGGGGCAATGCACGAAGCACATTATCTACGACACTCACAGTGTTTGCGCTCGCCAGCTTCTGCACGCTGAGCATCACCCCGGGCTTGCCGTTGATACGAATAATTTCTGTCTGTTCCTGATAACTGTCTTCAACCGTCCCGATGTCTTTGATGCGGATCGGAACGCCGTTCACCGTTTTTACAATGATGTTTTCCATCGGCTGCACAACGTTGAACTGGCTTTCCGTTTTCAGCGAGTAATCGAATTTTCCCGTCTTAAGATCGCCGGACGGAATAATAAGATTGGCGTTCGCAATTGCCGTCAACACCGTTTGCACCGGAAGCTGCAGCGCCTCCATCCTTTTTTCGTCCAGTGTAACATGAATTTCACGGATGCGTCCGCCAAGCACTTGCGCCGACGCAACGCCGGGAAGGTGCTCGATTTGCGGCTCGATAGTATTGAGCGCAAGATCGTACATATCCCGCTCGTCCATATCGGAATTGATGCCGATGGTGCAGACCGGCAGGCTTGAAAGATCGAAGCGGAGAGCTGCCGGTTGGGAAACGCCGGTCGGAAGCTGATTCAGAATACGATTGACCCGCTGGATAACATCAACGAGCCCGACGTCAGTGTTCGCATCCCAGTTGAAATAAATACGAACCTGCGAAATACCTTCGCGCGTCGAAGATTGAACATAGTTCACGTCATTCACGGAACTGACGGTGCGCTCGATAATTGTTGTGACCGATTGCTCCATATCAAGTGGGCCAGCACCGGGATAAAATGTTACCGTGCTGACGACCGGAATCGTAATGTTCGGAAGAAGATCAATGGGAAGCTGTTCAACGGAAATAAATCCCATGACGACGATCGTCACGGCGATGAGAAATGTAGAGATGGGATACTTAAGCGCAAGCCGGGTTAGCCACATATAATTCTTTTTTTCTGATTATTGCTGAACAGTAACGGGACCGCCATCGTGAAGAAATTGCTGCCCTGTGGTAATAATTGTTTCCTCGCCGGTAAGCCCCGAGGTAATTTCGGTGCGCGTGTCGATTTCAATGCCGGGCTGCACGCGGACTTTTTTTGCAGTATTGTTAACAAGAGCGAACACAAACTGCCCGATGTTATCTTTCATAAGTGCATACGTCGGAACAGTAATTGCATTCGAATGCTGCGAAACAACAAGCGTGACGGTGGCAAACATACCGGGCTTCAGAGAATTATCTTTGTTCGGAATGTCTATTTCTACCGCCATGGTTCGTGTGGAGAGATCAACCGCTTCGCTGACACGGGAAATTGTGCCCTCATATTCTTTGCCAGGAAACGCATCCACTGCGACAATCGCTTTCTTGCCAAGAGCGATGAGCGGAATGTCTTTCTCCAGCACATTGACAATCACTTTGACGGTGTCTAAATCCATTAACAAAAACAACGTGGAATTATTGTTTGTGACGAGTGCACCGGCGTCGAGATATCGTTTTGTGACGAAGCCGGAAAATGGTGCAGTAATGCGCGCATAACTTAACTTTGTTTTTGCTGTAGCATAATTGGCAAGAGCAACTTTCATTGCCGCTTCAGCGTTATCCCTGTCCTGTTTTGCAACAAGATTTTGCCGCAACAACTCATTGTTCCGCTGATAAATGATGCGGGCATTGGCGTACGTTGCGGCAGTTTGCTGCACCTGCTGATATAATTCTGTTGAATCAATCACCGCGAGTAATTGATTGCGGTGTACATGCGTTCCCATATCCGCTAGCACGCGTTCAAGATTTCCGCTGACCTTGGAATAAATACCTGCTTGTTGAATGGCAACAACATCGCCGTTGAACTGCAGCTTGTACTCGACCATTTCGCGGATAACTTTTTCTGTTTTGACAAGGGGTATATTGCTGCGGCGTGCGTTCTCCGACGATCCGATGGAGCTAAAACGGGCGACGATGAGAATGACCAAAACAAGAACAATGATTCCACCAATAATATATGAGCGAAGCTTCTTCATACCAGCCTTTTTCTGTGAAGGAAAAACCTTTAACTTATTTTTCGACCAAAGTGGTTGATTAGTTGAATAAGCTATGAAAAAAAGAATTCAGAGTCCACCCGGCCGCGCACGCTTTATTGAAATTTTTGTGCACCGCAGGGCGTTGCTTTGAAGAACAGCATAGAGAAATTAACCGCTTTCTGAAATTAGACGTTCCCCGGTGTGGAATGTTTAATGAAGCGGATGCTTAACTTGCTCTCAAAGCGTTGATGATGTTCAAACGCGCTGCACGGAACGCGGGGAGAAATCCGCCGACAAATCCCATCGCCAACGAGAACAGCAATGTTCCGACTACAATATCCGGTGTCAGTGAAAAGCCGAATGCCAATTCTGAAAACGATCCGAAATTTGTTGTTGAAAAGGTGACGAACTGAAGGAGCGATGCAATGATGATTCCGAGTACACCGCCGAAAAATGAAAGCATCAGCGACTCAACAAGAAAAGCCGCGAGCACGCTGCGCCGCCGGAATCCAAGCGCCCGCAGCGTCCCGATTTCCACCGTTCGATTCGAGACGGCGGCATACATTGTAATCATTGCGCCGATCATCGCGCCAAAGCTAAAAATGATTGTGATGACCAAACCGAGCGCGCGGATGAATGTCGCCATAAATTCCGATTGCTCTTCGAAATATTGTTTTTCACGCTTCGGCTCGAGTTCCTGTAGCCGCTGCTCCGCGGCAAGTTTTGTTTTCAGCGCTTCAAAGTCATTCGGGTTTTTCAACTTCACCGTCAAAGAAGAATATACCGGGCGATTGAAAGCGAGCATCAGTTGTTCTGTATCTCCCCAAATTTCAGAGGCAAATCCTGTTTTACCTGCATCGAACAGGCCAACGATCGTCCACACGCTCGTGCCGATTTGAATTTTCTGACCGATGGCGGTTCCGTCGAACTCATCGGCAATCGCATTGCCGATGACAATTTCGTTCGAACCGAACTGCAACATCCGCCCCGTTTTCATTGTCACTTCAGGATGCACTGCAAGAATTTGCGGCGACACGCCGCGCACCGTTACGTTGCCCATGTCGTTTGTTTTTTTCTTGCGAAGGTTAATGATGGTGACCATATTTGCGGAAGCAATTGGTTTGCCGGTATTATCCGCGGCGATTTCCGGAAACGTTTCAATGAGCGACGCTGATTCCCGGCTGACGGCACTTACTAACTCGCTTTGCGCGGACTTTCTAAGAATAATAACATTATTGTCGGAACCTGTAGAAACAAGAGTTGCCTTAACACCGTGTGCCAGCATCAGCACGGCAGCAAACACAAAAACGACAAGAGCAATGCCGCCGACCGTCAACAGCGTTGTAAGGCGCCTCGTCCAAAGATTGCGAAGATTATAAGCTAAAGGAATTTTCATAGGTTGTTGAGCAAATGTCGTTATCCGATTTGGCGCAATCCGTCAACGATTTTGATGTTGGCAGAGCGAATGGCCGGAAAAATCGATGCCACGCCGCCAACAACGATCGAAAATGTTATTGCAAGCGCCAGCGTTGAACCGGCAATATTGAATACAGGAAAGAATGTCGGAAATGCCGCGCCAAATCCTGCGACAACTGGAAATGTGAACGCTAAACCGATACCGCCGCCAATAATTGAAATGAACAGCGACTCACCGGCGACCAAAAAGAAAATATGTTTTGATGTGAAGCCAAGCGTTTTCAACACAGCATATTCGCGGATACGTTCGCGCGCCGACATGATAATTGTATTGGCAAGCACAAGCAAAATAATTCCGATGATGACGTACGAGACAATCTCCAGCGAAGTAATAATGGCGCTCGAAAGAGAGACGAAGCTTTGCTGGAATGCTTTTTCCGTTTCCGTTTTTGTTTTTGCCGACGAATTTTCGAACAAACGATCCACCGCCTCCGAAACTGCCGGCGCTTTTTCCGGATTGTCAATGCGAATGACGTACCAGCCGACATTGCCTGCACGGTACGGCGCGTCTTGTTTTAATTTTTCATCCAAATATGTCCAATGAAAAAACATCTGCGTTGCATCGACCGTTTTATCTTTCGGCGTATAAATTCCGCGAATCACAAACTGCCAGTTGCCCGGAAAAATGTCGCCCTGGATTGTAAGGATATCGCCGATTTTCAAGTTAAATTCGTTGGCAATCTTTGCGCCGATGACGCATGAGTTGCGCTCTTTTTTGAACGCTTCAAGCTGATTGAGCGGCAAAAGAAATTCAGGATACAGATCGAAAATTGTTTCTGCATCGACTGCCATGCGAGGAAAAAAATGGTCGGGACGGTTATCAACATACGTTCCCTGAAACCACGTAGCGAACGATACCTCGGACACATCGGGTATTTTAGCAATCTGGTCGCGGTAGGAATACGGCAGCGGGAAAATAAATGAAACGGCATCGCGCGTGATAAGCCGGTTCGACGCTGAGGCGTCAACGCCCGCGTACCATGCCGTGACGACCGTCCGTAAAAGCCCGAATGCAAGAATTGCCACCGCAAGCCCAAGCATCGTCAGCGCGGTTCGGAGTTTGTGCCGCATCAGGTTTTTGGCGATAAGTTTTGGCAGTTTCATTGAATCAGCTCGCCTTTTTCGAGATGCTGGGTTGTGTGCGCGCGTTCCGCCGCCCGCGGATCGTGCGTGACCATCACAATGGTTTTCTTGAACTCGCTGTTCAGCCGCTCCATCAGCAAAAGAATTTCATCGGCAGATTTTTTATCGAGGTCGCCGGTTGGTTCGTCGGCAACGATAATCGTCGGATCTGTCACTACCGCGCGCGCGATGGCAACGCGCTGTTCTTGTCCTCCGGAAAGCTGTTTCGGATAATGATGAATGCGGTCTGCAAGCCCGACAACATTCAGCGCCGTTTCGACATGCTCTTTGCGTTCCTTTTTCGAAAGATGTGTCAACAAAAGCGGCAGTTCAACATTTTCAAATGCCGTCAGCACCGGCATCAAATTATAAAATTGAAAGACGAAGCCGACATTCCGCGAACGCCATCGTGCAAGAGCCGATTCATTAAGCTGAACAATGTTCGTTCCTGCTACATTGATAGAACCGCTATTCGGCCGGTCAATGCCCGCGATAAGATTGAGTAACGTCGTTTTGCCGGAGCCTGACGGACCCATTAGTGCGAGGAATTCTCCTTCGGGCACATCAAGCGTGATGTTTTGCAAAACCGGAATTTCGATGGAATCCCGATGGTAGCTTTTTGAAACGCTGTGAACTTGAACGATTGCATCAGCCATAATTGTGTCAATAAAAAGTGATGAACATGATAGCGATGAAGCGAATGCCTCAACGCTGTTTTGCCGGCTCAATTCTTGAACCGCTGGAAAGTTTTTCCGAAGGATGCAGCACCACGCTTTCGCCAACCGATAATCCTTCTTTTATTTCAATGCTGCTGCCGAGAAGCGATCCGAGTGTAACCGGTACCATGGCAACCGTTTCGCCGTGCACGACGAAGACAACTTTCTTTCCGTCGCGCGTTGTTATAGCAGAAGCCGGCACTGAAGTTTTTGACGTGGCATCGTTCTGGGTTGTCTGCTTGCTGAAGAACAACACCTTTGCGCTCATTTCGGGAAGCACGCGTTCATCGCGGTCGAGGAATTCGACTTTTGTTAACACCGTTGCTTTCGCGCGGTCGGCCGTCGGAACAATTTTATGGACGACACCTTTGTATTGTTTGTCAGGCACAGCATCAAGCGTAATTTCACACGGCTGACCGGTATAAATTTTTTCGATGTATGATTCGGAAACATCAGCTTCAACCTGAAGCGATGACATATCTGCCATCGTTACGATTGCGCCGCGCGATCCGGCAGCCGCGCCGAACGGCGTGATCACCTCGCCGACGTTAGCATCTTTCGTCAACACAACGCCATCAAACGGCGCGCGGATGTATGTGTTCTCGACACCCACTTCCGCCGCTTTTACTCCGGCATCGGCTTGGGCGACCGACGCTTTTGCAGATTCGAGTCCGGCGATTGCTTTTTGGTAACGTGCATTTGCCGCATCATAATCTGCTTGCGAAATTAATTTTTGATCGAAGAGAGTTTTCTGGCGTTCATAATTCGATTTTGCGTCGTTGAATTCTGCCTGTGCCTGCGCAACACCGGCGCGTGCAACTTCACTTGCCGCTTTTGCCTGACCGAGAGCCGCCTCCACATCGTTGCTTTCAAGTCTACCGATAATGCTTCCCCTTTTTACATGGTCGCCTTCTTCGACAGCGAGAAATTCAAGCCGCCCCGTTCCTTTTGACGCAACCGCCGCTTTGCGCTCGGCAACGACATAACCGCTCGCAGTCAATATGGCATTTGCCTGTGATGCCGATGTGAATGACACCTCCGCCGTTTCAACAACAACCGCAGAAGTAATGCCGCCGCTAAACAGCAGGAAAGCAAGGGTAATACACACAATGGCGCCAAGAACGGAGAAGATGAGAACTTTGCGCCGCGACGAAGAATTTTTTGCGGGTCCTGCGGTTTCATCCCGTTTAATACGAAGGGATGAAAGATCGGCACCGCTCTTGGTTCCCGGCTCCGTTTTTTCAAATTCAGGCATAATAATTTACAGAATCAAATTTTTAGTTCGTATCTGACTGCAATGAGAAAACTGGCTCTTAAAACGCTGGATAGACAGGAAATGTTTCAACCAATATATAAAAAAGTTTCAGGAGAATCAACGACTTTACATAGCACCGCTTCATTCTTTCTTAATAGTCGAACAGCGGGAGAAAAAATCGACAACCACTTTGCATTTCAAAATCTCATTCTTTATCTTGCTGACGATTTACAAAGAGAAATATTTTATCCTCTCTTGTCTAAAAGATTCCTTCAGAGGAATTCCAGATCACAAATCATCAAGGTGAAAGGTCTACATCGTGAGACGAGGAACATTTTTTTCTTTTCTGACAGCCGCTCTTTTCTCTTTAATAGTTACGCCGTGCACGGCGCAAATCTACCCGCAGCTTGAAAAAGCCGACTTGCAATGGCGGCTTGTCGGTCCGTTTCGTGCCGGACGCGCGTTAGCCGCGGCGGGAATTCCCGGCGACCCGTACACTTTTTACTTCGGTTCGGTTGACGGCGGCATGTGGAAAACTGTCAATGCAGGTCTTACGTGGGAATCGTTGTCTGACGGTGCAAAAATGAATCCATCGGTTGGAGCGTTCGCTATCGCGCCATCCGATTCTAAAATAATTTATGTCGGCACCGGCGAAGCGGACATGCGCTCAGACATCACATACGGCGACGGCGCTTACAAAACAACCGACGGTGGATTGAGTTGGCAGCATTGCGGACTTGAAGATACGCGGCACATAGGGAGAATTTTAATCGATCCTCGCGACCCAAATATTGTTTTGGTTGCAGCATTAGGACGTGCGTACGGCCCGAATGAAGAACGCGGTGTATTTCGTTCAACGGACGGCGGCAAGAGTTGGAAAAAAGTGCTGTACAAAAACCCGGATGTCGGCGCAATTGATCTTGCATGGGACCAAAACGATCCGGCAATCGTGTACGCCTCATTGTGGCAGGCGCGCCGCACGCCATGGAGCCAATATCCGCCGGAAGAAGGTTCCGGCAGCGGCTTGTACAAATCTACCGATGAAGGAATGACATGGAATGAAATTGTTTCACCGGGCTTGCCGGCAAAACCGTACGGACGAATCGGTATGTCGGTGGCGTCCGGTTCGCACGGAAAAATTATTTACGCACTGATTGAAGCGCAGAAAAAAGGATCTGGCTTGTATCGCTCTGACGACGGCGGGCAAAGCTGGCATCTTGCCGGAAACGATCCGCGCATTGTAAGCAGAATGTGGTACTTCGGACAAGTTCTAGTCGACCCCAAAAATCCGGAAACTGTTTATGTTCCCAATGTTGCGTTGATGCGGAGTGTAGACGGCGGAAAAACTTTTACTGCAATCAAAGGAGCGCCGGGCGGCGACGATTATCATTTTCTGTGGATTGATCCGACAGACGATAGCCGCATGATTGTTGCAACCGATCAGGGAACCGTCATCAGCGTTGGCGGGGGCAAAACTTGGTCAAGCTGGTACAATCAGCCGACAGCACAATTTTATCATGTGGTCACCGATAATAAATTTCCGTACCGAATTTACGGCGCGCAGCAGGATGCCGGCACCGTCTGCATCACCAGCCGGAGCGATTACGGTTCGATTACATTCAGAGACTGGTACTCGCTTGGCACCGGTGAAAGCGGCTATCTCGCTCCCGATCCGCTGAATCCGGATATTGTGTACGGCGGCAGCACGTACGGCGGCGTTATCAGATTCGACCGCACGACAGGTCAAACGCAAAATATCTCTCCATCTCCTCTTTCAGAATTCGGAACACCGGCACCGCAGCGGCGCTACCGCTTCACGTGGACATCACCGATTGTCTTCGATCCGCACGATGCTCACGCGCTTTATCTTGGCGCGCAGGTTCTTCTCCGTTCCAGCGACGGCGGCATTCACTGGCAGGAAATCAGTCCCGATCTTACTCGGACGGATAAAAGCAAAAAAACAAATTCTAAAGTAGGGCGAAGCGGCGCTTCGCCCTACAATGCCGAAAACAATGAAGGTGATTCTACTCATTCCGGCTGGGGCGTCATTTACTCGATTGCACCATCGCCGGTTCAAGCTGGAGTAATTTGGGTTGGAACGGATGACGGATACATTCATCTCACCAGCGACAGCGGCAAGCATTGGGAAAATGTTACACCGAATGGTTTGCCAATGTGGAGTAAGATCGGAATAATTGAAGCGTCGCCGTTTGATGCCGGTGAAGCATATGCCGCAGTTGACCGCCACCGCACGGACGATTTCAAACCGTATATTTACCGAACGCAGGATTACGGCAAACATTGGACACGCGCCGATGGTGGAATTGGTTCTGATTCGTACGTAAATGCCGTACGTTCGGATCGGACAAGAAAAGGTTTGCTCTACGCAGGGACAGAAACCGGCGTGTATGTTTCATTCGACGACGGAAACAACTGGCAGCCGCTTCAGTTCAATCTTCCGGTTTCATCGGTTCGCGATCTCGCGATTCATGATAACGATCTCATTGCGGCAACACACGGCAGAGCATTTTGGATTCTGGATGATCTCACACCGCTTCAACAAATAGATAAAGATGTATTGAATTCCGAAGCGCATCTTTTCACTCCTGAACGCGCAATCAGAATACGACGAAGTGAAAATTCGGATACGCCGCTTCCGCCGGAAATTCCGCATGGAACAAATCCGCCAAGCGGCGCGATTCTCGATTATTATCTTCATTCAGAACCACATGAACCGGTAACGCTTGAGATAGTTGATAATTCAGGAAATCTTGTCCGAAAATTCTCGAGTGCCGATTCGCCGAACATTGATACGCAGAAAGTCCCCATCGCGGGTTATTGGTTTCCGCAGTTCGAACCGCTGAAAACAGGCGCCGGACTTCACCGCTTTGTGTGGGATCTTCATTATACGCCTCCACCGGTCAGCCATTTTGGTTACAGCATGCACGTTGCCAATATTCAAAGCGTTCGCGAGCCGGAAGGGCCGCTTGTTCTTCCGGGAAAATATGAAGTGAAACTCACGGTTGGCGGACATTCTTATTCTTCTCCGCTTGAAGTTGAAATGGATCCGCGCGTGAAAATTTCAGACGCGGTGTTGAGAAATCAGCTTTCTCTTGCAATGGATGTTTGGAATTCTATATCGGATGCCCATTCGCTGTCTGCAATTCTAGATGAACTGAAGAGTCAATCCGACAAGCTTCAGCAGGAAACGAAATTGGATGCACAAACGCGCGCACTGGTAACTGCCTTCAAGACAAAAATTGCTGGCATTAAAGATTCGCTGAATGTCGGCGGACTCTCCGGCTTGGGAGGAGACATTATGGGAGCAGATCGTGAACCGCCGGCACAGGTAGTGGAAGCATACAAAATGCTTCAAGCAAAAATTACCACTTCACAGAAGCGTTGGGAAAAACTAAAAGAAAGCGAGCTCGCTTCGCTTAATCATGCTTTGAAAGATCGTGGCGTGCCGGAAATAGAAGTTGTGCCTGAAAAAACCCTGCATCTCGTTCTTCCGGCGAAGTGACGAAGCACAGATATTGTTGACGACCAAGTTGAATTGAAGATCAAATTCAGAGGGAACATCGTTCCCGCGAAAGCGGGAATCCGCATCAGGAAATTCGTTATCTTGCAAGCATGATAAGAAAGCGAGCCGGAAGAACAAAGGTAAATTCCCTTTCCAATTATCACCGCATTTGGCAAACCGTTTTGCAGATTCCGAAAGGAAAGGTTGCAACGTACGGGCAAATTGCGGAATTGAGCGGGCTTCCCAGACAGCCGAGGCTTGCCGGTTACGCGCTGCACAATATTCCAAGCGGAATGGAAATTCCGTGGTACCGCGTTATCAACGCGGCGGGAAAAATTTCTCTTCCGGGTAAGAGCGGCCGCCGCCAGCAGAAGCTTCTTGAAAAAGAAGGAGTGAAGTTTTCAAACAATCGCATTGATCTCGAGCGATACGGCTGGCTGAATTCTTCAAGCAAAAGAAAGAAAACCGCTTCTTGATTCTTACACCAACTTTCAGCTAATTACATTCACATTATTTTTTCATCATTCTTTTTAATCAAAATTCATGGCACAGATATCAGCGACAAAGATCGGGAACGATGTCGAAGCGGTAGCGGAGCTTACGTCCGCATTCTCCGCAATCAGGCAAGAAATTGGCAAAGTTATTATCGGTCAGGAGAATATCATTGAGCAACTGCTCGTGTCGCTTCTTTCGCGCGGACATTGTTTGCTCATCGGCGTGCCGGGCTTGGCGAAAACGCTTCTCATTAAAACATTGTCCGATGTTCTCGATTTGAAATTTAATCGCATCCAATTCACGCCGGATTTGATGCCGAGCGATATCAGCGGCACAGAAATTATTGAAGAAAATGTTTCTACCGGCGCAAAGGCGTTTAAATTTGTGAAAGGTCCGATTTTCGCCAACATCGTCCTTGCGGATGAAATCAACCGCACGCCGCCGAAAACACAGGCGGCCCTTCTTGAAGCAATGCAGGAACATAAAGTGACGGCGGCGGGACAAACGTACACGCTTGAAGAACCGTTCTTCGTTCTTGCCACACAGAATCCGATTGAGCAGGAAGGAACATATCCGCTGCCCGAAGCGCAGCTTGACCGCTTCATGTTCAATCTCTGGCTCGACTATCCGCGCTTCGACGAAGAAATGTTGATCGTGAAATCAACGACAAGTCCGTACGCGCCGGAATTGAGACACATTCTCGGTGCAAACGACATTGTGCGTTTTCAGGATTTGATCCGCCGTGTGCCGGTTGCGGATTCGGTCATTCAATATGCAGTGAAACTCGTGGCGCGTACGCGCCCGAAAGATGCACAAGCGCCGCAGTTTATCAAAGATTGGTTGACATGGGGCGCAGGGCCGAGAGCGTCGCAGTATTTGATTCTCGGAGCGAAAACGCGCGCTGTGCTTGCGGGACGCTTCAATCCCGATGTTGACGATGTCCGTGCTGTTGCGATTCCCGTTCTGCGGCATCGCATTATTCCGAACTTCAACGCCGAAGCTGACGGTGTAACCCCAATTGCCATTGTTGAAAAATTGCTGGCAAACGAGCAATGATTCCAGTGATTTCGTTGTTGTGACAGCATGCCGAACCTCAAATTGAAAATTTCGTTAGGAAAAAATCTTCTCACCATTTTTGCGCTAACGTGCATTTCCGTCTCCGCCGGATTTTCTCAAACGTCCGAACGATATTGGATTTATTTCCGCGACAAAGGTACGGGAGTGCAGAAATTTTTTTCAAAATCCGGCGATGCGAAAACATTGGCGCTATCATTAGGAATTTCTTCGCGCGCACTACAGCGACGCGCAAAAGTTCTCCCGCACAATCGGTTGATTGATGAATCCGATCTTTCGGTTTCTGAAAAATACATCCAGCAGCTTCAAGCTGCCGGCGCAAAGATTCATATTGTCTCACGCTGGTTGAATGCAGTATCGGTGGAAATTCCACCCAAACAGCTTCACGCACTATCATTGCTTTCTTTTGTTGCTCGTGTCGCACCGGTACGCACTACGGTCTTTCGTGGCCCCCAGCCATCGCCGCCACAAATTCCCATGCTTGAAAAATCAGAACATACGGCAGATTTAAATTATGGCCCGTCGTTAACACAGCTTGCAACCGAGCGCATCACCGATTTGCATGCTCTCGGCATTATCGGAAAAGGCGTGGTCGTCGGAATTATTGACGACGGCTTTAACAATCATCGTGTCCACACTGCATTGAAAAATATTCATGTTCTTGATGAGTATGATTTCATTCACAACATTACCGATACACAACATCAGCCGTGGGAAGATCCAAATCAGGGAAACCACGGCGCGGGCGTGCTGTCTTCCATTGCCGGATTCGATCCAGGAAATATTATTGGCGGCGCGTACGGTGTCTCTGTTATTTTGGCGAAGACGGAAATGGACAGCAGCGGCAATGCCGATTTCAGCAGTGAAGAAGATACGTACGTTGCCGGATTGGAATGGGAAGAGCGCCTCGGTGCCGACATTGTGTCGTCGTCGCTCGCTTACAAAGATTTTAATCCTCCCGATACAAGCTACAGTTATTCTTCATTAAACGGTCACACTACCATTGTTGCACAAGCAGCTTCCATTGCAGCACGAAAAGGCGTTTTGCTCTGCACGGCAATGGGAAACGAAGGCTATCAATATAAAGACAGCAGCGGCGTTATCGTTCACGCTTTAGGAACACTGTGGTCTCCGGCAGATGCCGACAGCATTCTTGCTGTTGGTGCAACACTTTCCGATGAAGAACTTGCAAGTTTCAGCAGCACTGGTCCCGCTGCCGATGGACGTATCAAGCCGGATGTTGTAGCGCAGGGAACTTCAATCTACTGGGCGAACGGCGCGACAACGAGCGATTATTATTTTGTGCAAGGGACATCATGCTCAACACCGATTACGGCAAGTGCAGCGGCGCTTGTTCTTTCCGCGCACCCGCAATTGACGCCGATGCAGGTGCGGCAGGCAATTTTGCATACCGCCGTTCACTACAATGACGGCACATCACAAACGTCGGTCTATCCGAACAATCTTTACGGCTACGGATTTGTTGATGCGTACGATGCGGCGCTGGTGAATGGTCCGGTGCTGAGCAATTCTCCCGTCATTGCCGTGAACGCAGACGCTGTGATCATTTCCACATCAATCAAATCAAGTTCCAGACTTCTTTTGGATTCTCTGCTCGTGTATTTCAAGAGACCTCAGGATGTGTCGTTTCAGTCAGTCCGCTTTTTACCAGAGCCTGCTGCCGACGATTTCTTTGCTTCTATTCCGGCAAATCTTGTTGATTCGACGACGCTGTGTTATTTTTCCGCCCGCGATTCGGCCGGAAGAATTCAGACGCAGCCGTACAATGCGCCGGACAGCCTCTTCACGTTGTTCACTTTGCCGGTTAGCAAACCTGTGCCTTCGTCGCTCCTGCTTCTTCAGAATTTCCCCAATCCGTTTAACCTGACGACGCAGTTCCAGTACGCGTTTGCCGTTTCATCGCACATCAAACTCGAAATCTTTGATGTTCTTGGAAGAAAAGTCGCGACAGTGATAGATGAAGATCAACCTGCCGGATTTTACACGACACCTCCGTTCAACGCCGCTTCGTTGTCGAGCGGAATCTATTTTTATCGTTTAACGGGCGCCAGCGGTTCTGCGGTGAGAAAGATGGTCGTCATTAAATGACGATGAATCATGAATCTTCCATCGTGATTCGGACGCGCGTAAATGATCTCTGAAAACCGGGCATTGCTAATTGTTCATTGAAGATTGTAGAAATGTCTCTCTCATTTCATATTCCGTGGTACATTTTTATTTTCGCAGTAATTTTTCTTGCCGCGCTGACGGTATTTGTTTATCGCTACACCGTTCCCCCCGTTTCTTCAGGCAAACGAATATTTCTGACGGCACTCCGCAGTCTCGCTCTTGCGCTGCTTCTCTTTGCTATTATCGAGCCGCTGTTTCGTTATTCATATTCATCCAATGTTCCGCCGACCGTGGCGGTGCTGGTAGATAATTCGCTCAGCATGACGCTTACCGACGCAGTGGGAAACCGCGAGCAACAGCTCCGATCGCTTCTTGCCGATCCATTGTTAAAGAAATTTTCGAGCGATGCCAATGTTCGGTACTTCACATTTTCTCCATCGTTTCACGCGTTGAATTCGGCGTCGCGCGACTCGCTTTATCTTACCGGCGCAACGACCGATATTGCCTCGGCACTTGGGCAGCTGCGCGAGCAGGCTCTTCCGCATCTTCGTGCAGTCATTCTTCTTTCTGACGGCGATTACAACGACGGCGCAAATCCGTTGTACGAAGCGGAACGTCTGCCCGTGCCGTTGTTTACTGTCGGCATCGGCGATTCGTCCGAGCAGAAAGATGTTGCGATTGAAAAAATAGCGGCCAATTCCATCGCGTATGTTCAATCGTCGGTTCCTGTTGATGTTACAGTAAAAGTTTCAGGATTTCAGAATGTGCGCACAACAGCATCATTGATGGAAGACGGGAAACAAGTAGCCCGGCAAATTCTCGAATTTGGAAATTCTGCCGGCAATGGTTCGGTCGTTGAATACCCGCTTCATTTTTCTTTCACGCCGGCAACCGCGGGCGTGAAAAAATATACCGTGCAGATAGTACCGCTTTCCGGAGAAGTGACAGAGAAAAATAATGCGCGATCGTTTCTTGTTAAAGTGCTGAAGAATAAAATGCAGGTCACCGTCGTTGCATCTGCCCCAAGTGCCGACGTTGCCGCCGTGATGCAGGAGCTTCACGCGGATCAAAATATTGAATCGCAGTTGTTCCTTCAGCAAACAAATGGAACGCTGCATAATCTTACGACGACGAAGGATTTTTCCTCCGCTCTTTCTTCTACAGAATGTTTGATTCTCATCGGAATGCCGGGGCACGCAACACCGGTATCAACGTTGCAGGAAATCAACAATGCCGTTACAGCGCGGTCGCTCCCCGTGTTCTTTATCTCCAGCCGGACAATTGATGTTCAGAAGCTCGGTCAATGGAATTCATTCGTGCCATTTCTTGTGAACCGCAATGTGCCGTCGCCTTCGCAGCAGGACGAACAACAAGTGCTTCCCGCGATAGCACCGCAGATGCAATCGCACATTTTAGTTCAGGCAGGAAATAGTGCAGGTGAATCGCCCCAAGGAGGATTTCAAAATGTCTTGGGCAAATTGCCGCCGGTTTTTTCCTCGTACGGAGTCTTTGCGGCAAAGCCCGAAGCGCTTGTTCTTGCAACGATGAAAATTCAGGGTGTAACCTTAAACAATCCGCTGATTGTCAGCCGCAATGTTCTTCGCATGAAATCATTCGCCGTGCTCGGGTACGGCATCTGGCGATGGAAACTTCTTGCCGGTGCGAGTCCGGAAACGGAAAATTTTTTTGACGATTGGTTTCCTGCCGTTGTCCGCTGGCTGGTGACGCGTGAAGATAACAAGCGGGTGCAGGTCGTGCCGTCGAAGGAAATTTTTTCGCAGGGAGAACCGATTGATTTTCTCGGACAAGTGTACAACGAAAGCTATCAGCCGATAGAGAATGCCGATCTCCGCGTTGCAGTGAAATCCGCAGCAGGACAAGGGCAGTTTGAAGCGGTGCTGCATTCGCTCGGCGGCGGGCGGTATGAAGGCGGATTGGAAATGCTTCCGGAAGGCGATTACTCGTACGTTGCATCAGCACATGTGAACGGCGCGGAAATCGGAAAAGATGAAGGGCGGTTTTCGGTCGGTGAACAGTCAATTGAATTTTCGGATACGAAAATGAACAAGACGCTTTTGCAGCAGATAGCGGCGGCATCCGGCGGCGCGTATGCCGATGCCTCGCGCTTCGATCAGTTATTGCGTGTTGTTCAATCGCGCCCGGCAATGAAACCTGAAGCGCAGGCCACAACCAGCGAGTTTGAATTATGGAATAAGCCGTGGCTGTTGTCGCTGATCGTTCTTCTCTTCGGTGTCGAATGGTTTGTGCGGAAACGAAGCGGAATGTTGTAAGAAACGGCATCCACTTTACCTGAAGGTGCGCTCATCATGGCTAAAATTCTTCTTCTCCTCGGTTCTTTTTTTGCTTTTCTCGCCGTTGCATTTGGTGCGTTTGGCGCACACATGCTGCGCGATACACTTTCCGCAGAAATGATGCACGTATTTGAAACCGGCGTTCGCTATCAAATGTATCATGCGTTCGGAATTTTTATTGCGGCGTGGGCACTGCATTCATTCCGGCTTCGCGGCGCTGCAACGGCGGGTTCGTTGTTCGCTGCGGGCATTGTTCTTTTTTCCGGAAGCCTGTATGCAATGGCAGTGACGGGCGTGCGGTGGTTCGGCATCGTTACGCCGTTCGGCGGAATATGTTTTCTTCTCGGCTGGCTCTGGTTGGCGTGGGGTGTGTGGAAGGAAGCACGATGAAAATCTTCTTCTGACACACAGCGGAGTTCAGTTTGTAAATCCTTCCCCCCTTCTTTATATTATTTCCATGTCCACCATTGAAAACCCCGCTAAAGGCGGGAAAGAATTTTATTCGTCCGAATCGGAAAGGATTTTTCAGCTACACCGCAGCGGCGCAGAAGGCTTCGTCGTTTCGGCTCAGCTTTCGGCGCTGGCGGATTCAGTTATTTCGGAATTGTGGAATGCTGTTTCTCATCCTGCCAAAGATCGGTGCGCCGTCTTCGCGCTCGGCGGCTACGGCAGATACGAAATGTGCCCGCATTCGGATTTTGATTTGATGGTGCTGTGCGAAAGCGAGCACACGAAAGAGCAAACTACCGAAGCGATTCAATCATTTCTTCATGCATTGTGGGATGCCGGATTTGATATCGGCCACAGCGTTCGCACGCTGAAAGACTGTCTCAATCTGTATCAAACCGATGTAGATTCGTGGGCGGCGATTCTCGAAAGCCGGTTCGTGTGCGGCAACGATGCAATGCGGGAACACTACGCCGATGCAATTCTTACAGAAATCACAAAGAAGCGCGATCTCAAATTCGTCACGGCAATTATTGACGGCATCAACGAGCGGCATGAAAAATACGGCAACTCGGTGAAGCTGCTCGAGCCAAACATCAAAAACAGCGCCGGCGGCTTGCGCGATCTTCATAATCTGCTGTGGATGTACCGCTCCGCCGATGTCGAGTATTTTGCATTCGAGCCGTTTTCCGCCGCAGGCGGACGCGAATCGTCATGCAAGATGATGTTCGAAATGTTTGAACAGAAAAATCTCATCAGCGGCGAAGAGAAAGAAGCGGCAACGCGCGCGCTCAGCTTCATGCTTCGCACACGGCACGAAATGCACTATCACGCAAAAACAATTCACGACTCGCTCGATTTTTCTATTCAACGCGAAATTGCAAAAGGACTTGGATACCTGCCTACCGGTCAGGCAGGCGGCAGCGGCGACGCGCTGAAATATGTTGGAAACCACGCTGTCGCGTGTGTCGAAGCGTTCATGCGTGATTACTTTCTTCACGCGCGCACAATCTTTCGACTGAACCAGCGACTAACAAGTCTCTACCGCAAAAGCATTCAACCGTTGTCGTGGCGTGCGCCGAAAGAACAAATTCTCGATGACATCTACGCCGCGCGCGGTTCATCGCTCGTGTTGCGCAACAGCGCATTCGAATTCACGTCCCCGGCGCAAGTGCTGAAAGCATTTTATTGGTGCGGAATACATTCGCTGGAGTTGGGGCAGTCGCTTCAGGCGCGGTTCGTCAATTTGTCGTCCCGCTACGCGGGATTGTTTGATCAGAACGGAATTGGTACGCTGAAAGCGTACCGTGAAGCCGGTGCGGTGTTTCTCGACATTGTACGGATGGAACACAACGTCGCCTCGACGCTGACGCTGATGAACGACTTCGACATTCTTGGAAAATTTATTCCTGAATGGGGCGAGCTCGTCGCGTTTTTCCAGCACAGTGTGTACCACTATTATACGGCAGACGCGCACACACTTATTGCTCTCGATCATGCCGAACGCTTGCGCAACGAACACAATATTCTTGCTGAAGCCTATCATTCGCTTTCGCGCAAAGAGTTGCTGTACCTTGCGATTCTTTTTCACGACATAGAAAAACCACACGGCATCACCGAACACGAACTCCGCGGCGCGGAAATTGCGCACAGCATTCTTCAACGCCTGCAGATTCCTGATGAACACGATGACATCGGTTTTCTCATCCGCAATCATTTGATGATGGAGCAAATTGCATTCCGGCGGAACATCAGCGATCCGGCGACGGTTGCCGAGTTTGCACAGCAGTTTCAATCGCCGGAACAGTTAGACTTGCTTTTCGTGCTGACGTATTGCGACTTATCCGCCGTGAATAAAAATGTCTGGACGAATTGGAAAGAATTGCTGCTGCAGGAATTATATTTGCGTGCCCGCGATGTGCTCGAGCGCCATCTTGCTGTGCCGGAAGCGATTTCGTTTCAGCAGGAACAATATCAAAAGTCGGTGCAAACGCTGGTCGGAACAATTTCGCAGCAGCTACCGCGCAGCGATGTCGAGCTTCACTTCTCTTCCATTCAAAATGAAGCTTACGCTCAAGCGTTTTCACAGGATGAAATCACCGAACACATCAGGCAAATTCAGCGGCTCGATATTGAAAAGGGCGCAGACGGCGCCCCAGTTTCCACCATCATCGCGAGCGAGAATTCACACAGCACTGTTACGGCAATCACGCGCGACGCTCCGTTTCTTCTTTCAAATCTCTGCGGCGTGCTGACGGCAAACGATGCAAATATTTTCGATGCACAGATTTTCACTCGCGACGACGGCATTGTCATAGACCAGTTCCGCGTCGTGGACGTGCTTACCAAATCCTGTCTGCGCGACGAACAGGCGGAAAAAATCCGCCGCGATTTTAATGACGTGCTCCGCAGTGCAGTAAAACTTGAAAATCTTTTTGAGAAACACAACCGGCGATGGAAACGAAGACAGAAACCTTTGCTTCATCCCAACATCCGCATTGATGTGACGTTTGAAAACGCGCCGGACTGTACGATCATAGACGTGTACGCACCGGACACAACCGGTTTCTTGTACAAAGTAACGCGAACAATTTCGAAACTCGGACTAAGCATCACGTTTGCGAAAATTGCGACGCGCGTGGATGGCATTGTAGATTCGTTTTATGTTGTGGATGAACAGAAGCAGCCGATTCTTTCCGACGAGCGGCGCCGGTACATTCGCGAGCGGATCCTTCAAAAAGTGAATCAGCTTATCAACATTCAACTGACGAACGAGAAAGTCAATTCATGAGCAGTATTTCGCATTACCCCATCGGCGTTTTCGATTCCGGCATCGGCGGCTTGACCGTTGTGCGTGCGTTGTTGCAACGGCTTCCGCACGAGAATATCGTGTACTTCGGCGATACGGCGCGCGTGCCGTACGGCCCGAAATCGCCGCAGGTTGTCCGCGAGTACGCGCTCGACGATACGGAATTTCTTCTCTCAAAAAATGTGAAGATGATCGTCGTGGCGTGCAACACCGTTTCTGCGGTCGCACTTGACGTGGTTCAGAAGAGAGCGAAGATTCCAGTGGTTGGCGTGATCGTGCCGGGAGCGAACGCGGCATCAGCAGCAAGCAAGAAGAAACGCATCGGCGTCATCGGTACGCTCGGCACAATTTCGAGCAACGCGTACACGAACGCAATCAAACACACCGATCCTGAAGCGCAGGTATTCAGTCAGCCGTGCCCGCTTTTTGTGCCGCTCGTTGAAGAAGGCTGGCTCGATCACAAAGCGACCGAAATGATCGCGAAAGAATATCTCTTCCCACTTTCGCTGGAAAAAATTGATACGCTCGTGCTCGGCTGCACACATTACCCGCTGTTGAAAAATGTTATTGCGAAAACATTGAAGGGTGCCGTAACATTGATTGATTCCGCCGAAGCGACGGCAGTAGAAGTTGACCGCGTGCTCGAAGAACATGCCTTGCGTAACACGAGCAAAGAAAAGCCGAATCTTCAGTTTTTTGTCAGCGATATTCCAGCAAAGTTTTCAGAAATCGGCGAAAGATTTCTTGGAGCAAAATTAGGCGTGGTGAAAAAAGTTAGCGTGGGGTAAGATGTCGACATATGATATCATCATTTGTAACACTATAGAGGCGAAAAAACTATTGAACAACTCTACTAATCTCAATCAGCCGTCCTGAATGTAGCAACCTCTTCAACATAATCATTTCCCTTTGCCCATGAAGATAAATACAAGACTTTTTCACTAGCAGCATAATGGTTTGCGAGTTCTAAAATAAAGTCAAGCTTGCCGCCACCATCAAGATCACCTGCCCAGAGAATGCTCGGAGGATTATCTAAATCAATTTGGTGAAAGGTAGCAAGTAACTGAGAATGTGCAGCGCTAAATTGGAAAAAATTAAGTTCGTAATCGTAAAGTGCGGTGCCCCCTTGTTCCGTTTTGTAAGTTCCCGTCGCATGAAATCCGTAGCTCACTGAATCTGAAAAGTTAATAATAGAAGTTTGTGGCGGTGAAAGGAAAAACTTACCGGAAAAGATAGTATAGACCGACCTTTCAGAAAGGTTGGGGATACCTCTGACAAGAAAAATAGGATCTCGCTTTGGGTTTAATGATATTCGAAGCATGTATTCAAGAGAATCTATGCTCTGATACCTCTTTTCAACTAAAATATTAGATGCAATAAGTCTATCTCCCTTGCAGGTTTGATAAACTCCAAACCATTCCTCACCAGAGCGAACATGAATTTGATCTGGAAAATACGTTCCGGGGAAAAGTAACTCGGGCCGTAATTGAACCTGCCCTGTGAACAGGGGTACACAAATCACAATAACAAAGGGGAAAAGCCGTTTCATTAAAGAGATGAATCTTTTGCCAATTGATAAAAATGGCTGTTGATTTTTCGCTTTGCTACTTCTGTTGTTTATTTTGTTCATTCTGGTTGATTGTTTCTGTAACCTGCACAAATGCCGGACTTGCAAGCGCAAGATAGAAATTCACATATCAAACAGCAAGCCTCGCCGACACAGGGCGGAGACCATTCACATACCGAACCTTTTTTTCAGAATAAATATCATCCGGTTTTTCTTTGTGCTGAATACTTGACCTTCGGCTCTTCCACATCGAATCCTATTCTCCTTTTTGGGGGAAGATCGGGAGGTGGAGCCATCAATCGGCGAATGGCTTCGAAGATGAGCTGGATATCCTTGTCGTGCTTTGCAATTCGTACTTCAAGTTCTCCTAACTTCATTGCAAGCTGCTTATGGGTCGAGAGCAATTCGCGGAGCTTCACAAATGCCCGCATGATTGCGATGTTCATTTGAATCGCGCGCGGGCTGTTAAGGACACTCGAAAGCATGGCAACGCCTTGTTCCGTGAAAACGTACACTGCTTTCGAGTATTTCAAGGATATCACAGATTGTGATATGTTCCGAATTTCATCTCTGGTCAACGAAAACATAAAATCGGTCGGGAAGCGTTCTCTATTTCGTTTGACGGCCTGCATCAGCACTCTCGTTTCAATTCCATAGAGTTTAGCCAAATGAGGACCGAGCAGAACCTTGTGGTTGCGTACAAGGTAGATTCTGTTCTCAATTACCTCGTGCGGCACAATAGCTGTTGTTGATTTCATGACATAGCTTCCTATTTTATTCGGCTTTCATTCTCAATAAATAAAAATTTAAACATTGAACAGCAAGCGATTTTTTCTATAACGACAGCCAGTAACTGATCTTCAGCAGTATTACATTATCCGGCGGTGTTCTGAACGTGCGGTTGAATTCATCTCCAAGCGTGTTCCCGAATCCGCCCGGTTCTGCAAACGTGCTGCCGTGCGACCAGACGAGATACATGGTGCTGCCGGGGAGATATTCCCACCGCAGCACTATGTTGGAGTTGAGAAATGTTTGATTGAAATCCTGATTGCCCGGATATGCGTACGTGATAAGATTTGAATTCGCGTCCAGATACGAGAAGCTGAGGTATTGTCCTTTCGCAAAGAAAATCTGGCTGTACAACTGCAGCGACAACTGTGTTGTGAACGTGAACGCGCCGCGCAGTGTAAAATTGATTTCATCTACGTTGCGATGACCGAACACGCTGTGTGTTATGTTGGCCGGATCGGTATAAAAATCATTTGCCCAGCCGGTGCGGTTGCGCGTGCGGGTATATCCGGCAGTTGCCTGAATTTGCGCCGCCGGCGTTGGGCGCACGTCAACGCCGAGCTGTGTTTGCCAGTACCGCATCCCCGCGTAATCATAACCGTGATAGAAAAGAATGTTGCCGATGAACGGCTCGCGCGTATCGGATTGTGCATAGGCGAGAGTATACATTGTCAGCGGCGTGCGGTATAATCCGTAGCCGCGCGATTCGCGGTCGTCGAACGCGGGCAAATCGTACGAATAGCCAAGCTGAAAGGAATAATAATTGGGCAGCTGGAAATTTGAGCGGAGAACGCCTTCCCGAATAATCGCCGCCTTATTGAAATTCCACCGGAGCTGATGTTGATACAAAAAGTTATAATACCGGAAAATATTTCCCGGCACGTTTTCCTGATACACAATATCTCCGATAACTCCGTGGTCGTTCGGGCGCCGGAAATATCCGATGTCGTTAACATCGTATTTCGGTGTCGTGTAATCGGTGCTGAGATCGTACAGCCAGTGTTTGCCCCCCTGTTTTCCAAAATAGAATCTTCCCGCGCTGCCGGATTTTTTTTCGAGCGTAGAAGCATCGGTATTGCTCGAGCCTGCAATGAATCCGTTAAAGACGTACACATTGTCACTGAATTTTAATTTCCAGTCAATGCCCCCTGTTGCTGCCGGCGCCCCGCCGTCGCGCGCTACCGAGGTGAGAATCATTCCGGCATTCGAACCGTTCCAGAAATCCTGCTTCAATCGTACGAGACTGTAATTTGTGAACGGCGATGCAGGCGAGGTAAATTGTTTGCCGGTGGAATCGATGTATGAATAGCGTTCCTTTTGTGTCATTGCCTCTAATGCGCCTAACGAAAATCCGCCCGGTGTTTTTCCGGTCACCTTTGCCGCGCCTAAAATAGTTGCTGCGCGCGGATCATCGGTGATAAGACCGCCAGCCGATGGGTACACATTGAGTGCCCGGCCGATACGGCGGGAATAAAATAATCCGGGACCGCCGCTGCCGCCGAATGTTGTGAACTGAAGTATCTGTGTTCCTTCGACAAAGAAGGGCCGCTTTTCCGGATAGAATGTTTCAAACGTCGAAAGATTCAATACGGCGGGATCGGCTTCCACTTGTCCGAAATCCGGATTGACGGTGAGGTCAACGGTGAAGTTGCTCGAGATGCCGTATTTTGCATCGAGTCCGGCGTTGGGAAGAAATTCCTGCTGTCGCGTGCGGATGGATGTTTGCGGCAGAAATGTTCCGTTCGCGACAACGTACGGAAGAATTTCTACGTGATGAGTGATCGGTAAATTGTTCAATCCGGTGAGCAACCCGAATCGCGAAGTAAAACCGTTGTCACTTTTTTTAATCAGCGCCCAATAATCGCTTTCGTTCTTTCGCTGAACGGTACGAATGAATTCAATGCCCATTTCTGTCTGTTCAGGATTGTAGCGAAGCTGGCTGAACGGAATTTTCACTTCTGCGGTCCATCCATTCGGGAGAATGCGCGTTTTTACATCCCATACCGGGTCCCACGAATCGTCGTCCTCCTCGCCGTCATCGAATTGAAGAATATCAACTTTTGTTCCCGATGCGTTGATGGTAAACTCATAATCATTCTGGTGGTCATGATAGCTGTCAATGCGGATTGAAATGTAATCCGATTCGATCTCGTCATCGCGGCGCGCAAGCCGCCGCACGATTTTCTCCGGTTCTGAGTCGTACATCATACAGAAAAAGTAGAGCGCATGATTATCATACAACACGCGGATTTCTGTGGGCTCGGTGGGCTTCGCTCCTTCCAGCGGATCTCTTTGAAGAAAGTTGCCCGTCGGTTGCGCTAATGCCCAGACAGAATCGTTATCATAACCGTCAATGACAGGCGGAGTGGAAATACGGATTGCTCTCACCGTCCGGTCAGATATCCCGGCGAAGATTATTGCTGGAAAGGAAAAAAATATCGCAGTAACAAATAGTCGCTTCATTTGAACATGCGGATAATGGGAAAAACGCAAAGAATTGTCCCGTAAAGTACTCTTTTTATTGCGAATATTCAAATTAAAAATTGAATTGAGCCGGATTTTGATGTCTGAGGGAACGTCAGACAGCACGAAACGCTGTCAGACGTTTTCACTGCAGCGGCTGATTGCCGATTCCTTTTTTCCGCATCAGTATTTCGATATCTTTGATGTCGCGCGGCGATTCTTTTGAAAGAATTTCATATCCGTCGGCGGTGACAAGAATATCATCTTCAATCCGCACGCCAATGTTGAAATATTTTGAATCAACACCTTCGCTTCCTTCGGCAATGTAAATTCCCGGTTCTACGGTCATCACCATTCCTGTGGCGAGCGTATCTTTTCCGGCATCGTGCACATCAAGTCCGACCGGATGTCCAACGCCGTGCATGTAGAAGCGGCGCATTTGTTCTCTGCTTTTCTCTTTGATTATGCCGAGTTTGTAAAGTCCATCCGTGATCACTTCTTCCGACTTCGCCTGAACATCTCTCCAGCTGACTCCGGGTTTGATAAGATTGATGCATGCATTCGATGCATCGAGCACGATTTTGTAGATTGCTTTTTGCGGTTCGGTGAATTTTCCGTTGACGGGATATGTGCGCGTCACATCGGAGGCGTAGTTGTGATATTCTGCCGCACAATCCGCGAGCACAAGATCGCCGTCATGAATTTCTCTCCGGTCAGTTTCGTAATGAAGAATCACTGAATTTTCCGCCGCACCGACAATGCACGGATACGGAATGTCTTCCGCACCCATGCGGTGAAAGACGTAGAGATACAGCGCCTGTAAATCGTACTCGTGCATTTCCGGCTCGCACGACATCATCGCTTGATTGTGCGCTACCGCGCTGATGTGCGCTGCTTTTCTGATCATCGCAATTTCTGCGGGCGATTTCACCGCACGCATTGAATATACAAGAGGGCCCGGATCGCAGACTTCAATTGAGGAATGCCACGCCGGCGATTGATCGATAATATTTTGTACCGGCTGCATCAGCTCTTTAATTTCGCCGTCGAAATCCGATGCGAAAGACGGCACATACAAACGCTTTGGCCTGCTTGAAAAAAGAATCCGCGTGAACATTGATTTGAATTTGTCATTTGTCATGGCGTACGTAAAGCCGCGGAGTTTCATTGCACCTTCCGGTCCGTAACGGCGTCCCGTCCATTGTTCGCGTGATGGAACGCGCGGCTGCACGAACAGAATTTCTTTCGTCAGCATCATCTTTGAAGTATCGGATGGGTCGTGTACCATCGTGCCGGCGGGAATCAAAAACAAAATTGCATTCGGTTCAGAAAACCCCGTGAGATAATAAAAATTATCGTTTTGATGATACGGATATTCCACATCGCCGTTACGCACACGCTCCGGCGCAGAATAAAACACTGCAACGGAGTTCTCACCGAGTTCTTTCATCATTGAATCGCGACGTGCTTTGTATTCTGCCGGTGGAATAATGTCCGTGTCATACTCGATGTACTTCTCCGCCAAAGGTGGATCAGCCTTCGGCTGAAGATCTTGTGCCGCAATGGAACATGGCGCCAAGGGCGTCAGTGATGCGAAAAAGAAAAAACAAAAGAAAATTACACGTTTTAGCATATCACCTCTATTGTCATTCAGCAAATGAAAAATTTCTTTGCGGCTTTGCGTGAGATAAATTTTCATCTCGTTTCAATTCCCGGTGCAATGTTCACCTGAAATTTTTGCTTCGCTGTTTCCTTTCCGTGTTTCACCGTGACGGTATATTCACCGGACGCCATAAATTTTCTTCCCTCGCCTCCGTAATTGTTGATGAACTCAGCCGACGGGCGCAAATCCCACGTCACGCGATTAAATCCCGGCACGCCCGGCGAATTGATGTTTGCAACCGTGCGCCCTGCGGCGTTGGTGATCGTTACCGTTGCCGGATCGCCGGTATATTCTTTGATGAAGAATGTAATCGTCGCACCTTCCGGAGGATTGCTTCCGCGGTACACCGCGCTGCCTGACGATTCTGTCCATCCTTCATTTGGATAGAATCCGTACGCGGGACGCGGGGCAAACAGCGTCAGCGGTTTCTCACGCACTGAATCAACAAAGCCTTCAAGGGGACGAATATCGTCAAGGATATAAAGGCTTCGCCCGTGCGTTGCGATAACAAGATCGAGCTCACGCGGTTGAATGGTCATATCGTCAACAGCAACGGTGGGAAGACCGCCGAACTTAGTCCACTTCTCTCCGCCGTCGAAACTGACAAACAATCCGAATTCTGTTCCGGCAAAAAGGAGATCGGAATTGTGGAGGTCCTCGCGAATCACGCGCACCGGACCGTTAGCAGGAAGATTGCCCGCAATACTCTTCCACGTTTTTCCCTCATCGGTGGTTTTGAAAACAAGCGGCGCATAATTTCCGCCCGGATATCCGATGACTGAAAGGTACGTGGTCTTCGAATCAAAATGCCCCGGCTCGACACAGCTTATCCATTCGCCTTTGATCGTCTTCGGCAAATGCTCGGTGAGGTCAGTCCATGTTTCGCCTTCATTCTCAGTAACCCACAATTTTCCGTCGTCGGTTCCGGCCCAGAGCATTCCTGCTTTCACCGGCGATTCGGCAAGCGCGTACACGACGCCGTAATTTTCCGCGCCGCTGCCGGTGGTGAGAATACGTTTCAGATTTTGAGTGGAAAGATCCGGGCTGATAGCTTTCCATTGTTTGCCGTGGTCGTAGAGTTTGAAAATCCGATTGCCGCCAAGATACATGGCGCCGGTGTCGTGAATGCTCGGAATGAGCGGCGCATCCCAATGAAAACGAAATCCCGTTTCGCCTTCCGCCGGCTGCGGACGCAAGCCGCGCGTCTCGCCTGTTTTCAGATTGATGCTGTGAACGTAGCCTTCCTGCGATTCAGCGTACATTATGTTTGGATCATGCGGATCAAAAACGCAGTAAAATCCGTCTCCTCCGCCGAGATTGGTCCAATCGCAATTTGTAATTCCTTCTTTCGAATACGTCATGCTCGGCCCAACCCAATTCAGATTATCCTGAAGCCCGCCCGCGATGCGGTACGGCATGCTCATATCAGTGATAACATGATAAAATTCTCCGCCGGCAAACTTATTGAGAAATACCCATGCGCTTCCGCCATTGAAGCTTTGATAAATGCCGCCGTCAGTGCCGAGAAGAATTTTGGTGCAATGTGTGACGGTACCCGCGGCACTCGTTTTTGATGTGCGCGGATCAATGGCAAGTGCATGGCAATCAGAATGAATATTTTTGAAGAAATTTTCCTGAAATGTTTTTCCACTGTCGTCGGAAACATGGAGCATAAAGCCGAGCACGTACACGCGCTTCATATCAACCGGATCAACGCGGATCTGGCTGAAATAAAACGGGCGCGGCTCAAGCGGACTTAAGCGCGTCCATGTTTCTCCGCCATTTTCAGAACGAAAGATTCCGCCGCTTTTGCTGTGCACATTGTCAATATCAACTGTTCCTCCTTCGTCACTTTGCACAACTGCATAAATCACGCTCGGATTTTTTTGAAAGACATCGAGGCCGATGCGTCCGGTCAATGCCGGCAAACCGTTTGTCAGTTTTTTCCATGTTGTTCCGCCGTCAGTGCTTTTGAAAATCCCACCGACATCTTTTCCATCGGTGTACGATGCGCCGTACACGAACGACCACGGAGTTCTGCGGCGCGCATACAATGCAGCATACACAGTATTCGAATCGGCAATCACAACATCTCCGCAGCCGACTTTTTCCGCTTCATCTTTTGATGCAGTCAGAACGGGTTTCCACGTTTTGCCGCCGTCTGTTGTTCTGTAAAGCCCGCGCTCGCCGCCCGGATTCCACAGGTCGCCCATCGCTGCAACGAAAACTGCGTTCGAATCTTTCGGATTTACAGCAATGCGTGCAATCGTTTTGCTTTCCTTCAATCCGACATTTGTCCACGTTCCGCCGCCATCGGTGGAATGATACACTCCGTCGCCCCAGCTCGAACTGTTGCGATCATTCGCTTCTCCGGTGCCGACCCAAATGCTTTTCGGGTTTGTCGGATCAACGGTAATCGCGCCGATTGATGCGACCGGTTCCTTTTCAAAAATTGCAGAGAAGGTTGCACCGTCGTCGGAGGTTTTCATCACGCCGCCGGTTCCAAGCCCGACATAAAACGTGAACGGGTCTTTCGAATCAAGTGCGATGGACGAGACGCGCCCGCCCATGATTGCCGGACCTATGCTGCGCGCTTTCATTGACTTGAGAAGAATTTCGTCTGAAACGGAAGGCGGGGTTGATTCAGAGGATTTCGCTTTCATTTTCTGTGCAGATGCGCAATGCGGCACTGAAGCGATGAGAAAAACGGTCAACATCACTGCAAAAAATTGTCCGGATGGTTTCATGGCATTCCTTCAAAAATGTGGAGAAAAATATTCTACTACCCACACAGAGGGAAGCAGAACGTAAGAAAATACTTCACGGGGAATTAAGAGGCAACTGCTGAAAAAAGGTTTTTTTGCAGTTGGGGGAAAAGGGAGATTTAAGGTTCAGGGTTTACAATGTCGGTGTTTCGCTTCTTGAGCCTTGAATCATTTTTGGTATTCAGCCATGCTTCGTTATGAGTACACTCTCAGCGATGTGCCCGACAGCGATGTGTTGTATTTCATCAACGGGCTTGCGGCGGGGCCGTTGATAACTGAGCCGTTCGTTGCGAAGTTCGAGCCATGAACAGGGCAATGAAATTCGTTGCCGTTTGTATCGTAATATACAGTGCCTCCGGCGTGTGTGCAGGTCATGCTCACGGCGACATACGATCCAGCTGCGGTGCGCGCAACAATGACGCCGTTCTTGTAGAGATAGCCGCCGTTATTTTTCAAAGCACTGTTCGCCGGGTCGGTCAGGTCAAGAGTGAAATCAACATTCGTCGGCGGAGCAGTAATAAGATTGCTGGAATTAGGTGAACATCCGGCAAGAAAATAACTGCATGTCAGCGCCGCTGCGCCTAAACCAAGAAGCGATAAAAATTCTTTTCTGTCCATTCTGTCCGTAGCCATACACGAATTCCTGTTTGGTAAAGCGTTGACGGTAAGTTGTTAATTGAGATGGTAACGAAATGGCGGCGGGGCTAAGCTCGTTTAACGTGGATATTTGGTTTGTTTGTGAATTGAGAATTTCATTGCTTCTTACAGTCAATCAACAGCGATCCCCGAAGGCGAGTTCCCCCAATCCCATAATCACTAAGTCACAATGACGTGAAAAAACGGATTGATGGATTAGTGGATCGTTGGATTCGCGGTCAAATCATTAATCCATTCATCCACTAAGCTAGCAATCTTGCTTCTGTTTGTGTGCACTGAAATAAAAAACTACGCTTCAGCGGCGTGTTTTAGTTTCTTCAGAAAAATCAAAATGAGAAGCCACGAAATAATTGCAGCAAAAACAAGTATTAAAAAGAATTGCCATAATTCTAATTTAACATAAAATCGTCCGACAAATCCTGCAAGGTAACTGCCGACTGCTTGCCCAGCGAACCATCCTCCCATCATCATCCCTTTCATCCGCGGCGGCGCAACTTTGGAAACAAACGAAATTCCCATCGGGCTTAAAAACAATTCTGCAAGCGTGATGACAAAATATGACGAAATCAGCCAGTACGGGCTGACACGCGCGAACGCAGTCGTTGCCGCAGATGTGGAAGAAGGCAAACCGAGCGATGCAAAAATCATGATAGTGAATGCTAATGCGGTGACAAACATACCAAGCCCTATCTTGCCGGGAGAAGAAGGCTCCATTTTCTTTTTGTTGAGCCATGCAAATCCGCCGACGATGATCGGTGTGAGGAATAAAATAAACAGCGGATTGAACGACTGGAAGCTCTCGGGTGAAATCGGGCTGAGGTCGGAAAATGTGAAAAATTTGAATACGATGGCGGCAGCCGCAGCCAGCGACACTGCTCCGCAAATCGATCGCGCTTTTTTCGACGAAGCTTTTCTCACCGCGGTTGATAAACATAGAATGAGCGCCATAATTGAAAGGAGTGAAATTGGATTGAACAAAAGATAGGTCAGTCTGTCAACCATGGTTGCCGTATAATTTTTTGCAAACAATGTCAGCGTGAAGCCGTTCTGATAATAGGTCATCCAGAAAAAAATGATGATCGCAAAGATGATCAGCAGCGCGGTAATGCGTTCCTTTTCCTGCGGTTTTGTTAATATGATTTCTTCCTTCGGCGCGTGTGAATCTTTCGTCCGGTAATCCGCCGCCTGATAATATTTTCTAAACGACAAAAAAATCGTAATGCTGAGAAGAAGCCCGATCGAACAAACGCCGAATGCCGCATTGTACGCGTGGGCGAGCGAGGTGTGAAAATGCGTCAGCATAAAATTCTTTGTTGCCGCCGCGGCAATCGGCCCGAGGAACGCACCTAAATTTATTCCCATGTAAAAAATGTTGAACGCAGCATCTTTCAATGAACCGTTCGATTGCGAATAGAGATTCCCGACGATGACATACGTGTTCGGTTTAAATAAACCGTTTCCGATCGCGATTATGCACAACGCGGTGAAGAGCAGCGCCGGCTCTTTCGTCGGCACAGCCAGCAACGCATAGCCGATGCACGACGTGCTTGCACCCAGGACGATGGTTCTGCCGTAACCCAACAACCGGTCGCTCACCATCCCGCCGAAAAGCGGAAGGAAGAAAGTCGCAGCGATGAATAAGCCGTAAATGTTTCCGATCGTTGCGGCATCCCAGTGAAAATTTTCCTGCAGGTAAAGAACGAAAATCGCGAGCACGGTATAGAAGCCGAACCGCTCCCACATTTCAGTGAAGAAAAGAACGTACAATCCCTTCGGATGATTTTTAAACATTGGGCTGCCTCACTTGAATGAATGAGAGTTCAGTGCACGGTACGCTCAGGGCGCACCGTGATTTTCAATTTGAAAGCGCAGGATAAATATAATCAGAAAATTTTTTAATTGTGCCAGATGTCGGACACCTCAGAGGTGTCCGACATCTCTGCTGCTGTGTTTTTCAAAAGCTGAAACCAAGAAGCCAAATGCTTCCGATGCCAACCGCAAGTCCTGAACATACAAACATCACTCCGCGATATACTTTTGCTGTGCTTGCAAAACGGACCGAGAGCGAATTGATTGCAGAAGCAAAAAAGATCATTGCGGCGATTGTTCCAATTCCGTACGAACCAAGGAACAGCACTGCCAGTGCGTTTGACGGCATGGCAAGCATTGGAACGATTGCAAAAACATGCGAGCTTCCGGCGAGGCCGTGCAGTGTGCCGATGCCGAACGCGGCGTGGGTGTGAATATGATTCTTTGCTGAATGCGATTTTACATCTGCACTGCTGTGAATGTGAACGTGTTCATGCGTTTCGCCGTCGTGAACATGTAGATGAGTATGAACATGCAATGCCTGACGCAGCGTCCACAGACCGATGCCGATCAAAATGACGCCGACGAAACGATCGCTCCAGCTCGAAATAAGATCAATCGGCAAAATATCGCGCAGGATAAGCGATAGAATTCCGACAACAGCTACACCCGAAGCATGTCCCAGTCCCCAGCGCAGACCGGTGCGCCATGCACCGCGCTCGCGTTTCTCAGCCAAAGGCTGATCCGCCTCTGGCGGAATTGCCAGCGGCGCGATAGCGGCAAGATGATCGGGTCCGGAAAAAACGTGAATGACGCCCGCAGTGATTCCTGCTATAATAATAAGCACCAGCGATGTTTGGCTGAAAATAAAATTATGCATACAAAGATTATTCCTTCTCCAAAGTGTACTTGGAAAACCATTGTACCGAACGATCAAGAACGTTGATATATTCGTTCGGTTCGTTGCGCAAGCCGTGTCCGGCTCGTGGATACACGACAAATTCTACAGTCCGTCCGAGTTCGTGAAGCGCCTGATACATTTCGCGCGAGTTGGCAATGTTTGTGTACACATCTTCAGTGCCGTGAAGAATCAGCGTCGGCGTGATAATATTTTTTACGTACGCCATTGCCGATGTGCGGATCCACAAACTGTTCGTGTCAAGCGGCTTCTCCCAGTAATTGTAACCGAAATACATTTGTTCGAATGACGGCTGAAATGAATTGCTCCAATCGGTGAACCAGCTAAAGATGCCATACATTGAAACGGCAGATTTGAATCGCGGCGTCTGCGAAATCGTCCAGTTCGTCATGTACCCGCCGTAACTGCCGCCGGTCACGCCCATTTTTGTACTGTCCACAAATCCTTTTTGAATCAAATAATCAACCACATCCATCGCGTCACGGAAATCGCCGCCGCCAAGATCATACCGGTTCGACTGCGCAAATTCATCCGAGCAACCCGCGCTCCCGCGCACGTTCGGCATCACCACCATCGCTCCTTCGTCCGCAATCTCCTGTACGGGATAATATTGGTACCACACATTATGATAATTGCCGAACGGCCCGCCGTGATAGGCGAGCAGCAGCGGGTACTTTTTCCCATCAACATACCCTGCCGGCTTTACAAGCACCGCTTCGATGTCATATTTCCCGTCGCGGCTTTTCACAGAAATCACTTCTTGCGATGTCTGTGGAAACTCCGCAAGCTGTTTGGAAAAATCGGTCAGCGTTTCAACGCTCCCTTTTCTTATCAGAGCAATCTCACACAGTGTCGTTGCCGTTTCCTTTGTAGTAGCAAGAAGTCCCGATTTGCTTGTGGAGATTTCAGAAAGTGTGAATGCACCGTCGGTAAGCTTTTCAAGTTTTCCGGATTCGGGATTTACTTTGTAAAGATACGCGTTTGTCCGCTCGTTCGTTTCGACAATGATTGTCTTTCCATCGGGCGACCACTCACAATTATTAGCGGCATACGTGAACGATTTTGTAAGATTGCGGCTGCTTTTTCCATCTGCATTCATCACGTTCAGTTCCGTTTTTGCAAACTCGATGTCAGGAACGGTCTGCGTGATATAGGCAATGAATTTTCCATCCGGCGAGAACCGAGCATGGGTTTCCGGTCCGGCGGCAGAGGTAAGCTGTGTTTGATTGCCGTCAATGTTAATCGTCCAGAGATCGTATTTCTGTGCATCGTTGTACTCGCCTGTGTAATTAGTTTGATACACAAGCGTTTTGTTGTCCGGCGACCATGAAAGGTCTTCCACGCCCCGGTCAAGCGTTTTCACTTTGCGCGCAGTTCGTGATGCAACGTTGAACAGCCAAAAATCTTTTTCCTGTTTCGGATCGAGCGACGATGTCCAATCCATTTTCAGGTTCTTCCGCTGTTCTGTCTCTGCTTGCTTTTCTTTAGAAAGCTCTTCCTCTGAAAGAATGGCAATTGTCTTTCCATCTGGCGACCAATGATATTCTTCTATTCCATTCGGAAGATCGGTCAATGCGGTTGCTTCGCCGCCGTTCATCGGCAAAGCAAAAAGCTGAGGTGTGCCACGATGCTTGTGAAGCGTATCGTCAAGAAAATCGCGTGATGAAACAAACGTCAGCCATTTTCCATCCGGCGACCAGGCAGGAGAATAGCAACTTGCCGTTGACGATGTCATTTGTCGCACGGATTTGTCCGCGATAGTGAGAAGATACACCTGTGTCATCCATGTGCTGGTTTCAAGATTCGGCTTGCGAATCGTGAAGGCAATCAGTTTCCCATCAGGCGAAAGTGCAATAGACGACGGCATTTCAAGTTTCACATGATCGATGGCGGTGAAGTTTCGCTGCGCGCCAAAAGTAAAAACCTGCGGCACAGTGGTAATCAAAAAGATGTAAAATGCAGTGCGAAAGTTTTTCATAGAATGTTCTTCCTATAATAAAGAGTTTCAGACAAAATCATGTCCAATCTCCAACTCCATATACACAGTTCCTTCAAGCGGATTATGGTAATATGGCTCCACAGTTTTAAATCCAAGTGAATGGTACAGTGCAATAGCCGGCTGAAGCTTCTGCAATGTATCGAGCCGCATTGTGCGGTAGCCGATTGCATGTGCTTCGCGAATGATCGCAACGGCAAGCTCGCGCCCGGTGCCGTCGCCGCGGAATTCCGTACGGACGAACAACCGTTTCATCTCGCAGATTCCGTCGGACATTTTTCTTAATGCTACACAGCCAGAAACTTTTCCTTCACTCGTCGCAATCAGCAATCGTCCATCGGGAGACGCGTATTTTCCGGGCAAGCCTGCAAGCTCTTCTTCAAATCCCTGAAAGCACAAATCTTCATCAAGCTCTTTTTCGTATTCACGAAAAAGCTGACGGACAATTTCCATCTGTTCATCCGAAACTGTATGAATGACGCAGCTCATTTCCAATAGTTCTCCATTCCGTCAGCGGGCTTCCATGTTGATGCCGGCTCAAAGTAATGCCACAGCAATCGTGAAACATTTCGCAAAAGCACATAGCCTTCGTTGTCTTCTGCCCACCGCTGGTCTTGCTGGTGATTGGTGATGACGCAGAAAACATAATCGCCCGATGGCGCACTCACGAATACCGTCTCGGATTTCGATGCATCCACGGCACCGTCCTTTGCCGCAACATGAACATCCGGCGGAATTTCTCCGAGCGCCATCTTGTCCCAATAATCGCGTGAGAGCACGCGGAACATTTCTTCGCTCGCGGCGGGACTCACCGCTTTGCCGTCATGAATCATTGTGAAGAGTCCGCACATTTCGTGCGGCGTCGTTTGTCCCCAGCCGTATTTTTCCCAATCGCCGTGTCTGCCCGGTGTGCGCGAGTTGACACGTGTGTTGTGAAAGCCGTGATCTTCTAACCATTGATTAATTGCTTGCCCACTATCCGCAAGCGTTTGGCACCACAATGCCGCAATGTTATCGCTCATCGTCATCATTAGCATCGCAACTTCGGCAAGAGGAATGCGCGTGCTGTCTTTCAGCGAGCCGCAGATGCCGCCGTCGCCGTACGAATTGAGCGAATCGCGGTACACGAGCACCGAATCGTATTTCAATTCGCCTTTGTCAACCCTGTCAAACAGTTTCAGCATGATGGAAACTTTGATCATGCTCGCCGTCGGAAAAAGCGTGTCGGCGTTGATGGCGACAGTTTTCCCGGTTGAAAACTGATGAACATAGATTCCGACTTGACCGCGAAAGTCTTTAATAAGGTCACTCAACTTTTGCTGAAGCACGGGGTCTTCTGTCGTCGGAGGATATATTTGCTGTGCAGCGAGCGGCGCAATCATAAAAAAAATTACCGAAAGCACAGTGAGAAAAAGTTTTTTCATGAAAATTTGTCCTTATCGTTTTCATTGCGTCATTGCGGTAATTATTTTTTCACCGCTAAGACGCTATTCATATTTTGCAGAAATCCCGAAGGGATGATATTATTATAGCATTGTTGTTAAAGCCTATATCAAACCCCGAAGGGGTGACATTATTCGATCCATTCAAAAAGATACCTCTCTTCATACAGAATATTAAACGCTTTCAACAATCCGAGATATTCTTCTTTGAATGTTCTCTTTTTGTGATGCTGTTCCTGATTTTTAATATAATTGTACACTCTTTCGATTTGTGAATGCCCGTACGAAAATGCGCTGTACCCTTCTTGCCAGGAAAATTTTCCTTTGATGAGATGGTTGTCGTTAATGAAATTGGTTGAATTGTTTTTTATATCTCTGACTAAATCTGCAATTTTCATCGAAGGCTTTAATCCCACAAAAACGTGGATATGATCGGGCATCCCATTGACAATAATCGGCTTTTGTTCTTTCCTCTTAATAATGCCAGCAATGTATTTATGCAAATCGTTTTTCCATGACGCCCCGATGAGATTTTGCCTGCCGCGTACCGCAAATACAATTTGGAGATAGATTTGTGAATATGTGCCTGCCATCTTTGTCACTCCTTCGGAGTTTTAGTTGTTGGCGGATTTCTTTTTCTATAACAATGTCAGCCCTTCGGGCTTGCATCATCGCGTCTTTGTGGCAATTATTTTTTCACCGCTAAGATGCAAAGGTGCTATTTGTTCTTAGAAATCTTTTCCAGCTCTTCCGCCGCCGAATCAATCAGCGATGCCTCTTTCTCCAAAATTCCGCCCACTAAAACAATTTGCTCT